>DASSHC010000179.1:0-2270 GCA_035693105.1 Thermomicrobiaceae bacterium | reverse complement strand
CGGCGCGAGAGCTCGGCGCCCAGACGGTAGAGCTCGGCGCGCCGCTCGGTGATCATGCGGTTGAGCGTGCCCTCGGCATCGAGCGGGAAGGGGGCCGGTAATGTCAGCAGCGGCAGGTGGTCGATCGGCTCCTCGCTGAAGCCCGGCTCGGTCAGGATGGCGGCGATCGGCTGGCGCGCCAGCTCGGCCAGCAACTCCTGGCGCGTCAGCGACTCGCCGGCCTCGAGTTGCTCCAGCACCCGCAGCGGCAGCACGACCAGCTCCTCGCCGCGCAGCGGCGGCAGATGGGGCGGCGCGGCACGGACGGAGACGGCCCAGGAGAGACCCCGATCGAGGGCGATCTCGCGCTCGACCCCGACCGGCGGGATGAGCGCCAGCCCCCGCTCCCAGCGGCAGAGGTCGCGCAGCGTGATCTCCGACACTCGTCTCCCTCGCTCGGCCTCGGCCGGTCCGCAACCGCAAGTATAGCGGCCCGCTGCGTCCGGCTGGTACGTACGCGGATCAGCATGGCTCGACACGACATAATTGTATCGCAAGCAATCAGATGTGATTTCCGGCGACGGACTGCCTCACGGCGGTGTGCCGGGCGGCAGGAGCAGCTGGATCAGCGTTGCGGCGAGGAAGTCCTCGATGCGGTCGTAGGACCAGCCCTCGGTCAGGGCGAAGAGGGCGAAGACCTCGTAGGAGAGAAGCGTGCTGCTGATCGCGGCCGCCTCCGCTTCGCTGATGCCCTCACGCAACGCCCCCAGCTGGCTCAGGCGGCGCGCGATGGCCTGCTCCCCCTCGCGGTGGTAGCGGCGTCCCGCCTCCAGCGCCGGCATCACCTCCGGCTCGCTGGCCGCCGCCGAGGTCATGGCCCGGATGATGTCGCCACAGCGCTCGTTGAGCACGCGCACCAGGTGGACGTTGGCCCGGATCAGCTGCGGCGCGGTCTCAGTCGCCTGCTGTCGCCGGTCGTGCTCGGCGATCTCGGCTTCCTCGTTGACGAACTCCACCAGCGCGCGCGCGATGTCCGCCTTAGCGCCGACACTGGCGTAGAGCGTCGGCACCGAGACGCCGGCCGCCGCCGCGATCTCGCTCAGTGGCGTGGCCGCGTAGCCGCGCTCGGCGAAGAGGCGGCGCGCGGCCTGGAGGATATCGCGGCGCGTCTCGGCCGCTTGCCGCCGCCGCCGTTCCGACTGGTAGGGTCTTGACTCGGCCATCTCTTCATCCTATAATATTGATTATAACCGTAGTCAACCGGAAGGGAGCCACCGAATGACAAACGCTGCGGAGCAGGGCGGCTTGAGCACGGGCGAGCGGGCCGCGCTGGACGCCGGGTTCCCCGGCGATACGATCGCCGGGGTGTGCATGATCGTGGGGCCCATCGTCATGGTGATCACGGCCTTGCTCGGCATCGGCATCTACCACGCGGCGGGCATCGACTACGTGCGCGGCATGGCAGCCCACCCCACGCGCGCCGCTGTGGTCTTCGACTGCTTCGTCGCCGGCTGGATGTTCTACACCGTCGCGCTGATCGGCCTGGCGGGCCAGATCACGGCGGCGCGTCCCTGGCTCGGGCGCGCGGCGGGCATCGTGACCATCGTGGGCCTCTTCGGCCCGGTCTTCTTCAACGGCGTCTACTTCGGCGGCTTCCAGCTCACCGATCCGTCCCAGCAGGCGGCGGCCGGCTACCTGATCGATCATGCCCAGATTATCCCCTCGAACGTCATCAACCTGTCCGGGCCGGCGCTGGTCATCGGCTTCATCGCGCTGGCGATTGGCGCGGCCCAAGCCGGTGTGCTCGGCCGCTGGCGTGCCGCCGCGCTCGGCCTCGGCTGCATCATGTCAGCCGGCTTCATCTCGGGCTACATCGTCATCTCAGCGGTCGCCTTCCTGGGAACGGCGATCGCCCTCGTGCCGCTCGGCGTCAGTCTGCTGCGGCCGCACCCCACGGCTGAGGGGCGATTTGCCTCTGCCAACCGGCACGTGCCGCAGGCATGATACCGGTTTGCGGCGGGGAGGCGGATGTGGGCTGGCCGTGCTCGTGTACGCTAGCCGTCGGGCTGAGCAGCCCCACTGTCAACTGACTTGTGCCGCCGGCCGGCGAAGCGCGACCGGGAGAGGAGCGTCGGCATGATCGTCACGACGACCAACAACATATAGGGCCGGGCGGTCCGGGAGTACCTGGGCATCGTCAGCGGTGAAGCGATCCTCGGCACCAACATCTTCCGCGATCTCTTCGCCAGCATCCGCGACGTGGTGGGCGGGCGTTCGGCGGCCTACGAGGA
>DASSHC010000178.1:0-7079 GCA_035693105.1 Thermomicrobiaceae bacterium | reverse complement strand
TCGGGCGAGATTCTACACCGTGCAGTGCGGGCGCTGCTAGCGGACGGGCGAGGGGACTGCCCATCGAACAGCTTGGATGCCGTGTGAGGACGGATCCCTCGACTGCGCTCGGGATGACAGGGGTAATTTGGGGGCAGACGGCGACGACTCGCCGTTGTCGTACGCCACAATATTTACCCCGTCATCCCGAGCGCAGTCGAGGGATCCGTGCCGCACGCGCCACCCGTCCTCGTCGTGCGCCACCCTGCCCCCAGCTACGGCGGCACGATGCGGCGCCACCAGGCGGGGACGGCGTAGGGGTCCTCCTCGCCGTAGGCGAAGCCCGCCCACTCGACCAAACCGCTCTCGCGCAGGAGCTGGGGAATCACCTGCCCGTGGATGATCATCTTGGCCAGGCGCTCATTCTCCGGCCAGCGGCGCACGGCCTCCTCGTAGGCGGCGCGCGTCGTGTCGTCGAGCTGCAGCGCCTCGACGAACTGCACCGTGGTGAACTCGTCGACGGTGATGCGCCGCGCCACCGAGGTCACGTGCGGCCGTAGCTGCTCCATGACCTCGGCGGTAGGCTGCTCCTGGCTGGCCACTCCGCGCGCTTGTCAGTCGTGGGCCGGCGGCTCGACCGCGGCCGGCTTGGCGCCGTTCTCGGCGTGGGCCCCGTCCTGGTGCCCCGTCATATCCCCGAGGAAGCGGCTGATCACGTCGACGGGGATCGGGAAAATGATCGTGCTGTTGCGCTCGGTCGCGATCTCGCTCAGCGTCTGCAAGTAGCGCAGCTCCAGCGCCCCGGGCGCGCCGGTGATGACGTTCGCGGCCCGCGCCAACTGCTGCGACGCGCCGAACTCACCCTCGGCGTGGATGATCTTGGCTCGCTTCTCACGCTCGGCCTCGGCCTGCCGCGCCATGGCGCGCTGCATCGTCTCCGGCAGCTCGACGTCCTTGATCTCGACCACGCTGACCTTGACGCCCCAGGGCTCGGTCTGCTCGTCGATGATGGTCTGCAGGCGCTGGTTGATCTGCTCGCGCTCGGAGAGCAGTTCGTCCAGCTCGGCCTGGCCCAGCGCGCTGCGGATCGTGGTCTGCGCGATCTGCGAGGTGGCGCGCACGTAGTCGGCGATGTTGACCACCGCCGTGGCGGGATCGACCACGCGGAAGTAGGCCACCGCGTTGACGCGGATGGTGACGTTGTCTCGCGTGATGACCTCCTGCGCCGGTACCTCCATCGTCAGCGTGCGCAGGTCCACCTTGACCATGCGCTCGATATAGGGCACCAGCAGGATCAGGCCCGGTCCGCGCACCCCGGCCAGCCGGCCGAGGCGGAAGACGACTCCCCGCTCGTACTCCTGTACCACTTTGACGGTGGCGCTGAAGATGATCAGCGCCAGGACCACCAGGATTCCGATAACGACCAATGCACCCATCTGAATCTCCTCTCAGCCCCCAAAGCGCTCGAGCCGGGCCGAGGCCGCTTCCCGGCGGTCCGCGTCTCGCAGATCTTCCACTTGTCCAAGCCCGTCGAGCGTGACGAGCAGCGTCAGGCCCTCCACACTGAGCACGCGCACCGTCGCGCCGCGCGGGATCGGCCCCGCGACCGACCGCGCCCGCCACAGTTCACCGTTGACCAGGATGTACCCCTGCGGATCGAGCGGCGCCCGCGTCTCGGCTAGCCGGCCGACCAGCACCTCTGGTCCCGCCTGCACCGGCCAGGCGTGCGCCCGGCGGGCGGCGGCTGCCAGCGCGAACGAGGCCACGGCCACGACCGCGACGCTCGCCAGCACGACCAGCGCGGGGATCGACGCGGCCGCCAGCAAGAGGAGCGAGCCGGTCGCGAAGCCGGCGACGCCCACCGCGGTCAGCAGCGCGTGTCGCACCCAGTGCGCCGAGGCCAGGGTGGCCACCTCGGCCGCCAGCAGCACGCCGATGGCCCACCAGGCATTGTCGAATGTCAGCAGGATCGCGGCGCCGGCCGCCAGGCTGACGCCGCCGAGAATGCCCGGCACCATGCTGCCCGGATGGGTCGTCTCCAGCAAGATGCCGAGGAAGCCCAGCGAAACCAGCAGATAGGCGATGGTCGGATCGATGGCCGGCAGGGAGAAGACCTGCGCGGCGGGCGGAAGCAGGAGCGCGAAGGCGAATGAGAGTGGAGCGACGTTGGTAGCGATCATGACGAAAGGGCTCCTAACTTGACCCAATTATAGCGCCAACGGGCTACTGATTTCCGCTTCTCCGATCAGTATCCTCGAAGCCAGGGTGAATCCGGTGTTTGCGACCCTCAAATCCGAGGGCGCAGGCGGCTGAGCCGCAAGACGGAGACGGACAACGTGAGTACACAACGCTCGGTGCCGCGCTGGCTCTTTTCCCTGCTGATGTTGGGCCTCTTGTTGCTGCCGCTGCTGATGCTGCCGGCGGCGCGCGCCGACTCCTTCGGCACCTATGCCTTCCAGCGCCTGTGGAGCCGCACCGACCTCCCGGTGGTCGAGGGCACCGCCTCGCGCGCCTTCGTCTGGGGCAATCAACCCTTCACCGGCGTCGTGCTGGAGCAATACGCCGAGGGGAAGACCGAGACCGCCGGCGGTGTGCGGCAGGTGCAGTACTTCGACAAGGGCCGCATGGAGATCACCGACGCCACCGCCGACGCCGACAGCGCCGACTTCGTCACCCAGGGGCTGCTGGCGCGCGAGATGATCACCGGCCGCATCCAGCTCGGCGACAAAATGTTCCGGGACGACGGATCGGCCGAGATGAACATCGCCGGCGATCCCAACGATCCGAACGCGCCGACTTACGCCACGCTCAAGCCGCTGCTGGGCTACCAGCCGATTCCCACCGGCTGGAGTATCACCCAGACCCTCGACCGCGCTGGCCATGTCGCCGATGATCCCGCGCTCAAGTCGCTCGGCGTCACCGCGGCGGTGCTGGTGCCGCAGACCGACCACAGCGTCGCATCCGTCTTCTGGGACTACCTGCGCTCCTCGGGCACGATCTCGGTCGGCGGGCAGGACACGCAGGGCTCGCTCTTCGGCAACCCGCTGGCCACCAGCGGCTACCCACTGACCGAGCCCTACTGGACGGTGGTGCAGCTCTCCGGCAAGCCCACCCGGATCCTGGTACAGGCCTTCGAGCGGCGCGTGCTGACCTACACGCCGGACAACGCCGGCGGCTTCAAGGTCGAGTCGAACAATGCCGGGCGCGACTACTACGCCTGGCGCTACGGCGCCGCCGACGGCTCGGCGGCACCGCTGGGCGCGGGCGCCGTGTCCTTCCACTCCGACGCCGACGGCAACCTGATCGCGCTCGGCACGCTGCGGAACCAATCGCGCACGGCCTGGCAGCACGTACAGGTCACGGTGACGCTCTTCGACCAGTTCAACCAGAAAATCCTTAGCCAGTCGAGCTACCTCGACTTCAGCGTGATCGCCTCGGGCGAGGAGCTTCCCTTCCGCGTCTGGTTCGACGGTACCCCGGCCTACGACCACTACCGAGTCACGGCCAGCGGCGACGTGAGCGCCGCCGCGGCGCGCGGCGCGCTGGCGCCGGTCAGCCAGGAGCAGCAGACCCTGCCGGGCGGTGGCCTGGTGGTCAACGGCGTGGCGCGGAATGACGCTGCCCAGCCGGTCGCCAATCCGCTCGCGGTGGTGGCGCTTTACGATGACTCCGGCGACGTCGTCGACTACGTCGCGGTGGCGCTGACCGCGGCGGCGCTCGCGCCCGGCGAGAGCGCCGGCTACAGCGCCGTCTTCGCCGAGCCACCCGCCGCCTACACGCACTACACCGTCTACTTCTCGTCGTAGCCGCGCCTGGCCGGCCGCACGGCCGGTCAGGCGGTCTTCAACTGCCGCAGTGAGGGGACGAACCAGAGGCCCACGGCGACGGCGAGCAGCAGGCCGGTCACCAGCCCGACGGACAGTCGCAGGCTGGTGTATTGCAGCAGCAGACCGCCGATCACGATCCCCAACGGCGAGATCCCCGAGGCGAAGGCCATGAGCAGCCCGAAGATGCGCCCGCGCAACTCCAGCGGCACGCGCCGCTGGATCATGGTCTCGATCATCGGGTTGATCGGGCCGACCGTCAGCCCGGCGACGCCCAGCAGCAACAGCGTGATGGCGAAGCCGGGCAGCAGCACCAGTCCGGTCAGGAGCAGCGCGAAGGCGAGGAGCGCGCCGAGCAGTGTGTGGTAGCGCGGCAAGCGCTGGGCCAGGATGCCGTAGGCGATGGTGCCGATCAGCGTGCCGGCCCCGATCGCGCTGAGGATCGCGCCCAGCTCGAAGGCGCTGCCCAGGACCTGCCGCGCGTAGACCGGCAGCACCACGGCGACCAGCGGCACCACGGTGAAGTTGACCACGGCGGCGGCCAGGAAGAGGGGCAGCAGGACGCGGTCGAGGCGGAGCAGGTGCAGCCCCTCGCGCAGCTCCGTCAGATAGCTCGGGCGTTCCTGCGCCGCATCCTGGGTTGCCGCCACGGCCGGCACCAGCAACGCCACCAACCCCGCCGAGATCGCGAAGCTGCCGGCGTCGAGAAAGAGCACGTTGTCCGCTCCGACCGCGACGATCAAGACTCCGGCCAGGACCGGCCCGAGCAAGCCCGACATGTTGAGGGCCGCGCCGAGGGCGGCGTTGGCCCGCTCCAGGCTCAGGTTGCCCTGTTCGGCCAGCTCGGGCACCAACGCCGTGCGGGCCGTGCCGCCGGGGTTGGCGCAGAGTTCGCCCAGGAAGAGCAGCACGAGCAGTTCCCAGAAGGCCAGGCCCGTGGTGTGGTAGAAGATGGGAATCAGGGCCACCGCCACGCCGGAGCAGAGATCGGCCACCACGCTCATGCGGCGCAGGCCGACGCGGTCCACCAGCGTGCCGCCGAAGACACCGGCCAGCACCACCGGGAGCAGAGCCGCGGCCCCGGTAAGACCGGTCTTGGCCGCGCTCCCGGTCGTCACCAGCACGAACCAGGGGACTGCCACGCCGGTCAGCGTGCTCCCCGTCTGCGAGATCACGTTGGCTGTCAGGAGCGCCAGGATCGGCACGCGGTCACGCCGCGCCGTCGTCACGCCCACGCGCTGCTCTGCCACGGCGCGAGTGTAGCACGCCCGGTTTCCGCTGCCGCGCGAAAGCGGCTAGGGAGCCGGGTGGCTCAGCGCGCCGGCCGTGGCCAGGAGCCGCAGCGCCGGCTCCAGCGGGAGCGCGTAACGCACGTGGCCGTCGCGCCCGTCGATGGTCGTCGCGCGGAAGAGGGCGTTGACGACCGCTTCCTCGGTCGCTTCGACGGTGGCCTGGAAGAGCGCGTCGATCAGCGGCCCGCCCTCAAAGACATGAGGCACGGTCAGCGTGGGGCCCTGCGGCGTGTGTGGCACCCGGATGGCGTTGGAGAAGGCGAAGATGAAGTCGCCGCTGCCGTGTCCGGAGATCGAGCCGACGCGTGCCAGCCCGTGTGCCCCACGCCGCGCGATGCGCCCCAGCCCACGGCTCAGCAATGGCGCGTCGGTCGCCACCACGACCACGATCGAACCGTGCTCGGGCAGATTCTCCGGCGGCTGCCAGGTGGCCAACTCGCGACCGACCGGCACGCCCGCGATCACCAGTTGCTCGCGCCTCCCGAAGTTCCCCAGCACCAGCGCGCCGACGGTGTAGCGCGCGCCGCCGCCGTCGACGACGCGCGAGGCGGTGCCGATGCCGCCCTTGAAGCCGAAGAGGGTCATCCCGGTCCCGCCGCCGACGGTTCCCTCGGCGACCGGGCCATCTGCGGCGCTCGCGATCGCCTCCAGCACGTGCTGCTGGCGCACGTGGCGGCCCTGGATGTCGTTGAGGTAGCCGTCGTGGCACTCGGCCGCCACCGGATTGACGGTCGATGTATTGATGCCGATGTCGGGGTTGGTGCGGATGGCGTGCTCGATCAGGCCGTCGGCCACCAGCGGCACGTTGAGCGTGCCGGTCAGGGCCAGCGGCGTCTCGATGACGCCCAGCTCGTCGAGCTGCGCCAGCCCGATCGCCTTGCCGTAGCCGTTGAGGACGAAACAGGCGGCCGGGACCTTCTCGCGAAAGAGATTGCCGCCGTGCGGCAGGATGACCGTCACGCCGGTGCGGATCGGCCCAACGCCGGGCACCAGCGCGCCATCCCCCGCGATCAGCGTCTGCTGCCCCACCAGAACGCCGGGCACATCGGTGATCGCGTTCAAGGGTCCAGGCGGTAGGGTGCCCAGCACGACCCCGACCTCGCGGGCGCGCGGCCGCTCCGGCTCGCTCGGCTGGTATCCAGCGCTCATCCTCCCTCTGTCCCCTCTCCCTCGATCCCCGGCAAGCAGGCTGCGGTCATTCCCCTCGCGCCGGCCGTGCGTTCGTGTCAGCATAGCAGAGGGTCAGAGAGCGGAGGAGGTTGCCGTGAGTGCTCGAAGAGTCCTGTTCGGGACCGCGCGAGTCGTCGCGCGGTCCGCGCTGACCGCCGAGGCGGCCGGCACGCCGCGGGAGCGCGAGCGCGCGCGGCGCTACAACCACGCCAAGCACCTGCTGCTGATCGTCGATCTGGCGCTGTCGCTGCTGGGTGGGGCCGCGCTGGTGCTGAGTGGCTTACCGGGAGATGTCCGGCATCGCGTCTTTACCCGCGTTCACAACCGGCTGGCTGGGCGCACGGCGGTCATCGCGCTCTTCACGCTGGGCCAGTTCCTCGTCTCGCTGCCGCTGGGCTACTACAGCGGCTACCTGCTGGAGCACCGTTTCGGCCTGAGCAACCAGTCGCGGCTCGGCTGGCTCTGGGAGCAGATCAAGGGACTGTTGGTGTCACT
The DNA here is from genome assembly GCA_035693105.1 of Thermomicrobiaceae bacterium. Lineage (GTDB taxonomy): Bacteria > Chloroflexota > Chloroflexia > Thermomicrobiales > Thermomicrobiaceae > DASSHC01. The sequence continues at coordinate 319 of DASSHC010000178.1, read as the reverse complement.
CCCGCTGGTCGCGGTGCTGGCCAACGGGCTTCTCTGGGGCATCGGGCGCTGGCCGCGGCGCTGGTGGCTGGTCGTCAGCGCGCTCTCCCTCCCCTTCACCGTCCTCTTCGCCCAGCTCGGACCGGTGCTGATCATGCCCCTCTTCAACAAGTTCGAGCCGCTGCGCGATCAGCAGTTGGCCGAGCGGCTCAAGACGCTGGCCGCGCGCTCCGGCATCCACGTCGCCCAGGTGCTGGAGATGAACATGAGCAAGCAGACCAAGAAGGCCAACGCCTTCTTCGCTGGGCTGGGCGGCACCAAGCGCATCGTGCTGGGCGAT
>DASSHC010000177.1:0-4390 GCA_035693105.1 Thermomicrobiaceae bacterium | reverse complement strand
CTCTCCCAGGCGGCGTCTTCGTTGCGCGCGTCGCAGTAGCGCAGGAAGTACCACGAGGAGTCGACGAACGTGTCCATGGTGTCGGTCTCGCGCCGCGCCGGTCCACCGCAGTTGGGGCAGGTCGTGTTGACGAACTCGGCGTCGCTCACCAGCGGTGACTGGCCGGTCGGCGTGAACTCGGCGTCCAGGGGCAGCAATACCGGCAACTGATCCTCAGGCACCGGCACCACGCCGCACTGGTCGCAGTAGACCATCGGGATCGGCGTGCCCCAGTAGCGCTGGCGCGAGATCAGCCAGTCGCGCAGGCGATAGGTCACCGCGCGCTCGCCGATCCCCTGCTCCTCCAGCCAGGAAATCACCTTGTCGATCGCTTCGCCGCCCGCCGTCGGCGTGCCGTCGAACTGGCCGGAGTGGACCATCACACCCTCGCCGGCGTACGCCTCAATCATCTCGGCCGCGTCCAGCGTCTCGCCCGCCGGCTCGATGACGACCTCGACCGGCAGGCCGAACTTGCGCGCGAACTCGAAGTCGCGCTGGTCGTGCGCCGGCACGGCCATGATCGCGCCGGTGCCATAGCCCATCAGCACGTAATCGGCGATCCAGATCGGGACCGCCTCGCCGTTGACCGGGTTGGTGGCGTAGGCGCCGATGAAGACGCCGGTCTTCTCCTTGTCGGTCGCCGTGCGCTCGATCTCCGATTGGCGCCGGGTCATGTCGACATAGGCCGTGACCGCCGCGCGCTGCTCGGGCGTCGTCAGCTTTTCGACCAGCGGATGCTCGGGCGCCAGCACCATGAAGGTAGCGCCCCACAGCGTGTCGGGCCGGGTGGTGAAGATCTCGATCGGCTCCCCGATCGCGGTGCCGAAGCGCACCCGTGCGCCCTCCGAGCGGCCGATCCAGTTGCGCTGCATCGTCCTCACCCGCTCGGGCCAGTCGATCCCCTCGAAGCGCAGCAGTTCGTCGGCGTAGGCGGTGATACGGAAGAACCACTGCTCCAGATCGCGGCGATAGACCTCGGTCTCACAGCGCTCGCAGCGGCCGTTGATCACCTGTTCGTTGGCCAGGGTCGTCTGACAGGATGGGCACCACCAGACGGGCGCCATGGCGCGGTAGGCCAGCCCCTTCTTGTAGAACTGCAGGAAGAACCACTGGTTCCACCGGTAGTACTCGGGCACGCAGGTGATGACCTCGCGCGTCCAGTCGATCATGGCGCCCATCGAGCGCATCTGCCGCTCCATGCGCGGGATACTGGTCATCGTCCAGGTGTAGGGATGGATGCCGCGCTTGATGGCCGCGTTTTCGGCCGGCAGCCCGAAGGCGTCGAAGCCCATCGGGAAGAGCACGTTGTAACCCTGCATGCGCTTGTAGCGCGCCGCGGCGTCCGAAGGCGTCATAGCGTACCAGTGGCCGATGTGCAGGTCGCCCGAGGGATAGGGGTACATCGTCACGTGGTACCACTTCGGGCGCGAGTCATCCTCGACCGTCTGGTAGAGCCCGGTCTCTTCCCAAATCCGCTGCCATTTTTCTTCGATTACCTGAGGGTCGTAGCGCTCCGGCCGGACGACCCGCTCGGTGGTTGCCATGCTGTGCCTCCTCGATCCACCATCGCGGCGGTGCGTGGGACTCTGGGGGAAAGGCCGTCGCGATCCTGCCGGTTAAATCAAAACGAGCCTTCATCCCGATCAGGGACGAAAGCTCGGCTTCCGCGGTACCACCCTGCTTGATAGGCGAGGTCTGGTGGAGCTGAGGGGATTCGAACCCCTGACCCCAACACTGCCAGTGTTGTGCTCTCCCAACTGAGCTACAGCCCCGCGCCGTGCCTGGCCTATCCGCTTATGGACCCGCTAACGGGGGTAAACCGGCGCCGGCTATGTTCTTCACCGGCGCGGCTCCCGGGCGAGTTCGACCGCTCGCGCTGCCTCGCACCAACCGGCAGCTCGCTGCTGGGCGCGGTCTACTACTCCCGTTCGTCGCCATTCACAAGCTGAATTTGCACGGCGAGCCTTCGCTCCCCGCGAGCGATAATTCTAGCACTGGTCCCGCGCAGCTGTCAAACGCAGACGGCGCTGTGCGGGCAGGGGCGCGCCCAGGCGATGACTCTGCCCGAGCGCGCCAACCCCTACGGGCCAGTGACGGTCTCACCCGGCGCGTAGAGGTTCAGCCAGACGTTGAAGGCCGCGATGGCGCCGTTGTCGCCGGTGGCGAACTGAGCCGCGCGGCCGTCGAGCGCGACGACCGAGCGCTCGCCGGCGACCGTCGCCATGTTGCCGCTGAGCGAGAGCGCCGTCTCTTCGCTGATGCCGAAGACGATCGTCTGCGGCTCGGCCTGCGCCAGGCCGTAGAGTCGGCCCCAGCGCTGATCTTCGGTCAGCCGCGGCTCAAAGGCGGCGTGGACGTAGCCCAGGCCCGGCTGGACGTCGGCGTAGTCGCTGCTGAAGGCCGCGATCGATTGGCTCTCCAGGTTCTGGTCGGTCGGGTCGGCGTTGGCCAGGTAGTAGTCACCCATCACCGGGGTCATGGCTCGATCGGTCAGCACGAGTGGGGCGGTGTCGATCGCCCGCTGCACCAGATTTCGAAAGGTGGCGTCGGCCAGCGGACGCGCCATCTGGGACTGATCGCCGCCAACCAGGATCACCCCGGCCGCTCCGGCTACCACGCCCGGCGCGACGCGCGACCAGCCGCTCGCGTCCTCGAAGTTGAGGATCACAATCTGATCGCCCTTGGTGGACCAGCCCAGCTTCTTGAGCGCCGAAGCGTAGGCGTTGGCGGTGCTGCTGGCGTCGCCCGTCGAGAAGAACCCGGCTGCCACCAGCACGATCGTGTGCGAACCGGTCGCTCGCGCCTGGCTGACGAAGTCGGCCAGCCCGCTGCCGCCGGCCAGGAGATCGCCGCCCAGCATCAAGGTGCCCGGGCCCGGCGCCTGAAGCAGGCCAGCATCCCACGCGGCGGGTAGGCTGGCCGGCTGGACCACACCGTTGATCGAGAGCTGACGCGCCGCGGCATCGTAGGCGTAGGGCCCCGGCGGCATGATCTGCGTCAAGACATCCCGCGCCGAGAGCGTCTGCTGCGGCCCGAGCCAGTCGAACGACGCCTGGGAGAAGTCGATGAGCGCGACCGAGCTGTCGCCGGTGACGTCGTCGAGCACGGTGTCGTTGGTCAGGTGGACGCTGGTGGCGTAGTCGACGCCGACACCGAGGCGCCCGTTGCCGCCGTAGTGGTCGACCGACTGCGCCGCCACGTTCAGCGAGCGTCCGAAGCGCCCGCGCTGGTAGAAGTGCTGGTCGAGGATGGTGTTGGTCGAGCCGAAGCTCAGGCCGCGCAGCAGATCGCCGTCGTCATCCCACCAGATGTCCACCTTGTCCTGCTGCAGGGCGGTTGATGGTCCGCCGCCGTTGGCGTAGTCGGCCAGCATGGTGCGCGACTCGACCGCCGTGCCGGCGCTGGTGCCGCTGACGATGACGCCGCGCTGGTAGTCAGCCGCCATCGCGTCCTCGGCCGGTGTGCCAGCCAGGATCTCCATGGCCGCGTCCTGGTCGCCGCCGAGGATGAAGATGCCGTCGGTCTCGGGGGCGGCGATCATGGCGGCGATGCTCGGATCTTGCGCGTCGTCACGCGTCCAGAGCGGAACCAGCTCGGTGTCGCAGCCGCCCGTGAAGGTGGACGAGTTGCCGAGCAGGCTGACGCACTTGGCTTGCAACGAGTCGACATGCTGCTGCGCATAGCCGAGCGAGGTGTGCGCGTAGGCCGACGGCACGATCAGGATGCGCACGGTTGAGCCGGTCGCGTGATCGATCACCGTCTGCACGAACGCGTTTTCGGTGGTCGTGCTGTAGCCGCCGCCGATCGGATCGAGTACCCGCGGCGCGCTGGCCCCGGCCGGTAGGCCGAGCGTGGCCAACAACCCGAGCAACAAGACTGCCGCGCCCAAGCGGGTCCACGAGCGAGTCATGAGCTGTCTCATGCGACGTCCCTCCCCTTCCCCTCGGCGCGACGCGGAGCCGTGCGGTTCGTGCGCGGCCGTCGCGCCAGCCCGCAAACTCCGCGTACACGCGTGTAGCATATCGCTGAGCGCCCATGTCGCAACCGTCCTGCCAGCGTTGGCGGCTTGTCCACGCCGCGTCGGCTTCGCCATACTTGCCGCTGGAGATTAGGAGGGAGCAGTCATCATGGCCAGCTCGTCTTCGTTCGACGTCGTCTCGGAGTTCGATCAACAGGAGCTGCGTAACGCGGTTGACCAGGCCCAGCGCGAGATCGGCACGCGCTACGACTTGAAGGACAGCAAGAGCACGATCGCGCAGGAGCCGGCGCAACTGACGATCGAGAGCGCCAGCGAGTTCACCCTGCAAGCCGTGGTCGATATCCTGGAGTCGAAGGTGCTGCGGCGCAATCT
>DASSHC010000176.1:0-6113 GCA_035693105.1 Thermomicrobiaceae bacterium | reverse complement strand
GGTTTGTCTCACACGGGAAGTGGGTTGGTATGACCACCACGGTAACGACAGTGACCGTGAGTACGGTGACCGTTCTCGGCGTTGCCGCGGCGCTCGGCGTCATCATCACGTTGACGCTGGTGGGCCTGCTGGTCGCCAAGGAGCTCGCCTCGGCGACGCCCGGCGAGCGCGGCGTGCGCTGGAGCCATGCCCTCAACGTCGGCGTCATTCCGCTGTTGCTTGCGTTCCTCGTTATCGTCGGCGTGCGGCTGGCGGACGTGCTCTAGCTCTCTATTCTCTACCTGTTCGCCACGCTCCACCATGCGCCGCACCGGCATCGGCCGGGTAAGCGGCTGATCGGACTATCCGAGACGGTGCCATCCGTCTCGACAACCGGGGGATGTGGGAATGAGAATGCGACGAGCACGATTCTTGGGAGCAAGTGCGGTCCTGGCGCTCCTGGCCAGCCTCCTGCTGATCCTGCCGGCCAGCGCCGCGCCGGCCACCATCGTCTTGCAGATCAATGTCACCGTTCCGCTGGTCAACCAGAGCGCGATGGGCACCTTCACCGCGCAGGTCGATCCGAACACGCTGCAAGGCCCCTGGAGCTTCCAGGGCACCGTCGGCGGCAAGTTCGCCCAGGCGTCCGGCACCGGTGCCATGAGCGGCAGCGGCTCCAGCGCCAACCTGCAGATCACCTCGATCGATATGTGGCAGATGCCCGGCATGGCGAAGCCGGCGAGCGGCGCCGAGGGCGGCGTGCGCATGGTCGGTGATGTCGCCTACGTCAGCTTCGGCCCGATCAAGGGCGTGCCGGCCTCGATCTCCCCGCCCATCTCGCTCTCGCCGCTGGCCTCGGGGACCTACATCGTGACCAACGCGGCCTCCGGCTCCTCCGAGGTCCAGAGCCTGCCGATGACCGGCGCCGGTCCGGTGGCGACCCAGGCGGCCGGGCCGCGGGGCTGGGCTCCGCTGGCGGCCGGCCTGCTCGCCGTTGGGCTCGGTGGCGCGGCGGCCGGTGTCGCGCTCAGTCGCCGGCGCCGCCTGCCTCTGGCTGCCTGAGCATCATCTCTGCGGATTTTGGGAACGTCGCCTCATCCCGGGGGCGACGTTCTTGTTGCCTGACGATGATTGACCGAGAGAGTTTGGTATGCGGCGTTTGAAACGGGCGGCGCGTGTGAGCGCCTTCGGCTGCGGGGGGTTCCTCGCCGCGCTGGTGCTGGTGCTCGTCGGCTATCTGGGCTATATCAACGTCAAAGAGCACTTCGACCCATCCGGCCGCGTCTATATCATGCGCGACGGCCAACGCGAGTATCTGGTGCAGCCCACCGCGCTCGTGCAGCCCAACGATCGCGCGCTCGCCTCCCGCGCGGATCAGCCCGCACCGGCGCGGCCGCCCGCCTCCCCCGAGCCCACGCCAGCCGGCAGCGCCACACCGCGGCCGAGCACCAGTGCGGTGCCGACCGCGCCGCCCACGGTGGCCACGATCCCCGACACGCCCCTGCCGCCCCTCCGGCTTCAGATCCCGGCTATCGGCGTCGATGTCCCCGTCAGCCTGGTCACCACCGACGATGTGCCGCACATTCCCGTGGCCGGCTGGCTCTTCCACACCGCTTTCCCGGCTACCGCCGGCAACACCGTCTTCGCCGGGCATCTCGACGGCCCCGGCGCCATCTTCGGCCACCTGGCGCAGGTTCACCCGGGCGACCAGATTCGCATCTGGACCGGCGCCGCGATCGTCACCTACCGCGTGGATACGCTTGAGGTGGTCCCGGAGACGGCGGTGGACGTCATCGCGCCGACACCCGATGCGGTCGTCACGCTGATCACCTGCAGCGGTGACTGGGATTACGCCAGCAAGCGCTACCACCAGCGTCTGGTGGTGCGCGGCCACTTCGTGGCCTCCGAGCCGCGCGGCTAGCGCGTCCTAGCGCGCGTCCCGCTCAGCGCTCAGTCCTCTCCGAGCAGCGTGAGCGCGCGACGCAGGTAGTCGATGACCCAGCCACGCTCCCGGTGCCGCGGCTCGATCGCGCCCCACATCTCTTCCAGGAAGAAGGCGCTGAAGGCGGCGGTCAGGCGCTCCTGGCGCATGATCACGGTGTTGAAGTCGCCGCTGGCGCGCTGGCGGCGCATGATGACCCCGTGCCCCACCTTGACCGCCCAGGCGGCCGAGGGCAGAAGCGCGAGTTGCTCCGGGCCGACGAGCGCCAGATGGTAGTTGGGGTAGCGCTCCAGCAGCTCGATCAGGCGCCGCAGGCACGCGCCGCGCTCCGCCGGACTCAGCGTGACCTGCTGGGTGAAATCGGGCGTGCGGAAGCGGCCGTGGCGCACCAGCTCGTCGATCGCCTGCTGCGAGGCGATATCCATCCAGCGGTCGCGCGCGATCGAGTCGGTGAACGTCGCCAGGCGCGCCCGATCCAGCGCCAGGACCCGGGCGAAATCCCGGCGCGAGACCGCGCCGTCGCCGGGGAAGAGGCGCTCGCCCTCGCCCTGCAGCCACGCCGGCGGCATGGTCAGCGCGCGAAAGCCATCCTTGACGTGGTAGCGATCGCCGGGAAGCCGCTCCAGCTCCGCCACATCCTCGATCACGCGCAGATCGTTGGGCGGATAGACGGCCAGGGTCTGCTCGGCGCGCGCGCGCAGCCGCTCGATGACGCCGCAGAGCAGATCGCGCGGCTCGGACCCCCGCACCACCAGCACGCCATCGACGGCGTCGTGAGCCGCGACACGAATCCCGATCAACGCGAAATCGGGGAAGACGATCAGGTCGCGCGGGCCTGCCTCCTCGGTTGGAGTGTGGAGGGTGTAGGTGGCGAAGCGGCCGGGGCCGAGGCTGGCCAGCTGCACGACGCGGTTGACGAGCTGCCGGTTGGTGCCCGGCAGGCGGGGACCGCCCACCACGGCCCAATCCCAGCCCAGCTCCAGCAGCCGCGAGAAGGCGCGCATCCACAGCTGCATGACCTCTTCGTTGGTCCGCCGGGGCGTCCCCGGTCCAGCCAGCGCGACCAGGATGGGCGGCTCAGAGCCGCTCGCCGGTGGCAGCGTGGCGACCGCGTCCTGAAAGGCCCGCAGCAAGGCGCCCGGCCCGTAGTAGGCCGGCTGCAGCGGACCGGTCGCGGCGCGCGGTGCCGGCTGGGGGTGGGGCTGCTGCCCCGTGTTCAGCAGTTGGCGCACCTGCCCCGCCGGCGAAAGGCGCCGGCGCTCTTTGGGGGGAATCGAGAGCATGTCGATCTGCGCCCGCCGCAGCTCGTCGCGCTCCACGGGCGCCAGGTTGAGCGCATCAGCGATCAGCTCGAGGTAGGGCGAGTCCAGCGCCGGCACGCGGGCATTGCGCAGCCAGCGGCGCACCAGCGATGGATCGACGCCGAGCCGGGCGGCCAGCGTCGCACCGCTGCGCGGACCGAACCGTTCCTCGATCATCTCTCGCAGCAGGTCGCCGAATGTGATGTCGCGCGTCATCACCCCACGCCTCCCCAGCCCCATCCTAACGCGATCTCGGGACAACTTGAGCCTCGCGAACAGGACAATGTTGGCCCCCACCGTGGCGCAGTATCGCACCTTCGGCGCGCTCGCGTCCCGCTCAGGGCGGGCGCCGAGTCGTCAGCCGCCCCCCAGCCTAGGAGCTCTGCCCGCGTGCAAAAACAGCCATTGGTGCCAGACACAGCCGGGCGAAGTCCCATGACCGAGCGGGTGCCGGCGGCAGCGTTGACAGCCGCTCCGCGGGCGCTACGATGGAGAAGCGTAGTCGCAGACGAGGATGCGAGGCCGCCGCGGCGGCGAGCAGCAGACCTGGGGCCGAAGGAGCGTGGCGCATGCCCGAGCACGAACCGGCGCGGATCGACGACGACCGCGACCCCAGCCGCCCGCGCGCGGTCCTGACGCGGCCGGCGCCGGCCTTGTCCCCACAGCGGCGCGAGGAGACGATGCTCCGGAGCACGCGCGGGCGAGCGTCATTCTCCTGGGCGGCAGCTCGGAATGCCGCCCGATGAGCGCGTCGCGGGCCGCGACGCTGCGCGCGATTCAGGCGGCGAGTGACGGGCTACGCAGCGAGCTGGTAGCCCTCCTCCGGCACGGGGTCCAGATACCCAGCGTCAATCCAGCCCGCCCGGGTGGCAGCGGCGAGGGCGACTTTCAGGCGTTCGTCGCGGCCGAGCTGGAGGCGCTGGGAGCGCGGATCGAGGTCTGGGAGCCGGATGGCCCCTCCCTCTCGGCGCGGTACGGCGACACGCTGCAATCCTCGACGCGCGACTTTCGCGGCCGCCCGAACGTGGTTGGGGTGCTCGGTCCGGCCGGCGCCGACCCACGCGCCGTGCGGCTTATCCTCAACAGCCACGCCGATACAGTCGCGGCCGATGCCAACCGCTGGCGCCATGATCCCTTCGCCGCCACGATCGAGGATGGCTGGCTCTACGGTCTGGGCGCGGCCGATGCCAAGGGCTCGCTGCTCAGTTACCTGGGCGCGCTCAAGGTGTTGCGCGAGGCCGGCGTTCAGCTGCGCCAGCCGGTGGCGCTCACCAGTGTGGTGGATGAAGAGGCCGGCGGCGGTGGGACACTGGCCTGCATCGAGCGCGGCTACCGCGCGGCGGGCGCCCTGGTGGGCGAGCCAACCGCGCTGGCGGTCTGCCCCGGCTCCCGTGGGGCCTTTGGGCTGGCACTTACCGTCGAGGGAAAAGGCGCGCACCTCGGCGTGGCCTACGAGGGCGTCAACGCCATCGACCTGGCGGGCCGCTACATCGCCGCCTTCCACGAGCTGGGCGGCGCGCTCGACCGCGAGTACCGGCACCCGCTGTGGCGCTCGCTGCCGGCTGGCCACGTCTTCAGCGTCACGCAGATCCAGAGCCGGCCGGCGCCCGGCTCCGTCCCCAGTCAGTGCGAGGTTCACTTCAGCGCGGGCTACCTGGCCGGCGAGTCGCGGTCGGACCTCGTCGCGCGTGTCGAGTCTGCCTTCGCCCGGGTCACGCGCGACGATCCCTGGCTGCGCGAGCACTCGCCGGCGCTGGCGCTGACGAGCCCCTTCATCGAGGCCGCGGCCGCGCCCGGCGATCACCCGTTGGTGGCTGATCTGGTGAACGCGGCGGCGGACCTCGGGTTGCCGGCCCCGGCCGTCCACGCCCTCTCGGCCGGCACCGACGGGCGTTTTCTGACCAACGAGGGGGGCACTCCGGCGATCAATTTCGGGCCCGGCCAGATGGCGCGCGGCCACGGCCCCGACGAGGCGATCGAGCTGGCGGAGTACCAGCGAGCGATCGTCTGGGTCGCGGTGGCCGTGGCGCGCTTCTGTGGTGTGGCGGGCGAGGGGGAGGGGAGCTGACGTGTTGGCGCGCGGAACATCGTCAGAGCCGGGCGAGCTGATCGACACCTACCTCGACCGGGCCTATCTGGTCGAGACGCTGGCACGGCTGGCGGCGATCTCGACCGCGGTCGAGCCGGGCTTCGACACGCTGATGGCGCCGGACGACCCCAAGCTCGTCGCCTACGTGCAGGGCGTGCTGCGTCCCGAGCTGGTGCGCCTCGGCGCCTACGACCTGCTCGACGTGCCGCGCAACAACCTCGTCGTGCGGCTCGGCAGCGGCGAAAGCGGCCGCTCGCTCCTGCTTCAGAACTACACCCCGAGCCAGCACCAGCAGGAGACCGATCGCTCGCTGGCCGGGCGGGTCGCCAACGCGCGCGCCTACGGCTGCGACGAGCCGGCCGTCTTTGGTCAGGGGGTCAGCCAGAACAAGGCCCATCAGGCGGTCATGCTGGCGGTCGTCCGGCTGCTGCTCGAGAGCGGGGTAACGCTGCGCGGCCGGCTCTACTGGGCGATCAACAACGAGGGGCGCAGCAGCCACGCCTGCTCCGACGCGATCGTGGCGGCGCTCGATGCGCGGCCCGAGTTCGGCGTCATCCAGATCGGCACCGGGCTGAGCCTCTCCTTGGGCAACCGCGGCCGGGTCGACATCGACGTGCGTGTGCGCGGCCGCGCGGTCCACTCCAGCACGCCGGAGCAGGGCCTGAGCGCCATCGAGGGCGCCCACGAGGTCATCAGCCGGCTGCGCGAGCTGCGCTGGCCCGATCGCCACCCGCTGCTCGGCGGGCGCCACGCCGTCGTCTACAAGGTCCGCTACGCGCCGGTCCTGCCGCACACGCTGCCG
>DASSHC010000175.1:0-7546 GCA_035693105.1 Thermomicrobiaceae bacterium | reverse complement strand
TGGGAGCATGGGATCACCCCGGAACAGGTACTGTCGATCCTGGAAAAACCGTTCACGGTCAAGAAGAATCGGAAGCGACGCCGCGCCAGTCAGAAGATCATCGGGCGAGATGAGCATGGTCAATGTATTGCTGTTCCCATCGAGCGGACCGACGAGTCGGGAACCTGGCGCCCGGTGACCGCTTGGCCTTGCAAGCCAAGTAAGTGGCGTGAATTACCATGAGGCGGTCGAGGAGATAGGACGGGAGAAGCGAGGCATGCGTAAGTTGAGCGACAAGCAACTCAGGGAGCTTGAAAACCCAGAGACTTGGGAAGAAAAGGGTGAGGTTCACCCGGCGGTAAAAAACCCGCGAGCGGTCGTGTCTGTGGCGTTCTCCCGCGACGACTTCGGACGGGTAGCAGAGGCGGCACGGGAACGGGGCATGAAGCTCTCGGCGTTCATCCGCGAGGCGGCCGTGGAGCGCGCAGAGCGCGACGGTACTGGGATGGACCCAGCATCCGTGACAATGAGCGCTACTCAATCTGGCTTTATCGAGGGGACTTTTACCACGTCAGCCGTCGTGCGGTGGGAGACGGACGAAAAGAAACGTGGCTCCCAACTCGATACAGTGACGGCTTGACTGCGTGATTGAGTGCACTGCACGGGCCGGATTGTAAATCCGATCCTGCTCCATAAACACTGCTCCCAACGAGCAATCAAAGCGGCGTGCTGGCGGGGCAAGCGGACCTCGCAGCTACTCCTCGCCCTCCTCGTCTCACTCCTCCTCATCCCAGTCGGGGTACTGCGGCGGCGGCTCGCCCTGGCTGCCGGCGACGCGGGGATACACGGCGCCGGGCGTCAGTTCGTCCGACTTGCCGGCGAGCGTGACGCCGAAGTGCCACTCGTCGCCGAAGTCGAAGATGTAGAGGAACTCTTGGCGCGGAAAATGGACGCCGCGCAGGGTGTGGTCCTCGGCCCGCTTGGGCGCCACTCCCGTCAGGGGATCCGGCTCGGCCATCAGCGCGTACTCGGTCGTGGCGTCAAAGGGCTTGCCGCTGAAGTAGAACGCCCAGAGGTGGTCGTTGTCGAAGTCGAAGGCGTAGGGGATCTCGTTGCCGAGCTCCAGGAGCGTCTGGTTGGCGGCGAGCTCGATGTCGCGCCAGACGTCCTCGATTTCTCCCACCATGGGGCCGCCGAGCAGCCGCACGTGGAAGCGATAGACCGGCGGCTCGGGGGTAAATACACGCTTGCGGGGCATCGCTCGCTCCTTCCCGCGCGGCGGATTCGCGCGCTCACTCCGGCAGGTTGGCGGCCATCCACGCGCGGGCGCGCTCCAGCGCCGTGACCGTGTCGCCCGGCTGCAGCGCGCCCTCGATCACCATCTCGCGCAAATAGTCTTTCAGCTCGCCGATCCAGCGGCCGGGCGGGCGGTTGAAGAGCGCCATCAGCTCGTTGCCGTCCAGCGGGCTCTGCAGCTGCTCCAGCGCGTGCTGCTCGCGTAGCCGCTCGATGTGCGCCCGCAGCCCGTCGACGCGCGCGCGTGCCTCGCGCCGCCGCTCCGGCCGCGCGCTGGTGACATCCGCCGCTGCCAGGTCGAGCAGATCCTCCAGCAGGGCGCCCGCCTCCAGCACCAGCCGGCGCACCGCGCTGTCGGTCCAGTCTTCGTCGTAGCCCGCCGGCCGCAAGTGCAGCAGCACCAGCAGCGCTACCCGCTCGGTCAGCGCCTTGTCCAGCTTCAGCCCGCGCAGCGCCTTGCGCGCCAGGTTCGCCCCCTGCCACTCGTGCCCGAAGAAGTGGACCTCGCCCTGCTCGTCGACGCTGCGGGTCAGCGGCTTGGCCGCATCGTGCAAGAGCGCCGCCCAGCGCACCGCCAGGCGCGGCGGTGCCTGTCCCACCACTTGCAGCGAGTGCTCCCAGATGTCCTTGTGCCGCCCCTCGCCCAGGTCCTCGGCCATCGGCACCACCTGCGGCAGCGCGAAGGGGAGCAAGCCCGCCTCGCGCGCCGCCGCTAGTCCCTGGGGCGCGGCGGGCCCGAGCAGCAGCCGGTTCAGCTCGGCCGCGACGCGCTCGCGGCTGATGCGCTCCAGCTCCGGCGCCAGCGCCCGCATGGCGCTGAAGGTCTCGGGCGCGATGGTGAAGCCGAGCTGGGCCACGAAGCGCACCGCGCGCAGGATGCGCAGCGGATCCTCCTGGAAACGCTCCCCGGCGTCGCCCACCGCGCGGATCAGCGCCCGCTCCAGGTCCTGCAGCCCGTGGAAGGGGTCGACCAGCGCGCCGCTCTCGGCGTCGAGCGCGATAGCGTTGATGGTGAAGTCGCGCCGCGAGAGGTCGCCGGCGATGTCGGTGCCGAGCCGCACCGCGGGGCGGCGGTCGGGCGTCGGGTAGTGCTCCTGGCGGAAGGTGGTGATCTCGACCTGGAGGCCGCCGAAGACGAAGCCGATGGTGCCGAACTTCTCGCCGACGGTGTAGACCGCCTCGGCTCCCGCCGCGTTCCCAGCCAGCTTCGTCTCCTCCGGCAGGGCGTCGGTGGCGAAGTCGAGGTCGGCCAGCGGCTGGCCGAGCAGCAGATCGCGCACGCTGCCGCCGACGAGAAAGAGCTGGCGGTCGCGCGCCGCGAAGGCGCGGCCCAGCCGGTCCACCACCGCCCGCGGCTCGGGCGGCAGCCGCTCCAGCAGCGACCGCTCGTTAGTTGTCTCGTCCCCACCCCGCATCACCCTCGCCCGTGCGTCCTCCACCATCACCATCCGATGCTCCACGTCGCCCGGCCGCCTCGGTTGCCGGCCATCCCCAGCCGGAATCATGCCAGCCCGGCGCGGCCAGGGACACCAGGGACACCAGTGCCACCAGGGACAGTTGACAAGGAGTCGCGCCGTCCTCTAGGATGATGGCGCCAAAAAGATTTGACCGTCTAAACTCCGTCGGATCGAGCCAGTTCACGGTGCAGACGACGCAGTGGGGAGGCATGTTGGAACTGAATGAGCCGCTGCCGGGGCGCGAGTTCCTGCCCGCGGAGCGCTATGTCATTCAGTCGATCGAGGAGTTGCGCGTCATCGCCAATCCACTGCGGCTGCGTGTACTCGATTGCCTGATCCCCGAGCCGCTGACGGTCAAACAGGTGGGCGAGAAGCTCGGGATCGGCTCGAAGAAACTCTACTATCACGTGGGGGAGTTGGAGCGCATTGGGCTGGTGCGGCTGGTGCATACCGAGGTGCAATCCGGCATTCAACTCAAGTATTACCGCGCGGCCGCGGCGTACTACTACCTCACCGCTTCGATGCTCCACTCCGACCGCGTGGCCAGCTACTCCGGCGCCAGCGGCGAGTTCCTGGCCTTTCTGCTGGAGAGCAGCGCCACCGCCCTGCGGCGCTCGGTCGCCAACGGCACGATCGACGCGAACCCCGAGTCGTTCATCGTCAGCCGGCGCCGGCTGCGTCTCTCGGCGGAGCAGGCGACCGCGCTGCGCGACTTTCTCAAGGCGCAAGAGGCCGAGATCCTGAGCTACGACGATCCCAACAGTGAGCTCACCATGAGCTACGTGTTCGCGCTCTTTCCGACGAATGGCCACCCAGGAGGGCGGTGAGGACGGCGGTGCGATGGGCAGGGCGGCGTCCATCGCCGGGATACCGGTGGCCACCAATGCGGCAATTCGATCCGCCGCCACACGAGGAGCTTGGCCGGGACCCGGCCAACGAGGAGGAATGATGGAGAGCAACGACATCCTGCGCGCGACGCTCAGCGGCAAGAAGTTGTCGCGGCGCTCGGTGGCCAAGTTGTTGGGCGGGGCGGCCGGCGCGCCGCTGCTCGGCACGCTGATCGCCGCCTGCGGCGGCTCCAGCTCGAACGCGCCCTCGGCCACCAGCGGCACGAGCGGTGAGTCGAACGCCACGACCATCTCCGGTCTGGCGACGCCGATGAACACCTTCCAGAACATGTCCACGCCCAGCGCCACTCCGGCCGCCGCGGCGACCACGACGGCCGCCACGCCCCAGGCCGCGGCCGGCACGCCCAAAAAGGGCGGCACTATCCACATGTCGATCATCAACGACCCGGATACGCTCGACCCGGTGCTGTCGTCCTCGGCCACCTCGAGCAGCATCTTCACCTACATCTACGACAGCCTGGTCTACATCGGCCAGGATCACCTGCCGCACCCCTGGCTGGCCGAGAAGTGGGACATCAACCCCGACGGCACCCAGATCACCTTCACTATCCGCGACGGTATCAAGTTCCACGACGACACGCCGCTCGACGGCGCCGCGGTCAAGGCCTACTTCGACCGCGTGCTCGACCCCAAGCTGGCCTCGATTCGCAAGACCGGCATGGGGCCGATGACCGGCGTCGACCTGGTCGATCCGATGACCATCCGCTGCAACTTCTCCCAGGCCTACGCGCCCTTCTTCACCCAGCTCGACGGCAACGGCATCACCTCGCCGGCGGCGGTGCAGAAGTTCGGCGACAAGTTCGGCCACAACCCGGTCGGCACCGGCCCCTTCAAGTTCAAGGAGTGGCAGCAAGGGCAGGGCGTCTCGCTGGCGCGCTACGAGAACTACACGAACTATCGCGACGAGTTCAAGAACAAGGGCGCGCCCTACGTCGACGGCCTCTCCTGGAAGATCATCTCCGAGCAAGCGACCAGCACGGCCGCGCTCCTGAGCGGCGAGTTGGACATCGCCGGCGTCGATCTGACCCAGGCGCCCAGCATCATGAGCAACCCCGAATTCCAGGTCTACATCTGGAAGGACCGCAACGGCTACATCTTCGTCGAGTACAACATGAACAAGCCGCCCTTCGACGACCTGGCGGTACGCAAGGCGATCGCCTACGCGCTCGACCGCGACTCGATCGTCAAGAGCGCCTGGAACGGCTTCGCCACCGTCGATCTGCTGCCGATCCCGACCGGCGTGGCCGGCTACGACGAGAGCCTCAACCAGTTCGCCTATCCCTACGACCCGGCCAAGGCCAAGCAGGCACTGACCGATGGCGGCTACGCCCCCGGCTCGGACGGCATCATGGCCAAGGGCGGCAAGCCGCTCTCCTTCACCATGATCGTCTACTCCGGCTACGACGCGCTCAAGACCTGCGGCCAGATCGTGCAGTCCAACCTCAAGGCGATCGGCATGGACTGCAAGATCCAGGTGATGGACTTCGGCGCGGAGCTGCCGCTGCTGAATGCCGGCAACTTCGACTGCGACCTGATGCGCTGGACCAGCTCCGACCCCACCATCCTCAGTCTGATGTTCAAGACGCCGGGCTGGACCAAGCAGATGCACGACAAGGATCTCGACGCGCTCCTGACCAAGGCCGACACCACGCTCGACCCGCAGAAGCGGCTCGATGCCGTCCACGACGCCATCAAGTACCTGCTGGCGCAGGCGATCGTGGCGCCGATCTGCGTCGACTGGTCGATGACCTTCGTGCACAAGTACGTCAAGGACTACTCGCTGACCGTCTTCGGTCGCGGCCGGCTGGAGGATGTCTGGATCAGTAAGTAGGAGGCGGGCGGGCCCTCACCCCAACCCGGACGGAGCCTCTCCCAATACTGGGAGAGGGGCCACGAAGGATCGTCCGTCCTTAGCTCCCCTTCTCCCAACGCGTTGGGAGAAGGGGCGGGGGGATGAGGGCTCCCCGTGGCGGGGGGATGAGGGCTCCCCGGAAGGCCGGGTCTCCGTTCGTGAAGGCCCGCCCGGCGCGAGGCTAGTGAAGGAATGGAAGACCAGTGGCCGCATACGTGCTTCGTCGCCTGATACTGCTCGTCCCGATCTGGTTCGGCATCCTGATTCTGGTCTTCCTGATGCGCGTGTTGGTGCCCGGCGACCCGATCCAGCTGATGTTCGCCGGGCAGTTCAGCGACCCGCAGGTCGAGGCCGCCCTGCGCCACAAGTACGGGCTCGACCGTCCGCTGTCGACGCAGTTCGTGGACTATGTCGATGGCGTGCTCCACGGCGACCTGGGCGAGTCGATCACAGCGCAAGAGCCGGTGACGGAGCTGATCAAGTCGCACTACCCCTACACCGTCGTGCTCACGCTGACCAGCCTCTCGATCGCGCTCGTCATCGGCATGGTCACCGGCGTCATCTCGGCGATCAAGAAGGACACGATCATCGACGTCATCTCGATGGTCTTCGCGCTGGCCGGGCTCTCGATGCCGGCCTTCTGGCTGGGACTGCTGCTGATCTATATCTTCGCCGTCGATCTGGGCTGGTTCCCGGTGCTCGGCTCGATGACCCCCATGGGGCTGGTCCTCCCCTCGGTGACGCTCGGCGTGATCGCCTCGGCGGTCACCGCCCGGCTGGTGCGCGCCACCATGCTCGACGCGCTCAATGAAGACTACGTGCGCACCGCGCGGGCCAAGGGGATCTCGAACCTGCGGGTGGTTATCTTGCACGCGCTGCGCAACGCGCTGATCCCGATCGTGACCATCGTCGGCCTGCAGTTCGGCGGGCTCCTCTCCGGTGCCTTCATTGTCGAGGTCGTCTTCGCCTGGCACGGCGTCGGGGAGCTGGCGGTGAACGCGCTCAAGCAGCGCGACTTCCCCTTGATCCAGGGGATCGTGCTGGTGGTGGCGACGACCTACGTGCTGGTCAATCTGGTCGTCGATCTGCTCTACGCGGTGCTCGATCCGCGCATCGCGTACAAGTAGGGGCGGGCTGGAGGAGCGATGATCGACGTGGATGATGCGAACAAGGATGCGAAGGACGCGAGCGTGGAGCGCCGGGCGCCGGCCGGCGGCTTGCACGCCTTCAAGCCCCGGCGCCGCAGTGTCGATTTCGCGCGCACGATCTACCGCAGCTATCCCGGCCGCATCGGCGGCGGCGTGATGCTGGTGATCATCCTGCTGGCGGTCATCGCCCCGCTCATCGCGCCCTACTCCGCGGACGGACAGCAGATCGCGGTCCGCTTGCAATCGCCCTCGCTGCAGCACTTCTTCGGCACCGATGAGCTGGGGCGCGACATCTTCAGCCGCATCCTCTACGGCTCGCGCATTAGTCTGACGGTCGGCATCGTGGCGGTCGCCATCGCGCTGGCGATCGGCGTCACCGTCGGTCTGGTGGCCGGCTTCTACGGCGGCGTGGTCGACATGCTGCTAATGCGCATCGTCGATATCATGCTGGCCTTCCCGGGCTTCCTGCTGGCGCTGGCGATCATCGCCATGCTCGGCCCCAGCCTGCGCAACGCCATGATCGCGGTCGGCATCGGCTCCTCGACCGGCTTTGCCCGCCTGGTGCGCGGCTCGGTCCTCTCGATCAAAGAGAACGACTACGTCATGGCGGCGCACGTGATCGGCGCGCCCAACGCGCGCATCATGCGCACGCACGTGCTGCCCAACGCGCTGACGCCGATCATCGTGCTGGCGACGCTGGAGCTGCCGGCCACCATCCTGATCGCGGCCGGGCTCTCCTTCCTCGGTCTCGGCGCGCAGCCGCCCTCGCCGGAGTGGGGCGCCATGCTGGTCGATGGCCGCTCCTACATCCAGACCGCCTGGTGGCTCATCACCTTCCCCGGCATCGCCATCTTCGTCACCGTGCTCGGCTTCAATCTCTTCGGCAACGCGCTGCAAGACGCGCTC
>DASSHC010000174.1:0-9785 GCA_035693105.1 Thermomicrobiaceae bacterium | reverse complement strand
TCCTGGCCACCGGCGAGCTGTCCTCCAGGGTCGACGGTATCCTGACGCACACGCGGGAGTCGGTGGATGTGCGCGGGCTGCCGGACCAGATTCCGACACACTTCGAGGTCGATGTCTCCCAGCTCGACGAGGTGGATGCTGCGATCCTGGTCTCCGACCTGACGCTGCCGCCGGGGATCGAGATGCTGACGCCCGCCGAGGAGATCCTTATCAAGGTCGCCGCGCCGTCGCGCGTGGCGGAGCCGGCCGCGGCGGCGGAGGAGGCCCTGGCCGAGCAGACGGGCGACATGCCCCAGGAGGCCACCGAGGGCATCCCCCCCGTCGAAGAGCCGGGAGCCTGAGCGGCCCCGGAGCAGCGACCCTCGCCGCGCTGCTCGCGCTCAGTCGCGGCCGGCGTCTCCGGCCCGACCGAGCGTGGGATCGAGCCAGCACAGCAGCGCGGCGACAGCGGCGCCCGCCAGCAGTGACGGGCCATGGATATCCCGCAGCGCGACCAGGGCCAGCGCGGCGATGAGACCGGCGCTGCCAAAGTAGCCGGCGGTGAACCGGCCCGGCGCGCCGAGCCGCGTGAGCCAGATCAGCGCGCTGGCCAGCAGCGCGCCGAGCAGCACGGCGATGACCGCGCCGCCGGTGGCGCTCCCGAGCCACGCACCCACGAGACCGAGCGCGTAGAGGGCCGCCAGCAGCCCCAGCGGCCCCTGCGCCCGGCTGAACGCGGAGAAGTCCAGCCGGCCCAGCATGACGACGATGAGGCCGCCGATCAAGCCGCAGAGCGCGATCGAGCTCCCAGCGTCGTAGGGCTCCCAGGCGTAACCGGCCAACTCGCCGGCGAGCGCCCCGGCGAAGTAGAGCAGCAGCCAGCGAGCGCGCCCGAACAGGCGCTCGCAGACCGTCCCCACCACCAGCAGCCCCAGCGCGACCCCGGCGATCGCCAACCAACCGTCCGGATCAACCAGCAGCGGTGAGAGGATGCGCCACCACTGGCCGGCCGCCAGCGCCTCGGGATTCCGCCGCAGCGCGCTCAGCACGCTCGGGGAGAAGAACTGCGCGCCGGTGACGACCGCGGTCGCGAGGAAGACCAGCGCGGTGACGAGTGGCAAGCGCCGCACTGGACGCTCGCTGCTCCGTTCGTTTGCGAGACGGCTCACACCGGGAACGGCGCCTACCGTGGCTGCCGCGGCGGCAACGCCCGCGGCGCGCGGCGCGCCGCCGCCAGCCCGAGGACCGTCAGCCCGGCCAGGCTCAGCGCGCCCAACCGGAGCAGCCCGCCGCGCCGCCGTTTGCCCAGCGCCACCTCCGGCGCCAGCGACCAGGCGTTGGTCGAGCGCACCACCACCCGCCGCAGCAGCGGCGAGGCGATGTCGATCTCGATCTCGGAGACGGTGAGGCCATTGGCGCCCGAGGGCGGCAGGCCGGGCGCGGGACCGGCCAGCGGGTGCGGGCGTACCGCGCGCCCGGTCAGACGCAGCAGGTCGGGAGCGACGTCGACCAGCGCGTCGGCCAGCGGCGAGCGCACCCAGCGGCGCAGCCCGCCACCACGAACCACCGTCGCGGACCGGCGTGGCGCCATCTCGGCTCGCAGCGGCACGGCTGGAAGTTTCTCGCCCATATCCCCACCCTCTGCCCTTCCATCAGTCGAATCTGCTCGATCCTACCTGGAAGCCCGCGCCCTCGCAAGGTTGAGGTTCGTCGAGTGATTGACAAGCGCGCGGCGGACCGCTAGGATGAGAGAACGGTCCACTTGGGCCGTGTTGGATTCGCTCGCGATGGAAGGGCCAGACTGATGCGGATGGCTCCCAACATCACCAACCACAGCCAGTGGGACTGGCCGCCGCGTATCGGCGACGTGCCTGTCTTGGCTGGTGGTGGGATCAGTCTGCCCAGGAGCGGGGTGACTTGAGCGAGCCAATCGCGTAAGTGCCTTCCGAGCCGCGGGCAGAGACGAGAATCTCGCCCGCGGTTTTTGTTTGCCTCGCACCCTCGCCCACCGCCGGGTGCGCCGGCCGCGGACGGAATGGTGTGAACGAGGGGAACCAGGACAGAGGATGCGATCAAACCAGATGCGACCCAGCCAACTGCTCAGCCTGCTCGAGCGCCCCGCCTCCGCGCCGGCGCTCGTCGTCGACGGCGTCTCCAAGCGCTTCGTCCATCGCTCACTGCTGCGCCGCCGCCCGGTGCACACCACGATCGCGCTGCACGACGTCAGCTTCAACGTGGCGCGCGGCGAGATCTTCGGCATCCTCGGCGCCAACGGCTCCGGCAAGTCGACCCTCATCCGGATTATGTCGACTTTGATTATCCCCGACGCCGGGCGCGTCAGCGTCTTCGGCCACGACGTGCGCCAGGAGGAAGGGGCGGTCAAGGAGTTGATCAATCGCGTCTCGGTCGAGGCAGCCTTCTTCAAGAAGCTCTCGGCGCGCGAGAATCTGCTCTACTCCTCCCGGCTCTACGGGCGGAGCGGTTCCGGCCTACGCCAGGACATCGTCGAAGTGTTGGGCAAGCTGGGGATCGAGCGCGAGCGCATCGATCAGCCGCTGGAGCAGCTCTCGCGCGGCATGCAGCAGAAGGTCGCCATCGCCCGTGCCTTCCTGACCTCGCCGGTCCTGCTGCTGCTCGACGAGCCGACCACTGGTCTCGACCCGCGCTCCAAGCTCGACGTGCAGCACTTCGTCTACCAGTTGCGCGACGAGCACGACGCGACCATTCTCATCTGCTCGCACGATATGGACGAGGCCGAGCGGCTCTGCGACCGCATCGCCATCCTCGACCAGGGGCGCATCGTGGCGCTCGACACGGTCGAGGGGCTGAAGCGCAGGGTGGCCGGCAGCCTGGGGCAATCCGAGATCACGCTGGAGCAGGTCTTCATCGAGTTGACCGGGCGCCCGCTGGAGGCGGCCGAAGAGGTCGCCTGAGCCGGCGCTCTTGGGGTCATCGATTGAGGGAACGGAGTACTGGTGTCATACGTCGAAACACAGGGCAGGGGCGGGGGTGGTTCGCGCTTCTGGCGCGAAGTGCGCGCCTCCTACGCCTTCGTCGAGCGCAACTTCTTTCTGACCAAGCGCTACTGGGGCTGGGAGGTCGCCTTCCTGATCTTCAACGTCACCTCATCCCTGAGCGTGATGTACATCGGCAAGGCGCAGGGCGCCGGGCAGGAGCAGTTGATCCTCTACCTCGGCATCGGCACCGTGGTCTGGGCCTACCTGCGCTCGGTCTTCGGCAACATCAGCGAGATGATCGTCTGGGAGCGCTGGGAGGGGACGATCGAGTACACCATGATGGCGCCGATCTCCCGCCTGACGCACATGCTGGGCGTGGCGCTCTTCGCCATCATCTACGGCATCCTGCGCACGGCGCTGCTGCTCGGCGCGTTGGCGCTCTTCTTCGAGGTCGATCTCAGCCACGCGAACGCCTGGGGCGCGCTGCTGATCATCCTGGTCGGCAGCCTGAGCTTCGTCGGCATCGGGATCATGGCCGCGGTGCTGCCGCTCCTCTTCACCGAGCGCGGCGAGGAGATGACCTTCATCATCTCCTCCCTGCTGCTCTTGGTCAGCGGGGTCTACTACCCGATCTCGGTGCTGCCCGGCTGGATGCAGGCCGCGGCCCGCATCTCGCCGGCCACCTACGTGCTCGAGGGGATGCGCGCCACGATCCTGGACGGCAAGCCGGCCGGCACGCTCGGCCATTACCTGCTGCCGATGGCGGTGATCGGTCTGATCACCATCCCGCTCGGCATGCTGGTCTTCACCACCGTCGAGCGCTACGCCAAGCGCACCGGGCGCCTGAAGCGCAGCGGCTAGGATGAAAGGAGCGATACCGTGAGCATGAGCCACCTCCGCGCGGTCTACCTGACCGGCGAGCAGGTCTACATCCGAGCGTTGACCAAGGAGGACGCCAAAGTCGCCGTCGCCTGGTTCAAGAGTCCCTTCCCGATCAACGAGGCGGTCGCCGAGGAGCAACTCAAGGAGCTGCACGGCGAGAACCAGTGGATCGGCTCCAAGCGCGACTACGCCATCGTCCGCCGCGCCGACGACCAACTGATCGGCGGCGTCACGGTCAAGAGCTGGCGCGGCCTGCAAGCCGAGCTGGGCTTCCACACCGCGCCCTGGCTGAGCGCCGACGAGGCGGACGCGCTGCGCGCCGAGGCGCTGGCGCTGCTCGTCCCCTGGCTGCGCGACGAGCGCGAGGCGATGGCGGTCCAGGCCAGTATCGCGGCGGACCAGCCGGCTACGCTGGCCGCCGCGGAGTCGGTGGGCATGAAGCAGACCGCCCGCCTGCGCCGCTTCATCGCCCGCCCCGGCACGCGGGTCGATCTCTTCTTGTGCGAAGCGCTCAATCCACACTGGGAGGCACGCAATGCGTAATCCGATCATGATCGGCGAGCGGGTCTACCTGCGCCCGCTGGAAGTCAGCGACGGCGACGAGCTGGCCCGCCAGACGGCGGTCGAGACCGAGACCTTCTTCGACGATGGCCGCGTCCCCTTCAGCCCGCTTGCCTTTGAGAAATGGATCGGCGAGCTGTACAAGCAGCGCCCGCCCCGCGAGGTCCAGTTCGCGGTCTGCCTCAAAGAAGACGACCGGCTGCTGGGCATGGTCGGCATCAGCGACATCGACTGGGTCAACCGCACTGGCGAGACCGAGAGCTACTTCGGCTTGCCGGAGAACCGCAGCAAGGGCTACGGCACCGAGACCAAGCACCTCCTGCTGGAGTACGGCTTCGACCGCATCCAGCTCGAGATGATCTGCTCCTTCGTCTGGGAGCCGAACACGCGCTCGGCCGCCGCCTTGCGCAAGCAGGGCTACCAGCCGGCCGGCCGCGTCCGCTCCGCCGCCACCCGCAACGGCAGCTTCCGCGACATGCTCGTCTTCGACCTCAGCCGCGAGGAGTGGCTGGCGGCGCGCGAGCAGGCGGAGGCGGCCAGGAACGCGCAGGCCGTCGGCTCGTAGCGGGCCGCCGACACGACGCGGCGCCATCGAGGACGCATCCCTCGACTGCGCTCGGGATGACCGGACTAAATTCGGGGCCAACGACAACGTTCAGTGTCGTCCGATAGGCCCCTCGCTAACCCTGTCATCCTGAGCGCAGTCGAGGGATCCGTCCTCGATGGCACCAGATCTCGTTCTTTAGCCACTACCTTCGCGCTCAACCCTGCCGCAGGTCTGGCTCGTCGAGCAGCCAGCCACCCTCGGTCTTGACCAGGGTCCAGGTGCCGACCCAGCGGATGTTCTCCCCGCTCTGCTTGCGCTCCAGCAGCTCGACCGCCACCACGGCCCGGCGGCCGTTGTTCGACTGCTGGCTGTCGCGCTGCACCCAGATCCAGGATGTGTCGGCGAAGCGCCCGTCGACGTTGACGTCCGGCGGATAGGCGGCGCGCATACGGTCGTCCCAGAGCGCCGCGGCCTGGTCGTACTTGTGCTGGTTGAGCAGCAGGTAGAAGCGCGCGACCACCGTGGTGGGGCCATCGACCACCCGCTCGAACCAGCCGGAGATCGGCGCCTTCGCCTCGGGCGTGGGCGTGGGAATCGGGGTGGGGGTAGGAGTCGGCGCCCGGCGCGGTGTCGGCGTGGGCGTTGGCCGCGGCGGCGTCGGAGTTGGGGTCGGTGTTGGCGGCTTCGGCTTCGGCGTCGGGGTGGGCTGCACCTCGGCGGCCTCCGGCGATGGAAGCGCCGTTGACGTCGGGCGCGGCGTCGGGGTCTGCGCTGCCGCCGGCGTGGGCGCCACGCGCGGCGTCGGAGTAGCAGCCACCACGGCGATTCCGCTGGCCGGGCTGGGCGAGGCGATCGCGGCCGCCGCGCCACCAGCGGCGACATCGCCGCCGGAGCGCGCCGCCTGCACCATCACTACCCCGGCCAGCCCGGCCAGCAGGAAGACCACCAGCCCCAGCGTCAGGCTCCAGTCGCCGGGCGGGCGCGGCAGCGGACGCACCGCCACGCGCGCCTGGGCCGGATAGCGCGCCAACGGGCGCGCGGCCGCCAGGTCGCCCGGCGTCAGCCGCAGCAGCGGGACGTGGACCGCGGCGGAGCCGCGCCCAGCTCCCGCCAGAGCGGAGAGCGCCGCGTCGAGGGCGGCATCCAGCTCTGCCGCGCTCTGGTAGCGCTGCTCGGGTTCCTTGGCCAGCGCCCGCAGCACCACATCGTCGGTCGTCCGCGTCAGACCCGGACGCAGCGCGCTGGGCGCGGCGGGCGTGCGCGCCAGGTGCTGCCGCGCCAGCGCGGGGAGCGAGTCGCCCGTGAAGGGTGTGCGGCCGGTGAGCAGCTCGAAGAGGACCACGCCCAGACTGTAGACATCGGCGCGGGCGTCGACCGCCTCGCCGCGCGCCTGCTCCGGCGCCAGGTAGAGCGCCGTACCCAGCACCAGCCCACCTTCCGGCGGCGCCTGATCGAGCGCGCGGGCGATGCCGAAGTCGGTGACGCGCGCCTGCCCGTCCGGCTGCAGCAGGATGTTGTGCGGCTTGATGTCGCGGTGCACGATGCCGTGGGCGTGCGCGGCGGCCAGCGCGCCCGCCACCTGCCGGGCGATGCCCAACGCCTCGGTCTCCGGCAGCGGTCCGCGCCGGCCCAGCGCCGCCTTCAGATCCTCACCCGGCACGTAGGCCATCACGATGAAGTAGGTATCGTCGCTCTCGCCCCAGTCGAAGATCGGCACGATCCCGCGATGGTCCAGCGCGGCCGCCGCCATCGCCTCGCGCCGGAAGCGCGCCACCGCCGTCGGATCGCGCGCCTCGGCGGGGTGGAGCACCTTGACCGCGACGCGCCGGCCCAGACGACGGTCCTCCGCCAGGTAGACATCGGCCATCCCGCCGCTGCCTACCCGGCGCATCAACCCGTAGCGCTGCCCGATCAGCCGCTGATCCCGCTCCATGCCCCAGGCCCATCCATCAGACGTCAATCGTATCGCCATAATGCTAGCAGGCACGACGATGCGGCGGGCAGCGGCAAGAGCGATGCCAGAGGTTGGCCGGCGCCACTTCCCCGATCGCGCGCGCGAGATGATACTGTGGGCGTCGATCCAGCGAACGGTGGGCCAGTGGAGGAGTGCAACGATGCCTGAGCGACATGAACGGCGCGTCCACACCGAGCCGGCCGTGCTCGACATCGGCGGGGATATCGGCGCGTTGATCGTCTACACCCAGCCCGACCTGTCGGGGCTGGAGATCGAGGTCAGCCCCCTCGGCGACGATCTGCGGCGGACGCACACCGAGGTCGATGAGCGGCGGGTGAACGGGAAGACCGTCTTCGCCGGCATCTTCCCCGAACTGACGGCCGGCGAGTACACCCTCTGGGGTCACGATCCGCGGCTGACGCGTACCATCACGATCGTGGGGGGAACGGTCAGCGAGGTTGACTGGCGCTAGTCGCGGCCGCATACCGGCACCCCGCTCCAAGATCGGAGCAGGGTGCCGTTCATCTCTCGACCTCGTTGTCGGGCCGCCACTCCTAGGTCATCGTCTGAACCTCTTCGTGATCGTGGATGTGGCTGTAACCGCTGCTCGGCGTGCCGAGATAGGGGAAGGCGTCCAGGTACGCTATGTGGTCGGTCGCCGGGGTGACACCGTCCGTGACCGCACTCGCGGCCGGGTCCGGCACATAGCTGGGCACCACCAACTTGTAGGTGAGCCCGGCGATTGCCCGCAGCTCGATGGTGACGACATCGTCGAAGACGCGGCGGCCGTTGGGGAAGCCGGCCAGATCGCCGCCGAGGACACCCAGGATGTTGGCGTTCGCCTTGGGGGTCGGCGGGATCGCCATATTGAGCCGCAACAGGTCGGCCGGCGTCGGACCGGTGAAGTTCTGGAAGCCGGGAATGATCCCGGCCGGGATGCCGGTGAGCAAGATGGCTTGCAGGTCCGTGCGCGGCGCGGTCAGGGCGGCCAGATGCGGGAAGACCCCCGGATAGAGCACGGGAATCAACGCGCCGAGTTCCGGATGCAGCACGTACTGGAGAAACTGCCCGTCATCGCTCGGATCCAGCGCGTTCCACAGATCCTTCTTCCCTACCGGAATCAGGACTTCGTTGAAGAGCGGATTGGCCAGCCGCGATACCTGCACCCAGGGACCGAGATCCAGTTCCTCCCCGATTTTGTTGACCTGGATCGGATGAGGCCCAAGCCGGACCGTCAGCTTCTTGCGGCTGGCCGAAGCCCAGACGCCGATGGTCGACGCGGCGTTGGCCGGGTCGGTGGGCATCTGGCCATTGCTGGTCAATGACTGCTTGGGGATTTGCAACGCGATGGTATGGACGTTGAAGCCCTCTACGTCGTCGATCCCCGAAGCAATCGGCAGGGGAATGAGATGCAGGTTGTTGAACGGCCGCAGGCCACCAAGATCGAAGATCGCGCCGGTATCGACGTAGAAGCCGTCATCCCGCTGCCCGGCGAAGACAGTCTCACCGCTCGGCAACGTCTGAATCGCGGCCGCTGCCAGCGCTTCATAGTTCGGCGTGGAGCGCGGGCCGACGTTGCAGGGCGGGCACGGCAGATTGGTCCCCAACGACATCTGGGGACCATGGGCCATCACCTTGGTCACCGAGTAGAACTGGCGCACGTTCCAGTCGGGATCGTTGAGCGAGTTGATCTGGCCGGTGTTGTACAGGAACGTGTCCGGATTGGTGAATTGCGTGGTGAACCGAAACTGGTAGGTGATGTCGGGCATGGCATCACCGTTGTTGTCGATGTAGATCTCGTAGAGGACATCGTCGCCGAAGAGGAAGTAGTACGGCCCACCCGCCGGCTCCTGGATCGGAATGTAATTGGCGATCAGCGTGACGTAGTCCGGCCGGTCGGGGCTGACAAAGGCGTAGACATCGGTGTTGTCCGCGACAGGGTCTTTCATAGTCTCGGGCGCTTCCCGATGTGAGGACATCCCTTCACCTCCAGGAGTGTGACCAACAAGCACCGACGGTGTCATGCATTTACTGGAGTGCCGCCTTCATGCGCGCCACGAGGTCCGGATCGTTCACCGTGACCTCCTGCGAGTCCACCAGGAACGTGATATTGCCGGAGCGGGGATTGAGCACCAGCACCGCCATCGGGCCGGACACGTCAATGCTCTGCGTCTGATCTCCACCCTGCCGCGCGTTCGTTCTGGGCGCGGCCGCCGCTAGATTCGGGGCCAGCGACAAGGCGCCGATCGCCGCCGCGCCGGTGGATGCCTGCGCGATCAGCTTCCGCCGACTCAGTTTCGCCATCGTGTCCACCTCATAATCGGACACCGCCGCCAGGTCGCATCGCGATGCGACGACCGGCGGTGGCACCTAGCTGCACGCCAACACCTGAGCAGCACCAGGCTGTACTCGTGTCCCGTCACCGAAACCCGCGTCTCCTTGCCGCCGAGGTCACTCAGTCCTATTCCTCTGTCGAATACCTGGGACTGCGTCGGGGTATCCAGGCAGAATTCATGCCAATATTCCGGCGGTGACGGTTCGCATCATGCCAGGGAATTATGCCCATCTTCACCAGAACTAAACCGGCCGGATACGCGAACCGAACCGTGCCGTGGTCGGGCTTGCCCGCTGGAAACGAGTGGGATCTCTGGATGCGATGACGCCGAGGCCGAGGTGGCCCACGACGCCCGTCTGGGCGAGCTCGCCTCTGCGCCTGAATCCTCTCGCGGTCACGAAGCGCAACCCGTGATTCTGGGCCCGCGCGTCGGCGTTTTCGCGGGGACTAGCCGCCGGTCAGCACGGCGCGCAGGGCGGCCAGGACCAGCTCGTCCTCGCCGGGGGCGAGCGTCTGGGGGTTGAGCGCGATGGCACCGTCGCCGGTGGCGCCGACCGCCACGCGCGGGTC
>DASSHC010000173.1:0-4064 GCA_035693105.1 Thermomicrobiaceae bacterium | reverse complement strand
AAGACGATCTGGAGCGTGTCCGTCTCGGGATCGAAGATGGCCTTCACGGCTGCCTCCAAATAGTGCGGTGCGCCAGCCTCGTCAGCCTGAGCCCTCCCCTGTCATCCTGAGCCGCGGCGAAGGATCTCTCCCCAACTTGCGGACGCCGCGACTGTGCAAGGCAGAGGAGATCCCTTCGACAAGCTCAGGGCAGGCTCTTCGGCTGCGGCCTCAGGATGACAGGGGAGAGGCCGTGGCGATAGGACCGCTCGCGCTCCTGACCGGCAGCGAGCGCCCCAGACAAGCCACAGACTAGCACGCCAGCCGCGACACGACAGCATACGGACAATTGACCCGAATTCGGGCCGTCCGGCTGTAGCGCGCCGCCGCGTCTTGGGCTAGGATCGGACGTACACTGTGTGGGGGTGTGAGGAGGCAATCCATGACTCAGTCTGTCGCTGGGCTGGTGTCGCCGGAGCAGCGCTTCGGCTTTCAGATGGGGGCCGACCGCAAGCTGGTGCGCTGGCCCGACATGCTCGCCTACTTCCGCGATATCGCCGCTCATTCCGACCGGGTGAAGTATGAGGAGTTGGGCCAGGCCACCGAGGGCCAGCCCTTCGTCCTGCTCACCATCTCCTCCGCCGCGAACCTGACGCGGCTGGAGGAGCTGCGCGCCATCCAGAAGCGGCTGGCCGACCCGCGCGGGCTGGCCGGCGACGAGGCCGAGCGCCTGGCCGAGCAGGGCCGCGCCATCGTGATGATCACCTGCTCCATCCACGCGACCGAGGTCGGCGCCGTGCAGGCCACGCCGGAGTGGGTCTACGAGCTGGCCACGCGCGACGACGAGGCCGTGCGGCACATCCTCGACAACGTCGTACTGCTCCTGGTCCCCTCGCTGAACCCTGACGGCATGGAGCTGGTGGCCGACTGGTACGCCAAGACGCTCGGCACGCCGGCTGAGGGCACGCCGCCGCCGCAGCTCTATCACACCTACACCGGCCACGATAACAACCGCGACTGGTTCATGTTCACCCAGGTCGAGAGCCGGCTGGCGGTGCAGGTTCAGAACGCCTGGCACCCGCAGATCGTCTTCGACCAGCATCAGATGGGCTCCGACGGCGCGCGCTACATCCTGCCCCCCTTCATCGACCCCTACGACCCCAACGTCGATCCGGTGCTGCGCGCCGAGGTAGCGCAGATGGGCACCGCCATGGCCGCCGAGCTGACCGCGGCCGGCAAGGCCGGCGTCGCCCTCAACGTCATCTTCGACGCCTTCTCCCCCTCGCGCGCCTACCAGCACTACCACGGCGGCGTGCGCATCCTCTCGGAGGCGGCCAGCTGCAAGATCGCCACGCCGATCACCATCCCGCCGGAGAACCTGCGCGAGGCGCGCGGCTTCGACCCGCGCACGGCCCGCTGGAACCACCCGCTCCCCTGGAAGGGCGGCGAGTGGCACCTGCGCGACATCGTCGAGTACAACAAGATCGCGGTCTACGCCTGCCTGCGCAACGCCGCCGCCTACCGCCGCCAGTGGGTGCACAACTTCTTGGCGCTACAGCAGCGGGCGGTCAAGCGCGCGGAACCCTACGCCTTCGTCCTGCCCGCCAACCAGCGCGATCTCGGCACGACCGCCGAGCTGCTGCAGTCGTTGCGGACCGGGCTGGTCGAGGTCGAGCAGGCGCGCCAGCCCTTCACCGCGGGCGGGGTCGAGTACCCGGCCGGCTCCTACGTCATCCGGCTGGCGCAGCCCTTCGGCGCCTTCGCCAAGACGCTGCTCGAGATCCAGCACTACCCCGACCTGCGCCAGTACCCCGGCGGGCCACCCAAGCCGCCCTACGACATCGCTGCCCACACGCTGCCGCTCTACATGGGCGTCGAGGCGGTGCAGGTCGATCAGCCGTTCGAGGCCGCGCTGACGCCGCTGGAGGCAGCCGCGCCGCCGGCCGGCCAGGTTCATGGCCAGGGGCTCTACGGCTACCTGCTCGGCTGCGAGACCAACGCCAGCTTCGCGGCGGTCAACCGCCTGCTGGCGGGCGGCGCCAGCGTGCGCCGCGCGGCCGAGCCCTTCACCGCCGCCGGGCAGGAGTGGCCGGCCGGCACCTTCGTGGTCGACGCCGTCGATGTGGGGGTGCTGCGAGGGCTGGCCGCCGAGATGCACACCACGTTCACCGGCGCCGAGGAGCCCTTCGACGTGCCGCTGCGACGCCAGCGCCTGCCGCGCATCGGCCTCTATCGCGGCTGGCGCCCGAACGGCATCGACGAGGGCTGGACGCGCTTCATCTTCGAGCGCGAGGGCTTCGCCTTCGAGCCGGTGCGCGACCGCGACCTGCGCCAGGGGAACCTGCAGGCGCGCTTCGACGTGATCCTCCTGCCGCAGCAGTCGCCGCGCGATATTCTCGAGGGGAACAGCGTCAAGGACTACCCCAGCGAATACGCCGGAGGTATCGGCGAGCAGGGCGCGGTCAACCTGCGCCGTTTCACCGAGGCCGGCGGCACGCTGATCGCCCTGGACGCCGCCTGCGAGGTCGCCATCCGCGCGCTCTACCTGCCGATCGCCAACGCGCTGGAGAACTTGCCGAGCGACAGCTTCTACAGCCCCGGCTCGGTCGTCCAGCTCCTGCTCGACAACCAGCACCCGGTCGCCTGGGGCTACGGGCGCGAGGTCGCGGCCCTCTTCGTCAACAGCCCGGCTTTCAGCGTGCTCAACGGCGCCGAGGTGGTGGCGCGCTACCCCTTCAGCGACCCGCTCCTCTCGGGCTGGATGCTGGGCGCGGAGTATCTGGAGGGAAAGGCGGCGCTGGTCGACGTGCCGGTCGGCGCCGGGCACGCGGTGCTCTTCGGCTTCCGGCCGCAGTTCCGTGCCCAGACGCGCGGCACCTACCGGCTGCTGTTCAACGCGCTCTACTCCGCCACGCTGGAGCCGGCGGAGTAGCAGCGGGGATATCAGGTGGGCGTGCGCGTGGTGGTGACGTAGTGACGACCTACGACCTCTATCTTGAGTCCGGCCCGCGCCGGCGCAAGACGATGATCCACGTGCTCGATCTGCTCGGCTGTGTGGCCCTCGGCCCCACGACCGAGGACGCGCTGGCGGCGACGCCCGACGCGATCCGCGCCTTTCGCCGCTTCCTGCGCCGGCACGGCGAGCCGCTCGACGCCGATGGTCTCTTCGCCACCCGGATCGCCGAGCACGTGACCGCGGGTGCCTGGCTCGGCAACGGCTCGCCCTACCTCCTCTTTCGGCCCGATCGTGCGGCACTCACGGAGGACGAACTCGACCGCTACCTGCGCCGCTTCCGCTGGCTGCGCGAGGAGCTCGCCGGTTGGGCCGCGAGCCGGACACCCGCGCAGCTCGACGCGACGCCGGCCGGTGGCGGCCGTACCGCCCGGGCCATCCTGCTGCATGTGATCGGCCCCACGGGGAGCTACCTCTCGGCGGCGCTGGGCAGCGCGCCGGGCTTCTCGGCGGTCAGCCGCGCGGCCGAGCGCGGCGAGCTGGCGCTCCCCGAGGCGCTCTTACGCACGGCCACGCTGGCCGAGGAGCGGGTGCGTGCCACGACGCCGCGGGAGCGCGCCGCCTTGCGCGAGTTGCCGAAGGGACCGCGCACGCTGCGCCAGGCGCTGCGGCGCATGCTCGAGCACGATTGGGAGCACCTGGCCGAGCTGACCGGCCGTGCGGATGGGCCGCGACCGGCGGGTGAAGCTGATGGCGAAGGCGAGGATCCGCGAGACTAGCCGGCGCTCGTCATGACCGGGCACGGGCAGGATCGCGCATGGAGAAGCGAGTGAGCCTGATGGATAGGACAGCGCGGCCTGGCACAGCCGCGGCGTCGCCCGAAGTGCCGCGCCGGGTCGAGAGCGGCGAGAGCGTCGTTCACCTGGCGACCGTGCTACGCGTGCTGATGTATTCCGGGCTGGCGATCATCCTGCTCGGCACGGCGCTGGCGCTGGCGCGCCACGGCAACCTGCCGACGCCGGTGACGCAGGTCACCGCGCTGCCGGGCCAGCTCGCCGGCCTGCACTCCGACGCGATCCTCTCGCTGGGCATCCTGATCTTCCTCTGCTCGCCAGCCACGGCGCTCGCCTAC
>DASSHC010000172.1:0-2374 GCA_035693105.1 Thermomicrobiaceae bacterium | reverse complement strand
GTTCTCCTTGATCAGGATCGCGTCGTAGAGGCCCATGCGGTAGTTGCGGCCGCCGCCGGCGAGAACCGCGGCCTTCTCCAGCTCTCTCAGGCCTGGGGTGGTCTTGCGCGTGTCAAGGATTGCGGCCCCCGTCCCAGCGACAGCATCGACGTAGCGGGCGGTCAGTGTTGCCACCCCGGAAAGATGCCCGAGGAAGTTCAGGGCCGTGCGCTCTGCGGCGAGCAGCGCCGCCGCCGGACCACTGGCAAAAAGCACCTCGGTCGGGGCCGCGTCGCGCCACTGCCCCTCGACCACAAGATTGTCAACGTCCTCCACCCCACATTGCCGCATCGTCTCGGCCACCAGCTCCAGCCCATAGACGACTCCGGGCTGCTTCTGCACGATCCGCGCCCGCCCCCGCGCCTCCGCCGGCACAGTCGCCTCAGACGTCACATCTCCCGAGCCCACGTCCTCCGCCAGCGCTGCCGCCACCAGCTCCTGAAACTTGGCCATTCGCCGCACTCTAGATCAAGCGCGTGAGCCGGCCGAGCTGAGGGACGGGTGCCCCTCACATCCGCCCGTGCCACAGCGTTTAATCCATTGAGTGAGCAAATTGCCCCCCTTCCAGACACTTCTCGACGACTACGCCCCAGACGTGATGGGCGTCCTCCGCGGCGCCGTCGGTCGCGGCGACGCAGAGGACTGCTTCCAGGAGACCTTCCTGGCAGCCCTGCGCGCTTATCCAAAGCTGGACAACGCCGAGAACCTGCGGGGCTGGCTGCTGACCATTGCCCACCGCAAGGCGATCGACCACCACCGAACGAACGGGCGCCAGCCGGTGACGATGGCGGACCCGCCCGAGATTCCGGTCGAGGATCCGGAGCTGGTGGATGACGGGATCTGGGCCGCGGTCGGGGCCCTGCCGCCGAAGCAGCGGGCAGCAGTGGCGCTGCGCTACGGCAGCGACCTCCCCCACGCCGAGATCGCCGCCGCCCTGGGCTGCTCGCCCGAGGCGGCGCGGCGCAGCCTGCATGAGGGAATCAAGCGACTGAGAAAGGAGCTGAGATGAAGGCATCGCTGCAGCGCCTGGCCAAGCAGGCCGAGGCCGAGGGCCTGCTCGACGTCGCCTACGCCAACGTCGACTCGCCCTTCGGGCCGCTGCTGCTCGCCGCGACCCCGCGCGGCCTGGTCCGCGTCAACCTGCCCAACCACGACCCCGAGGAGACCCTGGAGGAGCTGGCCACAAAGGTCTCCCCGCGCGTGCTCGAGGCTCCAGCCAAGTTCGAGCAAGCGCGCCGTGAGCTCGGTCTCTACTTCGAGGGCAAGCTGACCGAGTTCGGCCTGCCGATCGACTGGCAGCTGACCCACGGCTTCCGCGGCAAGGTGCAGCGGGCGATCAGGCGGATCCCCTACGGCCAGACCCGCACCTACTCCGAGATGGCCCGCAGCGCCGGCAACGAGCGCGCCGTGCGGGCGGCGGGAACGGCCTGCGGCTCCAACCCGATCCCGATCGTCGTCCCCTGCCACCGCGTCCTGCGCAGCGGCGGCGGCCTCGGTGGCTACGGCGGCGGCCTGCCGATGAAGCAGGAGCTGCTCAAGCTCGAGGGCGTGCTCTAGGCGGAGCCGAACAGCTCGCGCGCCCGCTCGAGCACCAGCTCGGGCTTCTCCTCGGCGATGAAGTGCCCGCAGCCCGCGACCTCCTCGACGCTGATCTCGTCGGCGTAGGGCTCGAAGCCGGCAAGGATGTCAGCGCGGATCACCGGGTCGGCCTCACCGGCGAGGATCCGGGTCGGCACCGAGCTGCGCTGACTGCGGTAATGGCCCTTTTTGAGCCGCGGCAGCTCGCGGGTGAGGAAGCTGCGGTAGATGTGCGACGCGGCCAGTGCGTGGTCGCGTGAGCGGAAGCTCTCGGCAAAGCAGTCCATCTCTTCTTCGCTCCAGCGCATCGATGGATGGGCGCCGCGGCGCAGGGCCAGCTTGACGAAGCCGGGGACGAAGCGAAGCACGCTCTCGCCGAGCAGCGGCGTCGCGAGGACGAACTGGTACGCGGTGCGCCGCAGAGCGGCCGGCGAAGGTTTCGGTGGCTCGAACCACGGGTGGACGATTCCCAGGGCCAGGTAATTGCGGATGCGCTCGGGAGCGTTGAGGCAGAGCAGGAAGCCCGTGTAGCCGCCCCAGTCGTGGCCGATCAGATCGACCTGGTCGAGCCCCAGCTCGTCGAGCAGGGCGACCATGTCGGCGGCAAGCTCGGAGATCTCGTAGCGTCCGGCGGGGGCCTCACTCCAGCCAAAGCCGCGCAGGTCGGGGCAGATCACCCGGTGGGTCTCGGCCAGGGCCGGGATCACCTTGCGCCAGATCCACCAGTGCTGCGGCCAGCCATGGAGGAGGAGGATCG
>DASSHC010000171.1:0-14807 GCA_035693105.1 Thermomicrobiaceae bacterium | reverse complement strand
AGGCGCTGACCGAGTACTACTTCAACCTGACCCAGCGCACCATCCCGATCGTGGCGGACTACACCGGCGACACGCTGCTTCCCACGCTGGAGCAGGTCTACGCCTTCGACCGCAACGATTGGATCGACGCCAATATTGTCGGCTTCGAGGCGATGTTCCGCCCGCTGGAGGCGCTGAATCCGCTCGGCGAGGAGCAGTCGGTCGTGGCCAACCTCCTCTGGGGCGGGCTCAGCCAGAAGGTGCTCAGCGTCGAACTGGGCTTCTTGCTCGGCTACCTGGCGCGGCGCGTGTTGGGTCAGTACGACATGACGCTGCTGGGACGCGAACCGGTGTCGGCCGGCAAGCTCTATTTCGTGCAACCCAACATCGCGCACGTCGAGCAGACGCTGGACCTGCCGCGCGAGGACTTCCGCCTCTGGTTGGCGCTGCACGAGACGACGCACGCCTTCGAGTTCGAGTCGCATCCCTGGCTGCGCGGTCATGTCAACTCGCTGCTGGAGTCGTACTTCGAGTTCCTCAACCAGGATGTCGAGACGCTGAAGCGTGGCGTGCCGGGGCTGAAGGTCTTCTGGGAGCGGGCGCGCAGCGGCGAGCGCGAGCCGGGCCAGTGGATCCAGGCGGTGATGACGCCCCAGCAGCGTGAGTTGTTCAACGCGATGCAGGCGACGATGTCGGTGATCGAGGGCTACAGCAACCACGTGATGAACGCGGTCGGCCAGCGGCTAATCCCCACCTACGAGGTCATCTCGAAGCGCTTCGAGCGGCGCCAGCGCCAGCGGACGCCAGCCGAGCGTCTCTTTGCGCGCCTGACCGGACTCGACATCAAGATGGAGCAGTACCGACAGGGCGAGGCGTTCATCAACGCGGTCGTCCAGCAGCGCGGCCACGACTTCGCCAAGCTGGTCTGGCGCGGCCCGGAATTCATGCCGAGTCTGGAGGAGCTGCGCAATCCGGATCAGTGGATCGCCCGCGTCAGCGCGCTCGCCTGATCGGCTTGCCTGTCATGATTTGATGGCTCCGGCGCGTTCGAGTCAATAAAGGCGGGTTCAGGACGGTGGCGCACGGCACCCAACCTTGTCGATAGGCAGGGGGCGAGCATGACGCTCGATCTGGCACGCATCACGACCGACCTCGATGCGATGGTAGAGCGCGACGACGAGGCCGGCTTCGCCGCGGGGATGACGCAGCTGGAGTCGACCTTTCCAGTCGTCGAGGCCGGCGAACTGCGGCGGCGCCTGCCGCGCGCCAAAACGTCGTGGCTGCTGGCGCGGCCGCACGGCGCGTTTGATGAACGCGTTCCGGCGCCAGCGATCGAGACCGACTACACCGTCGTGGCCAGTGACGGCTCCTTCATCCTGCCGGACCGCCACACGCCCGCCCGCTTCTACCTGATCAACCTGGGCAAGGTGGTGCTGCGCTATGGCTCGGCGCCGGGCGCCGAGCTCAGCGCCGAGCCGACGATGTACTATCGCGAGGACGAGTTGTACATCTCGAACCAGGTGCGGCGCGTGCCGGTGAATGGCGCGGTGCTCGGCCTCAAGCGCGCGGTGGAAGAGCTGCGCGTGGCGGCCGAGGTCGCGCTCGAACAGCCGCGCCCGGTGCTGGCGCTACAGGACGGTACCCTGATCCTCTGGTCACTGGAGAGCCAGCCCGACTTCGTGCGCGATTGGGTCCTGCCGCGCTACCTGGAGACTCTGCGCGCCCTGCGCGACGCGCGCATCCCGGTCGCGGCCTTCATCAGCTTCCCGGCCTCCAGCGACGTGGTCAACAGCCTGCGCGTGGCGGTGTGTGACTACCCCAGCCAGGGGCGGGCGGTCGATTGCGACCATTGCCGCGGCTTGATCCCCCAGGGGCGCGTCCCGGCCTGCGACTGGGTACCCGAGATCACCGACCGCGCGCTTTTCGAGCAGATCGCCGCGCTGGAGCCGGGTGAGCGCTCGGCGCTCTTCGGCAGCAGCTCGAAGATCCTCCTGAGCTACGACGACGACTGCCGCATCCTCTTCTTCTACCTGCACACCGGCACCGAGGTGGCGCGGGTGGAGATCCCGCGCTGGCTAGCCGAGGATCGCGAACTGCTCGACTTTACCCAGGCGGCGATCTACGAGCAGTGCCAGCTCGGGCGCGGCTACCCCTCGGCGCTCCAGGAAGCCCACGAGCAGGCGGCCATCCGGCCGGAGGAGCGGCGCGCGGTGGACCGGTTGATCGAGGAGGCGCTGGCGCGCAAGGGCGATGTCGTCAGACGTTCCGGGAAGGATGCGAGCAAGCGTGGCCGCTTTATCTGAGTCGCGGCAACGGCTGGGCGAGATCATCGAGACGAGCACGGTGCGCATCTGGGTCGAGAGCGACCGCCTGCACGAGTTGCCGCCGCTGGGCGCGGTCGTGACGGCGGCGGGCGGCAGCGGCGATCTCGTCTTCGCGGTCGTCTCTTTCGGCGTCACTGCGGGCGTGGACGCGACCCGCCGGGCGGTGCGGCGCGGCTCCGACGAAGTACGGGACGAGGAAATCTACCGCCGCCACCCGGAACTGAAGCAGATCTTGCGCACCACCTTCGAGGCGGCGCCGGTCGCGTTCAAGCGCGACGGGCGCATCGTTCGCATCGTGCCGCCGCTGCCGCCGCCGCTGCACTACTCGGTCGAACTGGCGTCCGGCGCCGACCTGTGCGCGTTGACCGACGACCCGCAGTACCTGTCGCAACTCACCGGCTACCGCGGCGAGGTGCCGGTCGAGCAGTTGATCGTGGCGCACCTGCGGGCGGTCTACGCCCAGCGCACCGAGGATGTCGACTGGCTGGAGCGCGCCGCGCGCGAGGTCGCCCGAATCTACAAGCAGGACTACGAGCGGCTGCTGCCAATCCTGGAAGCGATCGAGCCGGCGTGACGGCTGGCTTGCGGCGTTGCACGCGTCGTGGTCCGGTGACCTCCTCAGGCTCGCGGGACGGTAAAGCAATCACCGGCGTCGATCGTGCCCGCGAGTGCCGCAGCAGGCAACGTTCGCCCTGCTCACGCCCGCCTATGATCACGTCGAACGCCGATGAGTTTTGGGGATGATCCCGGTCAACAGGGTTGTACCTGCTTTAGGGAAAGTGAGTGAGGATGGGGAAGGTGCTCTGGCACACGCCGTTGAGCCTGGACGGCTGCATAGCGGGGCCGGACGATGACATGGGGTGGGTTTTCGACGTTGACGGCGGGTCAGGCCAGACCGCCGACGAGGTTGTTCGATCGACGGGAGCGTTGCTGGTTGGCCGGCGTACGCAGGATGTCGAGGATCGCCTGCAAATGGGCTTCTACGGAGGCGCCTTTCGCGGGCCGTTCTTTGTGTTGCGCCATGATCCGCCGGCGCAGCCTCCTGTCGTGAAGGGTGTGATCGGCCAGTTCCTCAACATGGGGATCGAGGAGGCGGTGACACGTGCCAAGAAGGCCGCGGATGGTGCGAATGTAGTCATCCTTGGCGCCAATGTCGCCCGGCAGTGTCTCGAGGCCGGGCTTCTGGACGAGATCATCGTGCACATCGCTCCGGTTCTCGTCGGAGGGGGCGTTCGCTTCTTTGAGAGCGCCGGTGGCGCTCCGATCAGGCTCGAGGCGATCTCTTCCCACGTGGAGGGCGAGACCACGGTGCTTCGCTACGCGGTCCCGAAGACGCCAAGGGAATGACGGTGAGGCAGGTCAGTAGCCTTACCACGACTTCTCCGCCTCAG
This sequence comes from Thermomicrobiaceae bacterium, assembly GCA_035693105.1. GTDB lineage: Bacteria > Chloroflexota > Chloroflexia > Thermomicrobiales > Thermomicrobiaceae > DASSHC01. Next base: position 11,113 of record DASSHC010000171.1, on the reverse strand, counting down.
GCAACGTTCGACCTGCTGACGATCTTGCGAAGGCATTCGTCGGTGGCGTGCTTGTTCCGCCAGATAGTGTAGCGGCGGATCATGCTGCCCTGTTCCTTGTGGGTTGCATGGTCGGTGCCGTCCAGAAGGTAGGTCCCTGGAAGTCAGGGGCCGTTACTAGCGGCGCCGCCAGGTGCTGGCGGTGGAGGTCCACCTGATTCAGGGCCACCGCGCCCCCCAGTCCCGCCGCCAGCAGACCCAATCCCACGAGGGTCGTCTGCGCGCGCCGCGTGAACTGCCGCATCGTGATCGTCGTTTGCACCGGAGTCTTCCTCCAACTTCGCCTGGGTCGCCAACCGACCTGTCATCAGCATGAGCCGCGGTAACGGCGCAAACCACGAAGAACCCACGCGAGTGGTCACACGTTTGGTAATTGTGTGAGTGGTGATCGTTGGAAGAGGCAGCGCTCTGCGTGATTCACGTGAATCTCCAGCAGGAAGCGGGAGAACCGTTGAGCGATAGCACCGAGTCTGGCCCGGAACCGGACCTCGATTTCTCGGAGCCCTCTCGTCGTGCCCGTCGCGCGCCAGCAATCGCGGGAGGAACAACAGGGGCTGGCGGTTCGGCTTCTCCGGCTGGTGGAGGCGGTCCCGGAAGCAAACCACCGCGGCAACATGGTCACGGCCCATCGTCAGCTCGCGGGCGCACCCGTCGCCGCGCGGGAGTTGAATTACTCTTTGTGCACCGGTCAAGTCGATGCAGCGTCGTCACATTTGAGCGCGGGGCTGATGTGGTGGATACAAGAAGGAGAGATCCTCCGTCCCCCTCTGTCATCCTGGAGCGGCAGCCGAAGGATCTCCTCTGCCGTGACGCGCCGCTCGTGCTCCATCGTTAGGAGAGATCCTTCGCTTCGGCCCAGGATGACAGGGGGTGGGGCTCAGGCGGACCGGGGCAACTCGGGATGACAGGGGACTGGGCGCGGGCACCGGGAGACCGGACTGGAGGCGCATCACGTGACTGACTATTCCTTCACGAGACGCCGTCAGTGGCGGAAGTGGCGCACGGGGGTAAAGACGAGAACGAGGTTGGCGGCGTCGGCGGCGGCGATGACCTCGGGGTCGCGGCGCGAGCCGCCGGGTGCGACGATCGCGCTGACGCCGGCCGCGGCGGCGACCTCGATATTGTCGGGGAAAGGGAAGTAGGCGTCGCTGGCCATGGCGCTGGCGGCGGCGCGCTCCCCGGCGCGCTCGACCGCGAGGCGCACAGCGTCGACGCGGTTGGGTTGCCCGCCGCCGATGCCCACGGTGGCGTGTCCGCGCGCCAGCACGATCGCGTTCGACTTGACGTAACGAACGGCACGCCAGGCGAAGACCAGCGCGGCCAATTCCTCAGAGCTTGGAGCGCGACGGCTGACGACTTGCCAGGAGGCCGGATCGACGGCGAGCCGGTCGGGCTCCTGGAGCAGGAAGCCGCCTTCGAGCGGGCGGATCTCCGGCGCGGAGCTGAGCTGCGGCGCGGGCGCGGCGATCAAGCGCAGGCGCTTCTTGCGACGCAGGCGTGCGAGCGCGTCGCCGGCAAACTCCGGCGCGATGACGATGTCGTAGTGGCTGACGGCGATCAGCTCGGCGGCGGCGAAGTCGAGCGGTCGGTTGACAGCCACGATTCCGCCGTAGGCAGAAACAGGATCCGAAGCCAGAGCCCGTTCATAGGCAGCGCCGAGATGGAGATCGCTGGCGATGCCGCAGGGGTTGGCGTGCTTGATGATGGCGCAAGTTGGGTCGGGGAAGCCGAGCGCGGTGGCCAGCGCGGCGTTGGCGTCGAGCTCGTTATTGAACGACATCTCGGGGCCGGACAGCAGTTGCCAGCCGCCGACACCGGCGACTGGGCCAGGGGCCAAGCGGCGGTAGAGCGCGCCGCGCTGGTGCGGGTTCTCGCCGTAGCGCAGCTCGGCCAGCTTCTCACCCGCGATGGTGACCCGCTCGGGAAACTGCTCGTCTGGGCGCAGATAGGTGGCGATAACGGCGTCGTAGGCTGAGACGTGGGCGAAGGCCTTGGCGGCGAGCAACTGCCGCCGCTCCATCGGGATACCGGCCAACGAGTCTCGCTCGATCTCGCTCGCCACGGCGTCGTAATCTGTGGGGTCGACAACCACCAGCACGGCGGGGAAGTTCTTGGCGGCGGCGCGGATCATGGCGGGGCCACCGATGTCGATGTTCTCCAGCGCGGCGGCAAGCGTAACACCGGGACGCGCCACTGTTTCGGCGAACGGGTAGAGGTTGCCGGCCAGGAGGTCGATGCCGCGGTAGCCCAGCTCCTCCAGCATGGCGAGGTCTTCGGGCACTTCACGGCGGGCCAGCAGCGGCGCGTGGATCGCGGGGTGGAGCGTTTTGACCCGTCCCGCCATGATCTCGGGAAAGCCAGTCACCTCGGTAACCGAGACGGCGGGCACGCCGGCCGTTGTCAGCACCTGCAACGTGCCGCCGGTCGAGATCAACTCGAAGCCGAGCCGCGCCAGGCGTTGGGCAAACTGAACGAGGCCGGTCTTGTCAGAGACGCTGAGCAGCGCCCTGGGCATCACGCGCTCCCTGCTACGTCGCGGCGCCAGCGGAAGCTAGTCTCGCGGCGGAAGACTTGGCGGAAGAGGCCGCCACGCGCCTGCGCACGTTCGACCTCGATGGTGGGGTAGCTCGCGGCCACCACATCGAACTCGACCAGTCCCGGCGAGACGCGGGCCACAACGCGGTCGACGAGTTGCAGATGGCTGGCGTCCAGCGCCTCGGCCAGGCGCAGAATAGCCGCCATCTGCTCCACCAGCGGCCGGCGCTCCCGCCGCAGATTGCGGTAGCCGGTGTGCTCCAGCTCGGGTGTCGACTGGCGATGGTAGCGGGCGATGTTGGCGATCGCCAGGCGATCCTCGTCGTCGAAACCGTGGAGCCGCTCGTTGCTGATGATATCGAAGCTGCGCAGATGGTGCTCCGGCAGCGTGAACCGCTGCCCGGCGTCGTGCCAGAGCGCGGCGGCGGCCAGCAGATCGCGCCCCTCCGCCGGAAGCGCCAGCGGCTCGGCCAGCTGATCGACGAGCTGTAGGCTCAACCGAGCCACGTGGAGACTGTGCTCGGGGTCCGGGGTAGTGATGGTAGCGGCGGTGAACGCGCGCTCCAGGGCGGGGTCCCGCGTGGCGGCATCAGCGCCGTTCTGCATCACGTTGTTCCTCGTGCGATCGGCTGCCGCGGTCCGGACCGTCGCCTAGAGCTTGTTGACGACGAGCTTGGAGATTGCCCGCAGCGTCTCGAAGACGCCGCGGCCGTCGCGTGCGACCGCTTCGAAGCGCGGCACGCGAATGGTGTTGAGGTAGCGGTCGAGGACCGGGACCGGCAGCGCGTCCGGCAAGTCCATCTTATTGTATTGCATGACCAGCGGGTAATCGAGAAAGCGCTTGCCCTGGGCGGTGAGGTTCTGCGCCAGCTCCCGCAGGCTCTGCAGGTTGTCCGGCAGCCGGTCGCGCCCGGCGTCGGCCACGAAGACCACGCCATCGGCGCCGTTGAGGACCGCGACGCGGGTGCGCTCGTAGAGGATCTGTCCAGGCACGGTATAGAGGTGGAAGCGGATGCTGAAGCCGTGGACTTTGCCGAGATCGAGCGGCAGGAAATCGAAAAAGAGGGTGCGCTCGGTCTCGGTCTCGATCGAGAGCAGATCGCCCTTGGTGTTGTTCGGGATGCGCGAGTGGATGAACTGCAAGTTAGTCGTCTTGCCCGACAGGCCAGGACCGTAGTACACGATCTTGCCGTGGATCTCACGGGCTGCCACATTGATCAGCGCCATGGTGCAGTCACATCCTACTCGTCGTCCGAACAGCCGTTGTCTTTGAAGATGAGATCGATCGTGTCGGTGGTGGCCTTACCGATGCGCCGGAAACGCTGCGCGTCCGGATGGTCGCCGCGCTCTTGCGAGAGCTGCAGCACACCGGTAAGCACGATGCTCTCACGACGCGCGAGCACCTTGACCAGCCCGACCTGAGACTGTTGATCGAAGATCACGACCAGCAGCCAACGATCCCTGATGGTCTCCGTGTAGACGCGCTCCTTCAGCCCCTCCTGCAGCAACGTCTTGAAGCCGTCCTCCTTGAGGATGCGGGCCATCTCCTGCGTTGAGGCGTAGGTGGCGGCGATCAGCGCGCCGAGATAGGTCATCTCCGGCCGCTCCTGGTCGCTCTCCCAGGCCAGCACCTGCCCGCTGCGGTCGATGACCATGCAGTAGCTGGCGCCGGAATCGGTCATCAGCCGCTGCAGGCAGGTCACAATCTGCATCCGATCTTCTTCGGTGATGATCAGTCGGGAGAGGCTGCGATCAAAGCCGCTCACGCCGCGCCTCCGGCCCGCGCCAGCCTGACGCGCTCGGGCGCGGTGCTGGGCACTATGCGACCAATCACAGCGACCGCCGGATCGCGCTCGGCCAGCCGTGGAACGTCACCCGCGGCCACGATCGCCACGAAACCGATTCCCATATTGAAGACGCGGTACATCTCCGCCTGGTCGATCTGGCCGCTCTCCGCGATCGAAGTGAAGAGGCGTGGGACCGACCAGGAGCCAAGCTCGATCTCGGCCAGGAGGCCGTTCGGGATGACGCGCCTAAGGTTGCCAGCGAGGCCGCCGCCGGTGATGTGTGCCATGCCGTGGATGGCGCCGGTGCCCAGCAGCGGCTCGATGACCGGCAAGTAGGATCGATGTGGCTCCAGCAGCAGTTGCCCGAGAGAGCGGTCCGCCCAAAGGGGGATCTGCGCCAACCGGCGCCTCAGCTCGGCCGGCGGGACGTTGAGGCCGAGCGCGACGCGGGCCAACGAGAAGCCATTCGTGTGCAAACCGGAGCTGGGCAGGCCGACCAGCACGTCGCCTGACCGGATGGCTGATCCGTCGACAATCTCGTCCTCGGCGACGCTGCCCACCATGAAGCCGGCGAGATCGTAGGTGCCCTCGCGGTAGATGCCCGGAAGCTGGGCCGTTTCGCCGCCCACCAGCGCGCACCCGGCCGCCTCGCAGGCGTCGGCCAGGCCATCGACGACCTCGGCCAGCGCCTCGGGGTCGAGCTCGGGTGTCGCGTAATAGTCCAGGAAGAAGAGCGGCCGCGCGCCGGTGGCCAGCAGGTCGTTGACGCAGTGGTTGACCAGATCGACGCCGATGCCGTAGTGCGCGCCGATCGCGCCGGCCAACATGACCTTGGTGCCGACACTATCGGCGGTGGAGACGAGCACCAGCGGCTTGTCGTTCCGCGGGGCGCGGAAGAAGCCGCCGAAATGCCCGATTCCACCGATGACGTTCGCGTTGGCTAGCGCGGCGACACGCGCGGCGATGCGCGCCTTGGCGCGCTCGGCTCGCTCGATATCGACGCCGGCCGACTGGTAGCTCCCCGGTCGCGCTGGCTGGCTCACGGGAGGTTGGCTCCTCAGAAGGCGGAGATCGCCTCAGCGATCTCCGGCAGGGCGCGGCGAAGAACGAGGCGAACCCGTCCGAGGTTCGACTCGCCGTTGGCCACCGCCATCAGCACCAGATCATGCTGCATCGGCTCGAGCACCACGAGACTGCGCTCGAACTCCAGAATGGCCTGCGTCGCCTTCCCCTGCCGCAGCTCCTGGCCGATCGCGTCCATCATCAAAAGACCGCTCGCGGCCAGCGCGGCCAGAGAGTCGGCATCGATATCGGGCGTGTTGCAGGCGTCGATCGGAAGTCCATCGGCGCCGACTACCGCGACCATGTCGAAGCCGCCTGCCTGGCGTAGCCCCTGCAGCACGTCCGTCAGCGTCCCGGCCATCGGCGATCCCTTTCGCGCTCACGCCACACCTCGTGTTACCGATTATAGCGGGGCGAGCAGGGCGTATCGAGCGTGCGGAGCCCGTGCGAAGGCCTTTCGCGTCTAAAGTACTAGCGTCCAGCGGCTTCCGGTGGACTGATCCGCGCCGGACCGGTCCGGCAATCGGCGAACGCCGGCAGGAGATGCGCCGGAAGCCGACCGGCGAGGACTGTTCCCTCCTCGCTGAAGTCTTCGCGCTCGACCTTGCCACGACGGTGGAAGAGATCGACCAGCCGCGCCTGGTGGAAGGGAATCAGCAGGTGAACGTCGACCATCTGCTGCTCCGTCTCCAGCAACGCGTCGATCTGCCCCAACAACTCGTCGAGCCCTTCGCCGGTCTGCGCCGAGATGCCGACCAGATGCGCCGCGTTCGCGAAGGGAAGGACGGCGCCAGGGCCCTCGGCTGTCTCGCTCAGTGCGTCGATCTTGTTGAGCGCCGTGATGGTGGGCCGGCTGTCCGCGCCGAGTTCCTCGAGCACCGCGTCGACCGTCGCACCCTGCTGCATGGCCATCGGGTGCGTGGTATCGACCACGTGGATCAGGATCGACGCCTCCAGGATCTCCTCCAGCGTGGCGCGGAAGGACGCGACGAGAAGCGTCGGCAAGTTGTGGATGAAGCCGACGGTGTCGGTCAGGAGCACCTCGCGCCCTGACGGGAGGGAGATGCGCCGGGTGGTCGGATCGAGGGTGGCGAAGAGCTTGTCCTCGGCCAGCGTCGAGGGGCCGGCCAGCGCATTGAGCAGGGTCGACTTGCCGGCGTTGGTGTAGCCGACCAGGCTCACCACTGGCATCTTGCCCCGCCGCCGCCGCTCCCGGTAGAGCTCGCGGTGTTGGTGCACCTCAGCCAGTTGCTCCTTGATCCAGGCGATGCGTCGCCGCGCTTCGCGCCGGTCGACCTCCAACTGGGTCTCGCCCGGTCCACGTAGGCCGACGCCGCCGACGGCCTGACGCGACAGGTGTGTCCACATGCGCGTCAGGCGCGGCAGGCGATACTCGAGCTGCGCCAGCTCGACCTGCAGGCGACCCTCGTGGGTGCGCGCGCGACGCGCGAAGATGTCGAGGATCAGCGCGGTACGGTCGATGACCTTGAGCTCCAGCGCATCCTCCAGGGAACGGAGCTGCGCCGGGGTCAGCTCATCGTTGGCCAGCACGACGTCGAAGCCGCCCTCTTGACGTTTGGCGACGATCTCGTTGAGCTTGCCGGAGCCGAGGTAATGACCGGGGTGTGGGTGCGCGAGCTGCTGGGTGACGGCGTCGACCACATCGAGGTCGGCCGTTTCGGCAAGCCGGGCTAGTTCCTCCAGCGAGGCCTGGACGTCCCAGCCATTCCGCTGCCAGTCGACTGCCAGGAGCAGGGCGCGCTCGCGCGCGGGGATCGTGGAATTCGTGGTGGTTATCGTGGACCTCTCTCACTCAGCGGGCTGTCGGGTGTCACCAACTGCTGCCGCGCGTCAGGCTGTAGGCATGTGCGCCTAATTATACTCGATTTGTTCCCTGTCAGGCTGAGGCCGGGGGCGAGCATCTCCTCTTCCTGTCGCCGTCGCCGCTGGTCCTGGCGCAGGTGAGTTCCCTGCCGCCCTGTGTCATCCTGAGGCCGCTTTCGAAGAATCTCCTCATACTTTCATGATCGCGGCGTCCGCAAGTTGGGGAGAGATCCCTACGACAAGCTCAGGGCAGGCTCTTCGCCGCGGCTCAGGATGACAGGGGGGAAGGGCTCGGGATGGCAGGGGAGGCGTGCGCTCCTTGCATCATTCGCAGGATTCACAGGCTGTGGCGGTCGCATCCCTCCGAAGGACCGATCTGGCGCATTACGTGAGCGACGCTCTACTTCGCCTCGTCTTGAGTCTCGGCGCGAGAGCGCTCGAAGAGCTGGCGGGCGGCCAGGCGGCGGTCGACGGCGCCCAGCACCTCGCCCTGCCGGACCACGGCCAGCACCTCGACCTGCCCGTCGACCAGCCGGTCGAGCAGCTCGCGCACCGAGTCATCGGCGCCGATGGTGGCCACGCGCGCCAGCGGGATCATCGCTTCGGCGACCGTGTGCGAGGGCCAGACGGCGCGCGGCCAGTGGCGGAGCTGATCGAGCGAGAGGATGCCGGTTACGCGGCCGTCGTCGCTGACCAGCGCGGGGCCAAGCTGCCCGTGGGCCAGGAGCACGTCGAGCACATCCTCAAGCGTCTGCTCGGGGTGGATGCGCGCGTTTAGCCCCACTACCACGTCACCGACCGAAACGCGTGCTCCGCGCGAGACCAGCTCGCTGCGCAGCAGCTCCTCGCGGCCGGTGCGATTGAGCGCCCAACTGAGCAGAATGATCCAGGCGCCAAGAGGCTGCCAGCCGGTGTGACTCCCGAGCGCGATAACCCCCGCCGCCAGAGTGAAGGTGCTGATGACCTGGCCGTAGAAGACGGCGGCGCGCGTGCCGGAGGTGTAATCCTGGTGCAGGTACCAGACGAGCGCTCGCAAGATGCGGCCGCCGTCCAGCGGCAGGCCGGGCAGGAGGTTGGCCGCGCCGATAACGGCGCTGGTCAGCGCCAGCAGGCCAATGACGGTGCGGTGGAGATCGCCGGCCAGCAGCAGGAGCCAGAGGCCGCCGAAGAGCAGCGCCGCCAGGAGGTTGGCAAGCGGACCGGCCAGCGCGATCAGAAGCTCGCTGCGCGGCGTGCCGGGGTCGCCATAGCCCTCGGAGACGCCTCCGAAAGGGTAGAGGCGGGAGGGCGAGATGCGCATGCCGAGGCGCCGGGCCATCCAGTCATGGGCCGCTTCGTGCATCAGCAGGAGCGCGATCGCCCCGGCGATGACCACCGCCACGCCGATGTACCACAGCACGCGATCCTGCCAGTGAGACATCTCGGGGACGATGCGTGCCAATGTGAAGCCGGTGACGACCGCCACCGCCAGCAACCAGGTAAGCCGAACCGAAACCCGGCCACCCAGCCACTGGAACGCCAGGGTATCGCGGGTGTGCATGTAGGCTCCAGACGCGGGCGGTGGTGCGTGGTGGACTACAAGCGCTGGTAGTCCTCGAGATCGAGCACGAAGACAGTGGCGGCCGCGGTCTGCACCGCGCCCGGCGCCTCCGACTGCGCCCGCGCCCGTGCCTCCTGGCGAATCAGGCCCAGCACCTGGTCGACCTGGTGATCCTGCACACCGATCATGACGGTCGTATTGCCGCGCCGCAGGAACCCGCCGGTGCTGGCCAGGCGCGTCGCGCGAAAGTCATTCTCCAGCAGCGCGTCGATGACGTTGTCCGCGTCCTCATTCTGTACGACCGCGATGATCAGCTTCATGCAGTCCTCTCTTCGTTCCCCGTCTCTCGCACAGGGATTATAGACGCTGCAGCGTGACCGTCAACCGCGGCGCAATTGGCGCACGCGCGTTCAGCTCCCGTGCGCGTCGAGGTAGTTCTGCAAGATGAGCGCGGCGGCGACGGCGTCGACGCGCTCCTTGCGCTCCTTGCGCTTGCGGCCGGACTCGATCAGCGCCTGCTCGGCCATGAACGTCGTCAGGCGTTCGTCCCAATAGGTCACGGGCACGCCGGTGGCTGCTTCCAGGTTCTCGGCGAAGGCGCGCGTTTCGACGGCCTGCTGCCCTTCGCCGCCGCGCATGTTCTTCGGCAGACCGACGACGAGGCGCGCGGGCCGGTAATGCGCGATCAGCTCCTTGAGCCGCTCCAGCCCGCGGCGCTTGAGATCGACGGCGCCGACCGGGCTGGCGATCATCCCGAGTTCGTCGCTGATCGCCACGCCCACCCGCCGCGCCCCGACGTCGAGCGCCATCAGTCTACGGCCCGGTTGTGCCGCTGCTGCTTCCATTGACCACGATCCTGATGTTCTTGGCGAGCTGGGGCAGCCGCCCCGGCAGCCAGTCCGGCTTGATCGTGATCTGCTCCGCGGCCACGCCCGGTGCACCCTGCACGATCGCCTCGGCGTCCGCAAGCCTCTTGCCGGCGAGCTGGCCGGCGAGCGACTGCTGCGTCTGGGCGCTGATGATCTGGCGCACGCGCCCCTCAGCGCGAATGGTGTAGGACGTTCCGTCCTCCAGTGGCCTTGGCTGACCGATCGTCAGCGTGTCGCCGAGAAGCACCACGTCGTTGCCGACCTGCTGGGTCAGGCGCCGCCCCACTTCGTCACGCGCTTCAGTCGTGAGCTTGGTGGGATCGAAGACCTGGCCGCTGATCGTCTGGCTGGCGGTGACGGCGACCTGGTCGGCGTCCTCACCCGCCTTGTGCGAGAAGCTCAGCTGTGGCTCGCCGAGTTGTTCCGAGTTCGGCACGAGTTGCACGTTCGGGTCGAGCGACTGTTTGAAGGCCGGCTCGGCGTTGGCCTTCAGGTCGTCTAGCGCGGCGGCGTTCAACGCATCGAGGTCGGCCTGCGTGACGACCGCGATCGCCTTGTCCGTGCCCCCCGAGATGGCGTTGGCGTTCTTGTAGTAGATGCCGGACTTGAGCTGGCCTGCCAGTCCGCCCGCCTCCAGGTTGCCGCCTGAGCCGGGATTGGCCGCGTGAATCTTGGCGAGCGCGCTGCCGAGGGTGCTGGTGCCGAAGGGATCGGCAGCTGGGACGGCGACATCGGCGTCGATCACGTAGTCGACGCCGTTGGTGCCCTGCAGCGTCGTGCCACTGGGAACCGTGACGACGTCGATGGTTGGGTTGAGGAGCTGGAGCGTGCCGCCGGCGGTCGCGTCCGGCTCGGTGCGCTTGCCGGTCGTGGCGATGGTCTTGGTGAAGGGCACGGTGTGCGAGACCGGCGTGGGCTCGGCGGTAAGGTCGTACTTGGTGTTGGGCCGGGCCAGGCCGTAGACGAGATCGACGCTGATGGTGCGCTCGGCCGGCGTCAGCCCCACGGTTGCCGTCAGCACGTAGTAGTAGGCGGCGCCGGCGCTACCGGCGGCGACCAAGAGGAGCAGCGGGATGCCGACGATCAGCAGCTGCAGGCGGCGCCGCTTGCGGCGGGGGCGTGCAGGCGCGACGGCTGGCGCCTGGCGCGCGCGCGCGTGCGGCTGGCGTGGCGGCGCGCTCAGTTCGGTCGTCGCGGCTCCTGGCGCGGCGCGGCGTGGTGCCGGAGGTTCCTGATCGCGCTCGACGGGCGGCGCCGCTTCGGCGAAGGCCAGCTCCTCGGTCTCGGTGCGCGTGCCTGGCGCCTCCGGCGCAGCTTCCTCGGCGACTGGGGGTAGGTGCTCGGGGCGGTAGGTTGCCAGATCGGCGGTGGTGGAATGGTCGACGACCGGCTCCCGATCAGACGCGGCATCGGGCGGCGACTCGACTCTCCAGCCCAGCATGGACGCAAGCTGCTGG
>DASSHC010000170.1:0-2455 GCA_035693105.1 Thermomicrobiaceae bacterium | reverse complement strand
GTACATGCGCGCCAGTTGACGCGGGCGCATCCGCGTACATACTACGTGCCACGTAGTAGCAACTAGCCCGAGGAAACGGCTGTGGGAGCTCGTCAGACGATCACGGATCCAGGCCTGCTGCTGTTGATCAGCCTCGCGGCGGGTCCGAAGCATGGCCATGCCATGCTGCTTGACGTGGCTCGTTTTGCAGGCGTGCGGCTGGGCCCCGGGACCCTGTATGGCGCGCTCAGCCGGCTCGAGGAGGAGGGCGAGGTCGAGGCACTGCCCGCGGACGGGCGGCGACGGCCGTATCGGCTCACCGCCTCGGGGCGGCGCCTGCTGGAGACCCGCCTGGGCGGCCTGGACCGCGCCGTGCGCGCCGGGCTGGAGCGGGTCGGCGCATGAGACGCCGCTCGCTCGTGACCCGGCTGCTGCTGGCCTGCTATCCCGCCGCCTGGCGGCGGCGCTACGGCGCGGACCTCGCCGACCTGATCGAAGCGGAAGGGCTGGCTCCGCGCGTGGCCGTGGATGTCGCGCTCGGCGGCCTGCACCAGCGCCTGCACGCGGCGCGCGGGGTCCTTCGTGGAGGAATCGTGATGACCATCGGACCTGCCTGGCGTCACCCGACGGCCTTTGCCCTGCTTGGCGCCGTGCTGCTGCTGCCGACGTTGGCGTTCGTCGGCATGTCGGTGCTCGCCTACCAGCTCGGCTTCGATGCCATCCGTGCGGTGGGCGACCCCGTCAGCGAAACGCTGCAACGCGTGCGCATCCTCGACCTGCTGCTGGTCGCGGCCCCGCCGCTCGCCTTCCTGGCGGCGCTCGCGCCGCTCGTGCGGCTGGGAATCGAGAAGCGCGATGGCGGCCTCCAGGCGGTGGTCGCCGTGCGGGCACGCGCCCTGAACGTCCTCATCGGTCTCGTCGCGCTGGCGCTGGCCGGCGTGCTGGTGTGGCACATCGTGTTCGAGTCGGTGATGCAGGCCGGCGCCTAGCGCTTGATGCGGTCCTCCAGCTCCCATGCGTGGTCCAGCGCGTGCCACGCCGAGCGGCGCATGAAGTAGCGCGGCGCCCACGGCCGCTTCGTGTTCCGCGGATTCTCGATCGGCTTGCCGGCGGTCACCGCCTCCAGCGTGGCGAGCGCCTCTTGCCGGACGAGCGCCATCTCGTCGTCGCCGGGCTTCGGCTTTGCGTGGCGGCGGCCCAGCTGGCCCAGGTAGGCGATCTCTGCCTCCAGGACGTGCCCGGTCATCTTGGCCAGCGAGCGGCCGCCTCCGCGCGGGCCGACCGTCAGGGTCTTGCCCTCCGCCCGTCGCGCGGCGGCATCGAAGGCGTCCCAGGCAGCCACCAGGATGGCCCGCTGCCGGTCCAGCTCGGCGCCCCTCAGCGGCGCTGTGTCGCCCTTGGTCGGCATCCCTGGCACGCCGAAATCGGTGCCGCTGCCGCCGGCATGTCGCTCGACGATCTTGGCCGTCGCGCCCGCGTTGGGTGGCGACGGCTTGACGCGGGCAGCCTTGATGATCCGTGCGTAGCGGGGCGCGTAGGACAACAGCGCGGCGACCGCCTCCTGGTCCGACTTGCCGCTGCGGCTCCAACCGGGCCAGTCACGGGCGACGGCGAACACCTTCTTCTCGCCGCGTTCGAGGACGACCGCCAGCGTGCTGTCCCTCGGCACGGGCTCAGGCTGGCTCGGTCGCCGGCGGCTCGTTGCTGATTCCCGCCTCCTCGTCCTGGGTTCCGGCGGGCTCGGCGTCGCCGCCCACGCGCGCCTGGGCCTGCTCGGCCATCGATTTGGCCCGGGCGATCATCCCCTCGACGTCGACGCCGGCCATCCCGAGCAACCGCCTGTCGAAGCGATCGATGCCGGCCGAGCCCAGCGTGACGCCGGTCCAGAACGCGGTGCGGCTGCCGAACAGCAGCCCGGTGATGCCGCCTGCCAGGCCCGCCAGCAGCGATCCGTTGATGGCGAGGTCCATCTCCGCCGCCGGCGCATCGGGATCCGCGTCGAGGCGCGCCTCGGCGATCTGCAGGCCGGATCGCAGCGCCGATCCCAGCAGGCTGCCCAGCAGCGCCAGCGGAACAGAAGCCAGCAACCGCATCACTCCACCTCCCATGTTCCTCCCGGCTCCAGCGCCTGCACCCGGGCGGAGGTCGCGGCGGCGAGCTCCTCGGGCGTTCCGGCCAGGATCGGGAACGTTCCGTAATGGACCGGGATGACGGTGCTCGCCCCGATCATGTCCGCCGCGCGCCCGGCGTCCCGCGGTCCCATGGTGTAGTGCCCGCCGATCGGCATCACGGCGATGGAAGGGGACCATCGGGCCTTCACCAGCGCCAGGTCGCCGAAGAGGTCGGTGTCGCCGGTGTGGTAGACGATGGTGCCGTCCTCGAAGCGGATGACCCAGCCCCAGCAGCCGACCTCGCGGCTGGTCGGTCCGCCCCCGGTCAAGGTGACCGCGCCACTGTGCTCGGCATGGACCATGGT
>DASSHC010000169.1:0-8718 GCA_035693105.1 Thermomicrobiaceae bacterium | reverse complement strand
CCGGCCGCAGTTCTACATCCGCACGACGGACGTGACCGGGGCGATCCAACTGCCCGAGGGGGTGGAGATGGTGATGCCGGGGGACAACATCCAGATGACGGTGGAGCTGATCCAGCCGGTGGCGATCGAGGAGGGGCTGCGTTTTGCCATCCGTGAGGGTGGCCGCACCGTCGGCGCCGGTGTCGTCACCAAGATTCTGCAGTAAGCGACCCAGTGGGCCGCGGGGTGGCGGTGCTTGCCCCGCGGCTCGCAATTCAGCATTGGATGTGCTATCATGGCAAAGAAAGCCAAGGCCGACCGGATCGTGATCACGCTCGAGTGTACGGCGTGCCGAGAGCGGAACTACACGACCCAGAAGAACCGGCGGAACGATTCGGCGCGGCTGGAGCTTCGCAAATTCTGCCCACGCTGCCGCACACAGCAGTTGCATCGCGAGACGCGGTAGATCTGCGGGCGGCGACAGTCGCACAGGGTCGTAGCTCAATTGGTAGAGCAGCGGTCTCCAAAACCGCAGGTTGCGGGTTCGATTCCTGCCGGCCCTGCCACATCTCCAGCAGCAAATCGAGGTGTGGCGGACTGCTGAGACTGGAGTATGATGATTGGGGCAGAGCCCACTGGCTCGCCCCATTTGTCTGTATGGAAAATGGTAGCGAGCATGTCGAGCGGCTCAGGCAAGGAAAAGCGGATGGCGACACGGACGCGCGCCCGGGCGACGGAGCGGCAGGCGCGACAGACCCCGGCTCGGTTTGCGGGGGTGCAGCGGCTCGCGCGTGAGACATACCAGGAGACGAAAAAGGTCATCTGGCCCGACCGGGACGAGACGCGCAACCTGACGATCGTGGTCATTGGCCTGTCGATTTTTCTCGGGCTGTTGCTCGGCGGCGTGGATGCGCTCTTCGTGCGCCTCTGGCAAATGCTCTAACATCACCCAGGCACAGGGGAGGTTCCGATGACGCGATCGCTCCGCGAGCGGCTGGCACAGCGACGTGAAGCGCAGGCGGAAGCCGAGGGTACCGCGCAGCCCGGCGATTGGTTCGTGGTGCACACCTACTCGGGCTACGAGAACAAGGTGCGCCAGAACCTGCTGCATCGCGTCGAAACGATGGACGTGACCGACAAGATCTTCGAGGTCGTGGTGCCGACCCAGGAAGAAGTCGAGATCAGCGGCGGCCAGCGCCGCAGCGTGCAGCGCAAGGTCTTTCCCGGCTATGTGCTGGTGCGCATGCTGATGGACGACGACTCCTGGTACGTGGTGCGCAACACGCCCGGTGTGACCAGCTTCGTCGGCATGGGCAATAAGCCGACACCGCTGGGCGAGAACGAGGTGCAGATCATCCTCAAGGGGATGACGGCGCCGGCGCCGAAGGTCAAGGTCTCGCTCAGCCTGGGCGACACCGTGCGCATCGTCGATGGTCCATTCAGCGACTTCCGCGGCTCGATCGACGAGATCGATCACGAGAAGGCCAAGGTCAAGGTCCTGGTCTCATTTTTCGGCCGGGAGACCCCGGTCACGCTCGACTTCTTGCAGGTCGAGCGCGAGGATTAGGCGCGTCGCACGCGCGATCCTCGATTGACGCAACCCTGGGAGGGCGTAGCCCGCTAGCACCAGCAGAAGGGTAATACCGTGGCAAAGAAGGTTCGCGCCTATATCAAGCTTCAGATTCCGGCGGGCAAGGCGACGCCGGCGCCGCCGATCGGGCCGGCCCTCGGTCAGCACGGCGTGGCGATCATGAACTTCTGCAAGGAGTACAACGAACGCACCGCCAGCCTGGCGGGTCAGATCATCCCGGTGGTGATCACCGTCTTTGAAGATCGCTCGTTCACGTTCGTCACCAAGACGCCACCAGCCGCCGACCTCCTGCGGCGGGCTGCCGGTGTCGGCAAGGGCGCGGGCGATGTCAAGCGCGACATCGCCGGGCGTGTGACGCAGGACCAGGTCCGCGAGATCGCCGAGCAAAAGATGCCGGACCTGAACGCGGTCGATCTGGCCGGCGCGATCAAGCAGATCGAAGGCACGGCGCGTAGCATGGGGATCGAGATCGTCTAACAGCTCGAACCCGCATAATCCGTCGTGGGAGGGGCTTCGCCCCGCCAGCACCACAAAGGAGTGTTGACAATGCCAAAGCACGGCAAGCGCTACCAAGAGGCGGCCAAGCTCGTCGAGCCGCATCGGCTTTACACGCCCGAGGAAGCCGTCGAGCTGGCACGCAAGACGGCCTGGGCGAATTTCAACGGCAGCATCGAGGCGCATATGCGCCTGGGGATCGATCCGCGCCAGGCGGATCAGGCGGTCCGCAGCACAGTCGTGCTGCCGAATGGCACCGGTAAGGAGCCGCGCGTGCTGGTCTTCGCCACCGGCGAGGCCGCCCAGCTGGCCAGCCAGGCAGGCGCCGACTATGTGGGCGCGGAGGACCTGGTGCAGCAGATCCAGAACGGCTGGCTCGAGTTCGATGCCGCCATCGCCATGGCCGATCAGATGGGCAAGGTCGGTGGACTGGGCCGGATTCTCGGCCGCCGCGGCTTGATGCCGAACCCGCGCTCGGGCACGGTGGTGCGCAACGCGGAGGATCTGCCTGCCGTGGTGGAGGAGCTCAAGCGGGGACGGGTCGAGTTCCGCAACGATCGCACGGGGCTGATCCACGTCGTCATCGGCAAAGAGGACTTCGAAAACCAGCAGTTGCTCGAGAATCTCTTCGCGCTGCTCGACGCGCTGCAGCGCGCCAAGCCCGCCGCCTCCAAGGGCGTCTTTTTGCGCACGCTGACGCTGACGAGTACAATGGGACCCGGCATCAAGCTTGATGTCGCGCAGGCGCTGGAAGGGGCCACAAGGCAGGCCGCCTAGGCGCCACACACAAGTCAATCGTGCTCGACGCTGTAGACCGCTGGGGCGCATGGCGCTTAATCATCCAGCCGAGGCGAACGGGAAGCTGACCACACCAACCCGGTCATGTTTGCCCCGGCGCCCTGCGGCGCCGGGGCTTTTCGTTTGGAAAGGGGGTGAAGAGGTGCCGACACCAAAGAAGGTGGAGGAGGTCCAGGAGATCACGGAGCTGCTGCGAGGGGCATCGCTGGCGATTCTGACCGACTACCGCGGCCTGACCGTGACCGACATGCAGAACCTGCGGCGCCAACTGCAGCCGGTGCAGGCCAATATCCGGGTAGTCAAGAATACGCTGACGGCGATCGCCGCCCAGCAGGCCGGAATGGAGAGCATCAAGCCGTTGCTGGAGGGGCCGACCGCGCTGGTGACGACCGGCGAGGATGTCGTCGCACCCTCGAAGGTGGTCAACGACTTCGTGCGCACGTCGCGCATTCTGCAGATCAAGGGCGCGCTGCTGCAGGGCCAGCTCATTCCGGCCGCCGAGGTTGAGAGCCTGGCCGCGCTGCCGCCGCGCGAGGTGCTACTTGGCAGGGTGGTCGGCGGCGTGCAGGCCCCGCTCTATGGCCTGGTCAGCGTCCTGGCCGGGACGATCCGCCAGCTCGGCTACGTGCTGCAGGCGCGCGCCGAGCAACTCGGCGGCTCCGAGGCCGCGTAGCGAGTCGCCCGCCGGAGGCGTGATCCGGCGTTGGAATCGTGGTTGGTGCGCGCTCGGCGCGCTGAGAGGGAGACAAGATCATGGCAGTGGACCAGCAGAATATGGAAGAGATCATCCAGGCGATCGAGAACATGACCGTGCTCCAGTTGTCGCAGTTGGTGAAGGCGCTGGAGGAGCGCTTCGGCGTCTCCGCCGCCGCGCCGATGGCCATGGCCGCCGCGCCGGGCGCCGCCGGTGCCGCCCCCGCGGAGGAGGCCGAGGAGCAGACGGCCTTCGACGTGGTACTGACCGAGATCGGCCCGAACAAGATTCAGGTCATCAAGGCGGTACGCGAGCTGACCAGCCTGGGCCTCAAGGAGGCCAAGGATCTGGTCGAGTCGGCGCCCAAGGCGGTCAAGGAGGGCGTCAACAAGGAAGAGGCCGAGGCGGCGAAGACCAAACTGGAAGAGGCCGGCGCCAAGGCCGAGGTCAAGTAACCGCGCTCGCTGCTGGCTGGGCCGCGCCGCGGCTGGCGCGGCCCAAAGCCTGCCGGCCAGCGTGGCACTATGCTATACTCCAGCCAACATTCGGGGCGTAGCGCAGCCCGGTAGCGCACCGGTATGGGGTACCGGCGGTCGGAGGTTCGAATCCTCTCGCCCCGACCACAGTCTTGTGATTCCCCCTCGCAGCTGACCGCAACCTGAGGGATCGCGACATGGAAGAATCCCACGCCCCCGCTCGTGTGATCATCGCCGATGACGAGTCGATTATCCGCATGGATTTGCGCGAGATGCTGACGCACCTCGGCTACGAGGTGGTCGGCGAGGCGGCCGACGGCCGCACCGCGCTGGAGCTGGCGGCCAAGCTGCGGCCGGATCTGGTGATCCTCGACATCAAGATGCCACACCTGGACGGGATCGAGGCCGCCCGGGAACTCGCGGTCGACCACATCGCTCCGGTCATCTTGCTGACCGCCTACAGCGAGCAACATCTGGTGGATCGGGCCAAAGACGCTGGCGTCTCAGGGTATCTGGTCAAGCCGTTCCGTGAGAGCGAGCTGCTGCCGGTGATTGAGCTGGCGCTGTCGCAGTTCGAGCAGATGCGGCGGCTGGAGAGCGAGGTCGACGAGCTAAAAGGCGCGCTCGAGACGCGCAAGCTTGTCGAGCGGGCCAAGGGCATCTTGATGGAGGTGCACGGTCTCAAGGAGGCCGAGGCGTTCAGCCGGATGCGCCGCGCCAGCATGGACCATCGCAAGTCGATGCGCGAGATCGCCGAAGCGATCCTGCTCACCTACCATGTCGAGAACAGCCCGTAGGCGGTCCCGTACCCGACACGAAGTCCGCTCCTTTCGCGCTGTGCCCCGCGTGTGACACGAGAGGACGGCTCCCTCGACTGCGCTTGAGATGGCCGGGAGAGGGATGTGGCCGTTCGGACGACACTGATCCTCGTCGTCCGCCCCCGACGCTAACCGTGCCATCCTGAGTATTTCGACCATCTTCATTTGTCTGATTTGGACCTGACTGTGGTGGCCCCACTGGGAGTCGCGTGCCGCGTGGCGCGCTGGGCTAAAGCCGCAGCGCTAGCAGACGAAGCCTGTTGAAAAAGGCTAAGGTGGGGATGCCGTACGCCAGGTTATTTCCGCAAACGCCATCAGCCCCGCGCGTCAGGCGGCACGCAGGCGCCCGGGCAGCCACCAACGGGGGTCACGCGACCGGACGAATGACAGCGGTCGGTCTACTGAGTGGTCCCACCGTCGTCATGGGTCCGGGTGCGAGACACCGATGCTGCAGGGAGAGCACCGCACCCACGGCAGAATCGGACAAATCATGCTGGTGGAGCTACTGAGCGACGTCGAAAGCGACGGGCCAGCAATCGACGTACGCCTGCGCCGCCCTCACTTCGTGCCGTTGTGGCCGACGGTGACGGTGATGCGGGACGGCGCGACCTCCCGCACGCGCAGGTGACCGGGAACGGTGACGTGCACCGGGACGGTGAGGGTGCCAGGCTGCTTGAGGTCGCCGAGATCGACGGTCGCCTGAATTCTCAACGGGTCGAGCGTGTTCAGTTCGTCGCGCGGCCCCTCGATACGAATGTCGACGGTCGGGAGCTGAGATTCCACCTGGAGTTGATCGGAGAGGTTGATGGCCGATACCTGAATCCCGCCGATCAAGCGATTGACCTGAGGATTGTTCTCGGCCGTCACCCAGGCCCAGAGAAGGAACGCCAGGATCAGCGAGACGACCGCGCGCGCGATGTTGCCGCGGTCAAAGAAGTGGCGCAGCCTAACCCACGCGGGCCGACGCCCGGGCCGCATCTTCTATCCCCCGTTCCAGGTCCGCCCCCCGCTCATCGTCAGCCGGCGGGGGGCGGCGCGGCGGGCCCGAGCGCTCGTAGCGATCGAGCCGTAGGAGTGTGCGCAGGATGCGGCGCAGGCGCTCCTGATCGAGATCGCGCACCAACCGACCGTTATGCGCCACCGAGATGCGCCCGGTCTCCTCGGAGACGATCACTGCTACCGCGTCGGACTCCTCCGAGATGCCCAGACCGGCCCGATGACGAGTGCCGAGCTGGCTGCCGGTGACGTTCTCGCTCAGCGGGAGCACGCAGCTCGCGGCGAGGATGGTGTCGCCCCGGATGATGACCGCTCCGTCGTGGAGCGGCGAGTTTGGGTAAAAGATGTTGATCAGCAGCTGCCAGGTCAGGTTGGCGTCGAGCGGCACGCCGCGGACCACGTACTCCCCGAGGCCAGTCTCGCGCTCGATCACGATCAGCGCGCCGTAGCGGTAGCGCGACAGCTGGGACGTCGCCCGGCCGATCTCGTCGACCATGTGCTCCAGTTGCCCCTCCGGCTGCGCGGTAAAGGGGGGGCGCAGCCAGGAGCCGGTGTGGCCGAGCTGCTCCAGCGCGCGGCGGAGCTCGGGCTGGAAGACGATCGGAATAGCGATGATGAAGGCCGGCAGTGTCTTGTCGAGCAACCACTTGAGCGCGGTGAGATCGAAAATATTGGCCGCGCCGACGACCAGCACGACCAGAATGACCAGACCGCGGATGAGCTGTGTAGCGCGCGTGCCCTGGGCCACCCAGAGCACCCAGAAGAAGATCGACGCGACGGCCAGAATATCAATGAGCGAGCGGAGATCGAGCCTGGTGACGATCCATGGGAGGTGGGGCATGCTGTCATCCTGTGCCGGTCGCGTACGCACCAGTGGTCACGATTGTATCATGACCCTCGCCCGTTCCCGCTACAGGAGTGAGCCGCCCCCTACTCGTTCTCCCTCGCGAGCGCGGCGAGCGCGATCTGCTTGGCGCGCACCGCGGCATCGTCCGGTAAAAGCACCTGGAGCCGGCGGTAGACGCGCTCGGCCTGCTGAAACTCACCGATGGCGGCCAGCGCCTCGCCCAGCCGGTGGTAGGCATCGGAGTCGCCCGGCGCCAGCGCGATGATCTGGTGCAGCGCGGCGATCGTTTCGTCCAGGTCGAGGCTGTCGCTGCAGATACGCACAACGTCCCAGAGGTGGCGGACGGCCTCGCCGATCTTGCCGTGCTCGATGGCGGCGGTGATGGCGCGGTGCCGTAGATCGACGTCGTTGGGCGCGATCTTCACGATCAACGTGAAGATCGTCTCTAGGCTGCGCCAGTTGGTCGTCAGGCTGGCCACCTCCAGCGCTTGCAGTAGCTGGTTGAGCGCCTCGTCCGTCCTCCCGCTCTCCGCCAACCGGTCGGCGATTTTGCAGCGTTCGTCCACGGCTCCCTCGATATTGCCGCGACGCAGGAAGTTGTCGATCAGCCGTTCACGGAGCTGCTGATTGGCGGGGTCGAGCTGCAGCATGGCGCGCAGCGTCTGTTGCGCGCCCTGGCCGTCGCGCGTCTGCTCCTGACGCTGCAGCAATTGTGTCAGGCGAGCCAGTGCCTGCTCCTGCTGCCCGGCGCTCTCCAGTTGTTCGGCATAGCGTTTGGTCAGCGCGGCGTCCCGCGGGGCTGCGTTGGTGAGATGCTCCAGCACCGCCAACGCGGCGGCAGTGTCGCCATGTGCGATGAGGCGCTCCGCCAGCTCATTGCCCAGCTCGATCAGTCCGCGACCTCCCGGCACGCAGCGAACGCGCGCGGCGAACTCGGCGACCTCGGGCCGCGCGTGCAGCGACGCGGCGTGCTTAAGCGCGGCGCTCGCGGCGGCATCGTCATGGCCCTGGAGAGCGGCGGCAAGCGCGCCCAGCAACGCGGCGTATGCCCGCAGCGCGTCGGGTGGACGGTGACTGAGCAACTGCTCGCGCGCTGTCTTGAGGTTTCCGGCGGCGAGCTCGATCAGGCCCATGTGAATCCAGAGCACGACCTGGTAGCCGGTCTTGCGGGCTGCAAGGTCGAAGTTACCGCGGATGGCCTTCATCTCCTGGCGATTGCCGGGCACGCGCTCCCAAAGGCGGGCCGCCAGCGGCCACTGCGTGGGGCTATCGACCACGGCCGCCACGGCCAGCGCGACGACGAGCGAGCGCGTGTCGGCGTCGGCCGGTGGAGGCGTCAGCAGCGGTGGGACGGCGTCCAGGCGCTCGGCGGCGACTAGCTCCAGCGCCAGCAGTACCTTGGCTGCCCAATTGTCCGGCTGTTGGGAGACCCAACTCTCGGCCAGCTTGAGGGCCTGCGGCGAGCCCGCGGCGGGGTAGGCGATCTCGATCGCGGCCGGCACGTAACTGTTGGCCAGATCGGTGCGGCCGGCATCGAGCGCCGCCGCGGCCAGGTGGAGCAATCCTTCCGGCGTGGGATGTGTGTGGATACGCAACCGTTCGAGATCGAGGGCGAAGTCGTCGCCATCGGGGCCCAGCAGGGTCTCGAGCGAGGCCACCAGATCGAGCGCGGGCGCATAGCGCTCAGTCGCGACGAGGAGTTCGGCGTGGCGCAGCCCGAGCGGGAACACGCCGGGAAACTCGGCCAGCGCGCCGAGCGTGCGATCGAGCGCACCCTCGAGCCGCCCGGCCGCTACATCGGCATCGACCTCGCGCAACAGGGCCGTCACCGGCTGGGGCAACTCGTCGCGCCCGCACTGCTTGGGATTCGGCACCAGCTTGAGGTGGCGGCGCGGCTCCGGCAGTGGCGCGGGCAGATCAACCTCGACGACGGCCGCGCGCTCTGGCGCTGCCAGCGTAGCTCCCACCATCCCGTCTCACCCTCTCGTCAGCTTCGCAGCCTGTTCGCGGATCACGCAACGATC
>DASSHC010000168.1:0-15060 GCA_035693105.1 Thermomicrobiaceae bacterium | reverse complement strand
CTCGATACCGTCGAGGCCCGCCGCCAGCATCGCGGTGAACGCCAGATAGGGATTGGCGGCGGCGTCGGGGCAGCGCAGCTCGACGCGCGTGGCCTCGGTGCGCCCGGCGCGCAGCATCGGGATGCGGATCAGCGCCGAGCGGTTCTGCCTGGCCCAACTGACGTAGACCGGCGCCTCGTACTCCGGCACCAGCCGCTTGTAGGAGTTGACCAGCGGCGCCAGCACCGCGCTCAGGCTGCGGGCGTGTGCCAGTTGCCCGGCGATGAAGTGCTTGGCGACCGGCGATAGCCCGTAGGCGTCGTCGGGATCGACGAAGGCGTTGGCGCCCGAGGTCATCCCGCTCAGGCTCTGATGGACGTGCATGCCGGAGCCGGCGATCCCCTCGATCGGCTTGGGCAGGAAGGTGGCGTAGAGGCCGTGCTGGTTGGCGATCGCCTTGAGCGCGTACTTCGCGGTGACCAGGTTGTCGGCGGTCAGCATGCCGTCGCCGTACTCGAAGTCGATCTCGTGCTGTCCGGCGGCGATCTCGTGGTGACCCGCCTCCACCGTGATCCCCAGCTCCCGCAGCCCGCGGATCATGTCCTTGCGCACCTCCGCGGCCAGATCGGTGGAGAAGTCGAAATAGCTGCCACGGTCGTGCGGCAGCGGATCGATCGTGCCCTCGCTGCGGCGGAAGAGGAAGAACTCCAGCTCCGGGCCGGTGTGATAGAGGTAGCCGAGCCGGGCGGCGCGCTCCAGCTGGCCAAGGAGCGCGACGCGCGGATCGCCGGGGAAGAGGTCGCCGTTGGGGCGGAAGACCCAGCAGATGATGCGCGCGGTGGTGTTGCGGCCGCGCTCCCAGGGCACGATCTTGAAGGTCGTCAGGTCGGGCATCAGGAACATGTCGCTCTCGGCGATACGGGCGAAACCGGCCACCGCCGAGCCGTCGAACCACTGCCCCTCCGCGATCACTTCGGGCAGGACGTCGACCGGAATCGTCACCATCTTGACGATGCCCACCACGTCGGTGAACTGCAAGTTGACGAATTGCACACCCTCGTCCTGGCAGCGTTGCAGGATCTCCTCGCCCGAAGGCGCGAGCGTGCGCCGCCCCGCCGGGATGATCTCGACTACCACGACTACGCCTCCTTCGCGCACGGCAAACCCACCATCCCCCAGCCGGTAGCCCGAAGCCTATACGCCCCACGCGCACGCGCCAAGAGTCGCGCGGCCCAAGCACGGCGCGCGCTCTTGTGCCGAACGCACAGCCGGGGCATGGGCGGACGTGGTACTCCGGTGCTGTGCCGGCCATGACCGATGGGCTATCCGAGGCGATCGTGCCGGCGCGCTAGCATGAAGGCATGACGACCAGGCAGCGCCGCACGGCGGAGCAAACCCAACGAACGTGAGGCGAGGGTGGCAACAGAGATTGGGGACAGGCCGGCAATCGCCGCGGCGCACGCTCCGCTCGATGAGGGCCGCTTTCGTGCGCTGGTCGAGCACGCCCCCGATCTGGTCGCCGTGCTTGACGCACGGGCACAGATCATCTACATCGCCCCCTCGGTTGAGCGCCTGCTCGGCCGCGCGCCCGACGAGCTGACCGGCGGCTCCCTCTTCGAGCTGACGCACCCCGACGACCTGGAGGCCGCGTTGAACGCGTTCCAGGCGCTGGTCGCCACGCCGGGTCCCGGCGCGCCGGTCGAACTGCGGCTGCGCCATGCGGACGGGAGCTGGCGCTATGTCGAGGCGCTGGGACACGGGGCACTGGGCATCCCCGGCATCGAAGGCGTCCTGCTCAACGCGCGCGACATCAGCGACCGCAAGCAGCTCGAGATGCAGCTCGCCTACCAGGCGTTTCACGATCCCCTAACCGGCCTGCCCAACCGCACCGTCTTCGCCGACCGGCTCGCGCACGCGCTCTCGATCGCCGGGCGGCGCGGCGAACTGCTCTCGGTCCTCTTCCTCGACCTCGACCGCTTCAAGGCGATCAACGACACGCTGGGCCACGATGCCGGCGACCAGCTCCTGGTGGCGGTCGCGGGGCGAGTGCGCGACTGCCTGCGCACCGGCGATACCGTGGCGCGGCTCGGCGGCGACGAGTTCACCGTGCTGCTGGAGGGGATCGAGTCTGCGGGGCGGGCGCTGGAGATCGCCGAGCGCATCGGAGCAGCGATCGCGACGCCGCTGCGGATTGCCGGTCAGCCGGCCTGCACCACCGCCAGCATCGGGCTGGCGTTGAGCGAACCGGGTCCGCTCGACGCCGAGGAGATCCTGCGCCACGCCGACGCCGCGCTCTACCAGGCCAAGGCCCAGGGCCGCGCCCGCTGCGTCGTCTTCAATCCGGCGGTCAACGCCCGGGCGCGCGAGCGCGCCGAGCTGGAGACCGCGCTGCGCCACGCCATCGACGCCGACGCGCTCTCGCTCAGCTTCCAGCCGGCCGTGAATCTCCGCTCCGGCCGCATCGTCAGCCTGGAGGCGCAGGCCGGCTGGATGCACCCGCTGCTCGGCTGGCAAGGGAGCCCCGAACTGCTGCGGCTGGCCCAGGAGCACGGGCTCGGCCAGCCGCTGATGCGGTCCCTGCTGCGTCGCGCCTTTCGCGCCGCCGGCGAGTGGCCGGCGCTGGGAGAGCCGACGCCGCTCAGCGTCACCGTGCCCGCGCCGCTGGCCCACCAGCCCGGCTTCGCCGACCTCATCGGCGAGACCCTCGACGAGCTGCGGCTGGAGCCGGCCCGCCTGCGCCTGGACATCACCGAGAGCGCTACGCTGGATGAGCGCGACTGGGTGGAGCCCGCGCTGCACGACCTGGCGCGGCGCGGGGTGCGCCTGGCGATCGACGACTTCGGCATCGGCCAGTCGTCGCTGGCGTCGCTGCGGCACCTGCCGGTCGACGCGCTGATCATCGATCAATCGTTCGTCGCGGGGCTGCACGATGTGGAGAACGTGGCGATCGTGCGGGCCATCGTGATCCTGGCGCGCACGCTGGAGCTGCAGATCGCGGCGGGCAGCATCGAGACCGCGCGCGACCTGGAGCAGGCACGCATCCTCGGCTGCGACCTGGGCCGGGGCGGCTACATCTCACCCCCGGTCACGCCGCTGGATGTCACCACCCTTCTCCGCGCGGGTTTGGTTGCCCTGCCGGGGTAACCACCGCTGGTGCCCATCGAACACGTGTGCCCTTGGGGCGACAGAGCAGGCACGGGGGCCCGCCCCTACCGCATCGACAACATTCGTCTTTCTTGTAGGGGCAGACCCCCGTGTCTGCCCTTCCTCCCCTTCACGACGCCATCTCGAAGGCCATCCGTGTTCGTCGCGACTCAAGACGGGCCGGTCATGGGATCATGCCAGCGGTCCGCGCACGAAAGGAGCAACCCATGCCCGACGAGGCGCCCGTCCGCGATCAACTGGTGGTCGAGCTGTATGTGCGAAACCTCGCCGCCTCGCGCGCCGTCTACGAGCGGCTCGGCTTCCGGGTCACGCTCGACAAAGGGAATTACGCCGAGCTGGCCTGGGGCAACGCCTGGCTCATGCTCGACGAGGACCCCGACGTCTCCCTGCCGCCGCACCCGGTCGGGAATATCCGCGTTATGGTGCCCGATGTCGACCGCTACTGGGCGCTCTGCCGCCGGCTCGGGCTGCCGGTCGTCCGTCCGCTCGCCGACCGCGACTACGGCCTGCGCGACTTCACCGTGGCCGGGCCGGACGGCCTCGGCCTGCGCTTCGCCAGTCGCCTCACGATGTAGCGCCGCGCCCCGGCGTTGACCCGCGGTGGCAGCCGCGCTAGCATGGAGACATCCGCCACTCGACGAGCGAGGCGCGAGCAGTCACGGACCTTCGCGGCGCTTCCCAGGGAAAGGGGCATCCGATGAGCCAGGACGGCAGCGGTATCAGGCGCGAGGACCTCAACGGCACCTTCGCCATGGAGCAGAACGAACGCATCTCCTCGGCCAAGCGGGAGGAGCGCGGCAAGCAGGCGCTCGAGCTGGGCCTGGAATCGGCGGCCTCGATCCGCGACCGCAAGATCCCGCTCTTCAACCGCAGCCGCCGCGGCTACCACCACGGCGGGCAGTTCATGGACGTGCCCTTCCTGACCGATATGCGCGAGCTGGGCGGGCAGGACCTCGCCTTCATGGGCGTGCCGCTCGACTGCGGCACCACCAACCGCCCCGGCACTCGCTACGGCCCGCAGTCGCTGCGCCGCTCCTCCGGGCACGGCTACAACCCCGAGATCGGCGTCGACCTGCCGGAGTCGCTCGACATGGTCGACGTCGGCGACATCACCGTGATCCCGGCCAACATCGAGAAGAGCTTCGACCAGATCGCGCTCGGTATCGGCTACCTGCACGAGCGCGGCGTCTTCCCGGTGGTGCTCGGCGGCGACCACTCGATCGGCTACCCCGATATCCGCGGCATCGCGCCCTACATCGACGGCAACGTCGGCATCATCCACTTCGATCGCCACAGCGACCTGGCGGAGTATTCGCTCGACGAGCGCATGCACGGCTCGCCCTTCTTCCACGCCACCAACATCCCCAACGCGCCGGCCACCAATCTGGTGCAGATCGGCATCGGCGGCTTCACCGGCATGTATGACGGGCTGCGCGTAGCTCGCGACCGCCGCGCCACCGTGATCACGCTGGACGACGTCGACCGCTACGGCGTCGAGCGCGTGGCCGAGTACGCGCTGGAGATCGCCTGGAAGAACGCCAAGGCCGTCTTCCTCAGCTTCGACATCGACTCGGTCGATCCTGCCTTCGCGCCGGGCACCGGCACGCCCGAGCCGGGCGGCTTCCTGCCGCGCGAGGTGCTGCGCATGCTGCGGCTGGTGACGCGCGAGGGATTGATCGGCATGGAGCTGGTCGAGGTCTCGCCGCCCTACGATGTCTCCGACATCACCGCGCTGCTGGGAGCGCGTGTCATCAAAGAGGTGCTGGCGACGCTGGTCCTCAACGGCAAACTCGGCACCATGCCCAGCGGCGAGCCGGTGGCGGAGCCGTCCCAGCCGAGCCAGCTGCATCCCTAGCACGGAGCCGCGCACGCGTGCGAGCGCGCGCCAGCCTTGACAACCTGGCGCGCGCTGTCTACGATAGTTCTATCGATGGTTGTTCAGTACACAATTCGCGCAGCTAGCACCGCTCTTCGGATCCCAAATAGGCGTCTCAACTGGTGGTTGTTGACGATATTGCCGGATTAAGCCGGAGGAGGAGACGACGATGGATGATGCGCGGGTCGAGCGACTGATCGCGGAGGCGACCGAGCGGCGCTACAGCCGGCGCCGGATCCTGGCGCGGGCGGCGGAGCTGGGCATCGGCGGAGCGGCGCTGGCCGCCGTGCTGGCGGCGTGCGGCAGCAGCAGCAGCAACGGTACCAGCAGTAGCGGCACGACCACCAGCGGCGGCGGCGCCGCGACCGGCGCGGCCAGCGCCACCCAGGCGGCGGGGCAGTCGACTTCGGCCCCCTCGGGTCAGACCGGCGGCATCGTCAACGCCAACACGACGCTCGGCGATCAGGGGATCGGCAACCCGATCTTGACCTCCAACGAGTACTGGACCTCGTGGCTCTGCTTCAACCGGCTGGTCAAATACGACGACAAGGGGAACCAGATCCCCGACCTGGCCAAGTCGTGGAAGTTCAGCGACGACTCGCTGACGCTGACGCTGAACCTGGTCGACAACGCCAAGTGGCACGACGGGCAGCCCTTCACGGCGGCCGACGCCCTCTTTACCTTCGACAAGGTCAAGGATAAGAACACCAAGACGCCACTCGCCTCCAACCTCCAGGTCGGCGACGAATTCGTCGACTGGTCTGCGCCCGACGACCACACCGTCGTCATCAAGATGAAGCAGCCCTACGCGCCATTCCTCTACGGCCTCTCCCAGATCCCAATCATCCCCAAGCACATCCTGGAGAAATCGGCCGACATCAACACCGACCCCTTCAACAAGCAACCGATCGGCACCGGCCCCTACAAGCTGACCGAGTGGCAGTCGGACCAGTACATCAAGTACGTGCGCAATGACGACTACTTCATGGGCAAGCCGGCGGCCGATGGTTGGACCAACTACTTTATGAAGGACACCGACGCCGGCGCCGCCGCGCTCGACAAGGGCGACCTCGACATGATGTTCACCCCGCCCGAGATGCAGCCGCGCTACCAGAGCAACGCCGACTTCGTGCTGCACAACTACGTCTACTTCACCCCGATCACGCTGGCCTTCAACCACAAGCACCCCATCCTCAAGGACATGACCGTGCGCAAGGCGATCTCGATGGCGATCGACAAGAAGTCGCTGAGCGACACGGTGACCAAAGGGCGCGGCATCGTGGCCAATAACCAGTACGCCAAGACCGGCCCGCTGGACAAGTACAACGACTACACCAACGTGGACTACCAGAAGGAGTACCCCTTCGACGTGGCCGGCGCCAAGAAGCTGCTCGACGACGCCGGCTGGGCGCCGGGGAGCGACGGCATCCGCGCCAAGGACGGCCAGCGCATGTCCTTCACCATGCTGACCTACTCCGGCTTCACCGAGTACATGAACGACCAGGCGATCCTGCAGCAGGCGCTGAAGGAGATCGGCATCGAGGTCAAGCCGAGCGTGGTCGAGTACAACACGCTGCAGGGGATGTGGCACGACAGCAACGAGAACCCCGACGACCGGGCCATGGAGGTCCAGGAGTGGCCGCACCCCTTCGAGCAGGACCCCGACGTCTACAACGAGCTGGACTCCAAGAATTTCCCGCCGGGCGACAACTACGAGTATTTCAAGAACGACGACGTCGACAAGCTGATCGAGCAGGGGCGCAGCACCGTCGATCCGGACGCCCGGGCCGAGGTCTACAAGAAGCTCGACGTCGCCCGGCTGAAGTCGCTGCCGGCGCTGCCGCTCTACTGCGCGGTCGACGGCTGGGTCTGCAGCAAGCGGCTCGGCGGCATCCCCGCCGACACGCCGAGCTTCCGCTGGTACCAGCGTGCCTTCCCGGAGAAGATCTATAAGATCTCGAAGTAAGTGTGGGCAGGCATCCCAGCCGGATGGGATGAGGAGCGAACATGACCGGCTACATCATTCGACGCGTGCTCTGGATGGTGCCGCTGCTGCTCGGCGTCTCGATCATCACCTTCGCCATGCTCAAGCACGCGCCGGGCGATCCCGTGGCCGCCATCCTGGCCCAGGCGCGCACCAACGGCGCGCAACTGACCGTCGCCGACCGCGAGCGGCTGCGCCAGCAGTACGGGCTGGACAAGCCCGCCTACGAGCAGTACGTCGACTGGCTGGGGCTCGTGCTGCACGGCAACCTCGGCACCTCCACCCGCATGAACCAGCCGGTGACGCACGTCATCGGGCAGCGGCTGCCGAACACCATGAAGCTGGCCGGCATCTCGTTCATCCTGACGCTGGCTATCGCGCTCCCGCTGGGCATCATCTCGGCCGTCAAGCAGTACTCGCTGCTCGACTACGTGCTGACTACCTTCAACTTCGTCGGCATCTCAATTCCCCAGTTCTGGCTGGCGCTGATGCTCCTCTTCTTCCTGGCGGTCAAGGTCGGCTGGTTCCCGGTCAACGGGATGCACAGCGCCTACGTGCAGGGCGGCTTCTGGGCCCACTTCAAGGACAGCGCGCTCCACTTCGTGCTGCCGGTGATCTCGATCACCCTGACCGGCCTGGCGGCCTATATGCGCTACCAGCGCGCTTCGATGCTGGAGGTGCTCAATCAGGACTTCGTGCGCACGGCCCGCGCCAAGGGGGTCGGCGAGCGCTCGGTCATCCTCTTGCACGCCTGGCGCAATTCGCTGATCCCGATCATCACCCTGCTCGGCTACGTCTTCGTGATCCTGGTCGAGGGCTCGATCGTGGTCGAAACGATCTTCTCCTGGCCGGGCATGGGCAGCCTGGCGGTCGAGTCGCTGACGCAGCGTGACTACCCCATGGTGATGGGGATCGTACTCCTCTCGGCGGCGCTGATCCTCTTTGGCACGCTCGTCTCCGATCTCCTCTACGCCCTGGCCGACCCGCGTGTCCGCTACGACTGACGGCGAGGAGCAGCCGCGATCATGAGCGTCCAAGCGCAGCGAGCAGACAGCATCACCTGGGACCGGGCCACGCGCGGCGCCGTGCGCAGCCCCTGGCGCATGACCGCGCGCCGCTTTACCCATCATCGCCTGGCGCTGGTGAGCGCGATCTTCCTGCTGCTGCTCTTGACCGTTGCGGTGCTGGCGCCGCTGCTGGCGCCCTACAACCCGAACCAGACCAACCTGCAACTGGCCAAGTTCGGCCAGCCCGCGCACCCCAGCCTGGCGCACCCGATGGGGAGCGACCAGCTCGGGCGCGACTGGCTCTCGCGCCTGATCATCGGCTCGCGCGTCACGCTGATCGCCGGTTTCCTGGCGACCGGCTTCGCCATCCTGGTCGGCACGCTGCTTGGAGCCATCGCCGGCTACGCCGGGCGCGGCGTCGACATGCTGATCATGCGCTTGTCCGACGTGTTCCTCGCCTTTCCGCCCCTACTCTTTCTGATGGGTGCGCTGAGCGGCTTCAAGAACCGCCCGGTCTGGCTGATCGCGCTGACGATCGGGGTGATCGGCTGGATGACCGTGGCGCGCCTGGTGCGCGGCGAGTTCCTCAGCCTGCGCCGGCGCGAGTACGCCGAGGCGGCCCGCGCCATCGGTGCGCGCCCCACCGCGATCATCTTCCGCCACCTGCTGCCGAACGCCACCAGCCCGATCATCGTGGCCGCCTCGCTCGGCATCCCGGCGGCGATCCTGACCGAGTCGACGCTCTCCTTCCTCGGCTTCGGCATCCAGCCGCCGACCGCCTCCTGGGGCGACATGCTCCAGATCGCCTATGTGCAGATGCGCGATAGCCAGGCCTGGTGGATCGGTTTTTACCCCGGGCTGATGATCGCGCTGACGGTGCTGGCCTTCAACTTCGTCGGCGACGGCCTACGCGATGCCCTCGACCCCCGCACCTGGACGCGGTGAGCGGACGCGGTCCCGACGTCTTGTAGGGGCAGACCCCTGTGTCTGCCCTCGTTGCCCTACGCTTCGGCACCGGGGATATGGGGAACGTTGCGTGGCGAACGTGGAGGCGAGTCGTAGGCTACGAGGGCAGGCACGGGGGCCTGCCCCTACAGGGGTAGCGTGGTGCCTGTCCTGAACATGCAGACCCCTGTGTCGGATGCCGCCCTCATCGCCTGGAGACCTCACTCGCTGCGCGACATCGCCTCGGCGGCCTCGGCGGCGCGCGTCGCCGCGCTGGGTCGGTCCGGCGGCTCGGGCTCGCCGGCTTCCAGCTCCTCGCCGTGGTAGCGCCAGAGCTGGGGCGCCCACCAGCGCGAGCCGACCGCCATGGCCAGGCAGGCCGCCCCGCCGATCACCATGGCGCTGCCGGCGCCGAGCAGGCTGGCCAGCACGCCCGCCTGGAAGTCACCCAGGCGCGGGCCGCCGGCGGCGAAGACCGAGGAGAGCGCGCCGACCCGCCCGCGCAGGCTGTCGGGCGTGGCGAGCTGGCGCGTGGTCTGGCGCAGCGCCGAGCTGACCGCGTCCAGCGCGCCCGAGGCCGCCAGCAGGAAGAGCGCGACCGGCAGCGAGCGCGCCAGCCCGAAGAGCGCGAGCACCCCGCCGTAGCCGATGACCGTCAGCGCCACCAGCGCGCCCGGCCGGCGCGGCTGCGGCGCGAAGGCGAAGAGGACCGAGCCGAGCACCGCGCCGAAGCTGACCGCCGCGTAGAGGAAGCCCAGCCCGCCGGCGCCGATCTTGAGCACGCTGACCGCGAAGACCGGCAGCAGCCCGAAGCGCGAGGCGAAGAGGACGGCGAAGAAGTCGATCAGCATCAACTGCCAGAGGATCGGGCGGGCGCGCACGAACTGGAGGCCGTCGACCAGCGCGGCCATGCCGCGCCGGGTCAGCACGGCGGGCGGAATGCGCGCGCTCATCAGCACCAGCGCGCCGACGACCGCGAAGAACGAGCCGGCATCGATCCAGTAGGCGGCCTCGACGCCGAGCCCGCTGATGACCAGCCCACCGACCGCCGGGCCGATGACCGCGGCCACGTTGAAGGCCAGCACGTTCAGCGTCAGCGCGTTGGCCAGCCGCTCGCGCGGCACCAGCGCCGGGATGAACGCCTGCCGGGTCGGCGCGTCGATGGCCGAGGCGGCGGCGGTCAGGATGGCGAACAGGTAGAGGATGGTGACGCTGGCCAGCCCGAACTGGATCGCGACCGCCAGCAGCGCGCTGAAGGCCGCCAGCACGCTCTGCGACACCAGCAGCAGGCGGCGCCGGTCCATCTGATCGGCCAGCGTGCCGCCGAAGAGCGAGAGGAAGATGGTGGGGATGGCGCGCGCCAGGCTGATACCGCCCAGCAGCGCCGCCGAGCCGGTGAGGGTGTAGACCAGCCAGCCGAGCGCGACGGTCTGAATCTGGGTGCCGGCGGTGGAGATGAACTGGCCCAGCCAGAGGAGGGTGAAGTCGCGGTAGGCGAGCGAGGCCAACGCCGACGGGAGCCGCAACCTCATCGTGCCGCGCCACCCCGTCGATTGCCATTCTGCCGCGCGTGACCCATTCCGAGTCCGGCTCCCTCCAGCCCGCGTTGAGTTGGAATGCTAACAGAATCAAGCTGGCCGCGCGGCTTCGGGGCGGTGGCACGACCAGCGCGATCGTTGGCGGCGTGGCGCTCGCCGGCGGCGCAGGCATTAGCATGAGACGGAGGCGGGATGCGGCGAATCGGGGTGCTGACCAGTGGGGGTGACGCGCCGGGGATGAACGCGGCGATCCGCGCGGTCGTCCGCAGCGGGCTCGATCGCGGCTGGGAGGTGCTGGGCATCCGCCGCGGCTTTCGGGGGCTGATCGACGCCGATGCCGAGGTCCTGGGCGCGCGCGATGTCGGCGGCATCATTCACCGCGGCGGCACACTCCTCGGCACCTCGCGCTGCCCCGAATTCATGGAGCAGGCGGGGCAGCAGCGGGCGCTGCGCTCGCTGGAGCAGCTCGGCCTCGACGGCCTGGTGATCATCGGCGGCAGCGGCAGCCAGGTCGGCGCGCTGGCGCTGGCCCGAGCCGGCGCGCCGGTCGTCGGCGTCGCCTCCACTATCGACAACGATCTGGCGGGTGTCGACATCACGCTGGGGGTGGACACCGCGCTCAACATCGCGCTGGAGGCGATCGACCGCCTCAAGGTGACCGCGTCATCGCTCGGACGGGCCTTCCTGGTCGAGGTGATGGGGCGAGAGCACGGCTATCTGGCGCTGATGGCCGCCCTGGCCGGCGGCGCCGAAGCGGTCCTCCTGCCGGGGGTCGCGTGCGAGCCGGAGGCGCTGGCGGCGACGATCGACGCGGCCTACGAGCGGGGCAAGGCGCACGCCATCGTGGTGGTCGCCGAGGGCGCCGACTACAACGCGGAGCGCATGGTGCGCTACTTTCAGGAGCACCAGCGGCGGCTCGGCTTCGAGCTGCGCGCCACCATCCTGGGGCACGTCCAGCGCGGCGGCGCGCCGGGCGCCTGCGATCGCCTGCTGGGCACCCGCTGCGGGGCCGGCGCGGTGGAGCAACTGGCGCGCGGCGCCTCCGGGCGGCTCGTCGGGCTGCGCCAGGGGGCGATCGCCGCCCTGCCGCTGGACGAGGTGGTTTTCCAGCACCCCCAGCTCGATCCCGAACTAGTCGAGCTGGCCGCCGCGCTCGCGCGCCAGTGACCGGTATAGCCCCTCTCCCAGTATTGAGAGAGGGGTTGGGGTGAGGGCTCCCCGTTGGGGATGAGGGCCCGTCAGCGCGCCAGCGCGTTGAGGTACATGCAGTAGGCGCGCCGGGCCGGCTCGAAGGATTCCTTCAGGCCGAAGTTCTCGTTCGGCGCGTGGACGTTCGCGCCGGGCATGCCCCAGGCGAAACTCACCGTCTCGGCGCCAAGCTCCTTCAGGAAGATGCCCGAGACCGGTAGCGTGCCGCCGGCCCGGGTGTAGAGCGGCTCCTTGCCGTAGAGCTCCTTGAGCACCATCGCCGCCGTCCGCAGCGCCGGGTTGTCGCGGCTGATCGAAAAGGGAACCGCCGCGCCGGGGAAGGGCGTGACCGTCACGCGCGCGGTCGGCGGGCAGTGCTGCTCGACGTGCCGCTGGATCAGCTCGATGATCTCCTCCGGGCGCTGGTCGGCCACCAGGCGGCAGGTGATCTTGAGGTGCGCCTCGGCAGGCGTCACGGTCTTGATCCCCTCGCCCTGGAAGCCACCCCAGAAGCCGTTGATGTCCAGCGTCGGCCGCGCCCAGGCGCGCTCCAGCGGCGTGTAGCCCGACTCGCCCCAGAGAGCCGGCGCCCCGATCGCCTCGCGGTAGGCGCGCTCGTCGAAGGGGATCGTCTCGATCTCGTCCTTCTCCTCCGGTGTCAGCTCCTTGACCCGGTCGTAGAAGCCGGCCACGTTGACCCGGCCATCGGGCGTGTGGAAGGTCGCGGCCAGCTGCACCAACTGCTGCACGGCATTCGGCACCGCCGCGCCGAACTGGCCGGAGTGGAGGTCGGTGCCGGCGGTGCGCAGGTCGAGCTGGCAGCCAGCCAGCCCCTTGCTGGAGAGCGTCAGCGAGGGGTGATCGGGCCCGTACATGCCGCCGTCGGCCGAGATGACGAAGTCGCACTTCAGCCGGTCCTTCTGCTCGGCGATGAACTTGGGCAGGCTGGGGCTGCCGATCTCCTCCTCGCCCTCGTAGAAGAACTTGAGGTTGATCTTCGGCCCGCCCTGGGTGGCGCTCAGCGCCTGCAGCGCGGCCACCGGCATGAAGCCGCTCCCCTTGTCGTCGGAGGCGCCGCGGGCGAAGAGGTGCCCGTCGCGCACGGTGGGGTCGAAGGGGGGCGATTGCCAGAGCTGGAGCGGGTCGGGCGGCTGCACGTCGTAGTGGCCGTAGATCAGCGCGGTCGGCTGGTTGTCGTCGACGTGCCAGTGGCCGAAGACGACCGGGTTGCGCTCGGTCGGCAGCAGCGCCACCTCGGGCACGCCCGCCTGGCGCAGCTTGTCGGCGATCCACTCGGCGCTCTGGCGCACGTCCGCCTGATGCTCCGGCAGCGCGCTGACGCTGGGGATGCGCAGCCACTCCTTCAGCTCGTCGAGCTGGCGCTCGGCGTGCTCGCTCAGATACTGCTCCCAGGCTTGCGCCACCCTCAGGCCCCCTTCACCGCGACGTTGAGCTGCACGCCCGCCTCGACCAGGCGCTGGCGCAGATGCTCCAGTTCACTCTCCGTGAGCGCCGGAATCGGCGGCGCCATGTGCGTGCCGCAGAGCCCCTTGAGCGCGTATTGCCCCTTGATTCCGGCCGGGAAGGTGCCGACGCCGGTGGCCGCGGTCGCTTTGGCGATGCGCCCCTGGAGCGCCACGGCCTGCTCGCGGTCGCCCTGCTGGTAAGCTTTGAAGAGGGCCGCTTCGACCTCCGGTACGACGTTGACCGTGCCGCCGATCACCCCCTGGCCTCCAGCGTAGAGCGCGGCGGCCAGCAGCGCGTCGGAGCCGGTGTAGAGGGTGAAGCCGCCGTTCCCCTGCTCCTTGCCGATGCGGGCGATGGCGCAGAAGTAGCCGAAGTCGCCGCTGGAGTCCTTCAGGCCCATGATGTTGGGGTGCTCGATCAGGGTCGAGACCGCCTCGGGTGTGATCTGGATCTTGGTCATGCGCGGGATGTTGTAGAGGATGATCGGCACCGGGCTGGCCTCGGCCACGCGCTGGTAGAAGCCGATCACGCCGTCGTTCCCCAGAGGATAGTAGTAGGGCGGGGGCACCAGCGCACCCGCCGCGCCATTTGACGCCGCTTTGAGGCTCTTGACCACGTCCGCCTCGACGGTGCTGGCCGCGCCGCTGTAGACCGTGCCGCGGCCTTTCGCCGCCTCCAGCGCCGTCTCCAGCACCAGTTGCCGCTGTGCGATGCTGAGCAGGGGCGACTCGCCGGTCGAGCCGAGCAGCGAGAGCCCGGTCACGCCGCTGGCGAAGAGATAGTCGACCACGTTGCGGATACCGGCGGGGTCCGGCCCGCCCTCGGCGGTCATGGGGGTAGCCATCGCCGCGAAGACGCCGGGGTATTGTTGGGAGATTGCCATCAGGCTTGCTTCCTTTCGGTCCTCGCCCGCTGCCCGCGCTGATTGAGCGGCGGAGCGTCCGGAGCGAGCGTGCACCAGTCTCACCACGGAACGTGATTACAGCCGTCCGCGCGCATCGTAGCATAGTGGCGGCGGGCCGGAAGACGTTGAGCACGAGGAGGACGCGATGACGGCGGAAGAGCGGGAGCAGGAGCGCGAGCAGGAGCGCGAGCAGGAGCGCGAGCGGGGAGGCGGCGGGCAGCTCTCGGCGGCGGCGCGGCGCGAGCGCCAGCAGGAGCTGGCGACGGCGCTGGGCGAGCGCGCGGTCAGCGAGAGTGAGCGGCTGATCCTGGAAAGCGGCGGCGCGGTCGCGCTCTACGTCGCCGTCGAGCCGGACGGCGGCTTCCGGCTGACCTGGTGGCAGACCGCCACCGCGCCCGCCGGCCACCCGCGCTGGCGCGAGGCCGCCGCCGCGCTCACCCGGCCCGGCGAGGCGATCTACACCTCGGCGCTCGGCGGCGGCTTCCTGGTCGAGTTGGAGCGCCGCGCCGGGAGCGTGGACGAGGCGCGGCGGCTGGCGGGCGAGACAGCGCCGGTCGAGCGGGTCGCGGCGCTGGCCGCCGCCTTCCCCGAGGCGCTGGCCCAGCTCACCCCCGAGCCGGTGCCCGGCTACCTGCTGCCACCCGAGCCCGAGGAGCCATAATCGACGAGGTTCTGCGAGCCGGAGGCTGCCTCCGGCACGGCGCAGCCACCACGCGCCACGGCTGCCTCGCTGGTCGAGGCGAGCGAGATCGTGACGGGGCCGAAGCGCTGGTAGAAGCGCATGAAGCGTTCGATCTGTTCGCGCTCGGCTGCCTCCAGGATCAGGATGATCCGGTGCGGCTGAGCGACGATCGCCTCGGCCTGGATGGCCACGCCGTAGCGCGCCGCGGTGGCGGCCGAGAGGTGGGCCAGCAACATACCGCCCCACTCGGCCGCCGCCGGGCAGCGCTCAGGAGGATGTTGATGCTCGACGACGAAGAGGGGCACGACAATCTCCTTTCGCACGG
>DASSHC010000167.1:0-9319 GCA_035693105.1 Thermomicrobiaceae bacterium | reverse complement strand
GTCACCGGCGCCGATCTCAAGGACGCCTACCCCAGCACCGATCAGTTCGGCTCGGTGGTGGTCGGCTTCGAGCTGAAGTCCGACGCCGCCAACAAGTTCTACCAGTACACCAGCAGCCACGTCGGTCAGCCGATGTCGATCGTGGTCGATAAGCACGTGATCAACACCGCCACCATTCAGTCGGCCATCCAGAACACCGGGCAGATCAGCGGCCTGACCGTGCAGGAGGTCAACGACCTGAGCGTCCAGCTCAAGGCCGGCGCCCTCTCGGTGCCGCTCACCGTGATCCAGAGCCGCACCGTCGGCCCGACGCTCGGTCAAGACTCGATCGACCGCAGCATCACCGCCGGTTTGGCCGGCTTGGCGATCGTCGCGATCTTCATGATCCTCTTCTACCGCGTGCCGGGCGTGCTCTCGGTGATCGCGCTGATCATCTACACCGGCATCGCCTTCGCCCTCTTCAAGTCGATCCCGGTCGTGCTGACGCTGGCCGGCATCGCCGGCTTCATCCTCTCGATCGGCATGGCGGTCGACGCCAACGTGCTGATCTTCGCGCGACTCAAAGAGGAGTTACGCAAGGGCCACACGGTTCATCGTGCGGTCGAGGCGGGCTTCGACCACGCCTGGCCGTCGATCCGCGACTCCAACTTCTCGACCATAATCACCTGCGTCATTCTCTACTGGTTCGGCCGCTACACCGGCGCCAGCATCATCACCGGCTTCGCCCTGACGCTGGGCATCGGTGTGGCGGTCAGCTTGTTCACCGCGATCACCGTCACGCGCACGCTGCTGCGCGTGATGCTCAACAGCGGCTGGTTCCACGACGAATGGTGGTTCGGCGTCGAGAAGCACGAGATCCCAACGACCGCTCCGGCGGCTGGCGATTAGCGAAGAATTCGGCCGCTGGCCGAGAGCGAGGTAGAAAGACGTGACGCTCAACATCGTCGGCAAGCGCTACTGGTGGTTCGCGCTGTCGCTGCTCATCATCTTGCCGGGGGTCTTCTTCCTGGTAACCGAGGGGTTGCGGCTGTCGATCGACTTCACCGGCGGCACCCTGTGGGAGGTGCAGTTCAGCCACCCGGTGCAGCCCGGCGCGGTCAAGGACGTGCTGGCGCAGTACGGCTACGGCAACGCCGAAGTCCAGACGACCCAGGACAACGGCGTGCAGATCCGCATGAAGGAGCTGAAAGAGGCTTCGGACACCAAGAACCAGATCGAGCAGTCGCTCCAAGCCAAGTTCGGCCCGATCAATGAGCAGACCGCCAGCTTCGAGTCGGTCGGCCCGACACTGGGCAACGCCATTCGCAACCGCGCCATCGTCGCGGTCGGCATCGCCTCGATCGGCATCCTCCTCTACATCGCCTACGCCTTCCGCAAGACGCATAACCCCTTCGCCTTCGGTATCTGCGCGCTGCTGGCGATGCTGCACGACGTGCTGGTGGTGGTCGGCATCTTCGCCTTCCTCGGCTGGTGGAAGGGGGTTGAGGTCGACGCCCTCTTCGTCACTGCACTCTTGACCGTCATCGGCTTCTCGGTCCACGACACCATCGTGGTCTTCGACCGCATCCGCGAGAACCTGGCCCACCGTGCCGGACGCTCCTTCGAGGAGGTCGTCAACTACAGCCTCGACCAGACGCTGGTGCGCTCGCTCAACACCTCGCTGACGGTCATCTTCACCTTGCTGGCGCTCTTCCTGCTCGGCGGCACCACCATCAAGTGGTTCGTGTTTGCCCTCCTTGTCGGCATCGTCAGCGGCACCTACTCCTCGATCTTCAACGCCAGCCAGCTGCTGGTCGTCTGGGAGAACCGCGAGCTGCAGCACTTCTTCGCCCGCCTGCGTGGCCGCGCGCCGCAGCCCGCGCCAGGAGCGGGAGCGGGGACGGGGACTGGACGGGTCGCCAGCCGGTGAGTGAGCGTCTCCGCGTCGGCGTCATCGGCGGCGGTATCCTGGGGCTGACCGCCGCCTACCGGCTGGCCAAGGCCGGCCACGACGTCATCCTCTGGGAGCGCGCGCCCCGGCTCGGCGGCCAGGCGGCCGCTTTCCCGGTGCTCGATACCGCGCTCGAATACTTCTACCACCACCTCTTCACCAGCGACCGCGACATCGCGGCGCTGATGGAGGAGATCGGCATCGGCGACAAGCTCCTCTGGCTCCCCTCTAACGTCGGTTTCTACGCCGACGGCACGATCTACCCGCTCAACGGCGCGCTCGACCTGCTGCGGCTCGACGCCATTCCGCTGAGCGACCGCCTGCGGGTCGGCCTGGCGACGCTCTACCTGCAGAAGACGAAGAAGTGGGACAAGTTCGAGCGCGTCACCGCCGCCCAGTGGCTGCGGCGCGCGGTAGGCCGGCGCGCCTTCGACAAGGTCTGGGGCGCGCAGCTCCGCGCCAAGTTCGGCCCGCGCTACGACCAGGTGGCGATGGTCTGGTTTTGGAACAAGATCTTCCTGCGCACGCAGTCGCGCCGCTCGCCGCTGGAGCAGGAGCGGCTGGGCTACATCCTGGGGAGCTTCAACGTCCTGATCGACCGGCTGGCCGAGGCCATCGTCGAGCAAGGGGGCGTCGTGCGCGCCGGTGTCGGCACCGACGCGCTGGAGCGGCGCGAAGAAGAGGGCGGCTGGCTGGTGCGCACCAGCGAGGGCGAGGCGGTCGAGCGCGACGTGCTGATCGCCACCGTGCCCTCGCCGATCCTGGCGCGGCTGGTGCCCGACCTACCCGAGGAGTACCGCGCCAAACTCTCCGGCGCCGTCTACCAGGGTGCCGTCACCATGCTGCTGCAGTCGCGCCGGCCGCTCTCAAACATCTACTGGCTCAACATCGGCGACCCGTCGCTGCCCTTCACCGGGATCATCGAGCACACCAACTTCATCGGCCCGGAGCATTACAAGGGGCGCCACTTCATCTATGTCAGCAAGTACGTCGAGCAGGACCACCCCTACTCCACCATGGCCGACGACGAACTACTGGCCGAGTACGTCCCCTACCTGCAGCGGATCAATCCCGAGTTCAGCCGGGAGTGGATCGAGCAGTTCTGGGTCTTTCGCGAGCGCGCCGCCCAGCCGATCATCACGCTCAACTACTCCGAGCGGCTCCCGGCGCTGCGCACGCCGCTGCCGGGGCTCTATCTGGCCAATACCTCGCAGATCTACCCCGAGGACCGGGGCACCAACTACAGCGTGCGCATGGGCAACACCGTGGCGGCGCTGGTCGAGGGCGATGCATTGCCGGCTGCCGCCGCATTGCGGCAGCGGGAGGGCGAGAGTATAATAGCGGGCGTCGAATGAGCGCCCGTAGCTCAGTGGATAGAGCGCTTGCCTCCGGAGCAAGAGGCCACAGGTTCGAATCCTGTCGGGCGTACTGATCGAGAAGCAAGAACCCGGCGGCCCAGGCCGCCGGGTTTTCTGTTGCCGGTCGCCGATTACGTCGCAAGAGGGACAGATCGAGCGCCTACCGTCCACAATTGGCGCCGTCTTAGACTGAGCGGAGATTCTTCGCTGCGGCTCAGAATGACAGTGATGGCGGGGCTCCGTTTCTCCTGTCAGCCCGAGGCCGCAGCCGAAGGATCTCACCAGCGTTGAGTTGGGCAGAGCGTGACGTGGCTGGCGCGTGCCGAAATCCGCCACGCCGACGCCTCACTCGGTCTCGGCGTACGGCGTGCCGGCGCCCTGCTCCAGGTAGGCCCGCAGGCTCTCCAGCGCGCCGTCCCAGCCGAGCGAACAGGAATCGTAGCAGACGAGCCGCGGCGTCAGCCCCTGGTGGGTCAAGACCAGGTTGGAGCCGCCATCTGCCGTCGGCTCGATCTCAAAGACGACTCGTGTCCCCACCCATTCGTCGGTCTGGTCGGTGCCCTCCACCACGAAGTGCTGCGTGAGCCACTGCCAGGCGGCGTGCTTGCCGGGGTCGAGCTCCTGCAGCTCCAGGGTCTGGGTGAGACCGCTCCAGAAGTCGACGGTGATCACATTATCCTGCTGCGTTGTCTTGTCGCTCCACCAGCCGCGGATACCCTCGGCGGTGGTGACCGCCTGATAGAGCTGCTGCGGCGATGCTTGAATCCGCAAGGTCTTGGCGTAGCTGGTTCCGTCACGGTTCTCGACAGCCTGCGTCATCGCGTGGAATCCCTTCCGGTGCGGTCTGGTGCCGTCGTCATGCCGTCATCGCTCCCCAGTCCGGCCATCTCACTCCATGACGTCTCGCTCCTCCTGTTCGACAAACATCTTCAAGCGCCCGAGCGCCCGGTCCCACTGCTGTTCGATCTGATCGAGATGCCGGCGCGCCTCGTCAAGCCGCGCCAGATCGAGCGTCCAGATGCGCTCCCGGCCGCGCTGGTTGTCGTGCGCCAACCCCGCCTCGGCCAGCACGCGCAGATGTTTGGTGACCGCCTGGCGCGTGATCGAGCCGCCGGCCGTCAGCTGCGCGATCGACTGCGGTCCACCGGCGCAGAGGCGATCGACCAGCGTCAGGCGCGTCGGGTCGCTCAGCGCCGCGAAGAGCGACGCGGCCTCGGCCGCGTCGATGGGGTCGCCGCTCTCAGGTGACATAGGCCGCGACCCGGCGCACCTGCTCGGCCCAGCCCTGGTCGTTCATGCGGAAGGCGATGCCCCGGCGCTCTGGTGGAATGCC
Organism: Thermomicrobiaceae bacterium; assembly: GCA_035693105.1. Classification (GTDB taxonomy): domain Bacteria; phylum Chloroflexota; class Chloroflexia; order Thermomicrobiales; family Thermomicrobiaceae; genus DASSHC01. Next base: position 4,698 of record DASSHC010000167.1, on the reverse strand, counting down.
GTCGAAGCCCGATTCGACCACGGTGAGCCGCGTGCCGCCGGGCACCTCGTCGAGCTGGAACTCGACCAGGGTCATCGGCTCCTGCTCGTAGTCCACCCCCGGCTCGACCGCGAAGGGGTGCCAGCGATAGGTGAACAGGCTTTCCGGCTCGATGCGTTCGACGACGACGGCGAAGCTCACGTGCGCCCAATCCGGGTCCGTGAGCGTCCCCGTCAGCCGCGCGCCCGGCGTGAAGGGGCCGTCGAAGCTGACCCCAAACCAGGCGCCGAACTGCGCGGCGTCCGCCAGCGCGCGCCAGACGCGCGCGCGCGGCGCCTGAATGTCGATGCTGCGCTCGATGCGATCGGTGGTGTGATCCGTCCCCGCGTCAGTCGTCATTTGCAACCTCCTGGTTGCATCATAACCGGTGGCGCGGGGAAATGCAACCACTGGGATGCATGTTGCTGCATGTTAATGATGGGCGGCCCGAGCGGGGAGGAGGGGTGTGCAAACGGTGAGGGCGCGCTACGAGTGCCGGGTAGGGTTGGGCTCTTCGACGTTCCACTCGGCGCGCAGCAGGCGCCTACGGCGGCGCCGGACCCGGTGCAGCCGCAGCCAGAAGAGTGCCGGACTCCAGAAGACGACGGCCGCGATCCCGATCCAGAGCGCATGGCCGAGCACCAGGAACGCCAGTGTTTCCCAGGAGGTGATCAGCGCGAAGATGAGGATGAGCGTGAAGACCTTGAAGGCGACGAGGACGCCGAAGAACGCGTACATCGCCCCGCGGTCATCTTCTTCCATGGCCCTACTCTACCTCGCCCGCCCGGGGAAGGGAAGCCACACCGAATCAATTTGGTCGCAGAGCGCATGCCGTGTCCCCTGGACAAGTATGTACGTACACCGTATACTGGCAGTGCCGGTCAGCGGATGGGGTGCGCGCGGCGATGCGAAAGGGTCACGTAGTAGAATCGCGGGGGAGCGATCCAGCGATGATTGCCCGACCGATACCGGATGGTTGCAAGGAAATTCTCAACGCATTTCGTGGCAAAGCCGTTGGCAGAGCTTGGAGGGCGGCGAAGGTGACCGACTGGATCGCGACGTCCTGGCGCCGGTCGACGGCGCCGCTGGCCAGCATGCGGCTCAGCCTTTCGACACGCGCCGCCGGGCTCGCGGCCGCCGCGGGTGCCGGGGGACCGGCAGGAGGTGGGAACGTGAGCTTCTTTCGCAAGGACAACCGGACCGACTCCTTCCAGCGGCAAATCTCCAGCCTGCGCAAGCAGTTGCAGGGCGAGGAGGAGCCCGCGACCGACGAGTTTCGCTACAGCGAGCAGCCGCCGGCCGAGGAGTTCGCCGGCCCGGCCGCGCCGCGTGACGAGCTGACCTACGCCCCCAGCCGCATTCACGAGGAGACGGGCAGCCGCGCCGCCGCGCCCACCCAGAGCTTCCGTCCCACCTTTCAAGCGGCCGACGCCAATACCAGCGTCATCGCCGCCAACGCCCACTGGAACGGGACGCTGAAGAGCGAGGGGTCGGTCCACATCCACGGTAAGGCCGACGGCGAGCTGCACAGCAACAACGACGTCTTCGTCGCCGAGGGCGCCGAGGTCGACGCGCAGCTCTTCGCCGACAACGTAATCGTGGCCGGCGTCGTCCGCGGCAAGATCGAGGCGCGGGGCCGGCTGGAGCTCCTGCCGCAGGGCCACGTCGCCGGCGATGTGCGCGCGCCCAAGCTGATCGTCCACGAGGGGGCGCGACTCTCGGGGCAACTCAAGATGGAAACCGGGAACGCGGCGTTGACGACCGAGCCGCCGGCTCCCGCGGCGCCGAAGCCGCGCCGGTCGTCGCAGTAGGAGGAAGGCCGCCGCTTGGCGGCGTCCGAGGAGGCGTAGATGACCTACCGGCCGGCGAGCCAGCCCCCACCCTCGGGCTTCGGCGAGGGGCTGCCCCAGCACACCGCGGCTCCCGAGGCCTTCAGTCTGGTCGACCGTTACTCGACGGTCGAGGGCACGTTTACCACCAAGCGCGACTTGCGCATCGAGGGCGAGATGCGCGGCACGCTCCGCTGCCAGGGACTGCTCTTCATCGCGGAGGGCGCCGATGTCGACGCCACCGTCGAGGCGGCGAATATCGCCGTCGCCGGCCAGTTGCGCGGCAACGTGACCTGCCACGGCAAGCTGCAGATTATGCCGACCGGCCGGGTGGTGGCCAGCGTGGTCACCGAGACGCTGGTCATCAACGAAGGCGCGATCTACGAGGGGGAGCTGCGTATGGAGGGGGCCGGGCCGCTCAGCGCCGCCTCCGGCGGCGTGCCCCAAGTGGAGGACGGCAACCCGATGCTGCGCCGCTTCGGCGGCGAAGAGGAGTCGGGCCTGCCGGCGCCGCGTCGCGCGCGCGGCGAGCAGTAGCCATTCCGCGACGGTTCCCACGCCGGAGCACCATGCTATAATGGCCCGGACGGCTGGGGTAATCGAGCACGCGATCCCAAGGGACGTTTTGAGTCTGCTATCATTGCTGCCCGACCCGAGCCGCAGCAAGCAGACCCAGGGCGTGGCAGAGAGGGACCGGCGTGACCGTCCGGAAGTGCAGCACCTGCAAGTACTACGAGCCCGCGCCGATCTGGCGTAAGGGCTGGTGTCGTAACCCGCTTCTCTATTCTCCCCAGCAAAGCCATCTCGTCGGTGAGGATGACCTCGACTGCGACCGCGGGATGGGGAACTATTGGGAACCGATCGACGGCGCCGTCGCCGAGGATGCGCCCAACGCTCGCTCCGAGACCGAGGGCGCCGCGCCGGTCGTCGTCGCACCTGTGCAGTTCGCTGGGCTCCGCCGCAACGCCGGCGCCCAGGGTGACGGAGGAGATGACATGGGCCAGTACCCCCCGTCTGGAACCCGACGCCCGTTCGGCGATGACGAGGACGACGAGGACCTCGACCCGCGCGACCGGTACGGGGCCACCGGGCGAATGGGCGGCTCGGGCGGGGGCGCTGGCGGCGCTGGCGGCGGTGGCGGCGGATCCGAGCACCAGTTCAACTACAACCCCGACGAGCGCTACTGGACCGACTACATCCGCATCGCGCTCCCCGTGCTCGGCGTGATCGTTCTGCTGGCGCTGGCCTGGTTCTGGATCAGCAATCTCCTCGGCAACGACAACAACAGCGGCGCTGCCGGGGCCTCTGCCTCACCGACCACCATCAGTATCCCGAACATCAACCTCGGCAGCCCGACCGCGACCAGCGCGGCCGGCGTGCCGCCCACCCACATCGCCAGCACCGCCACCGCCAGCGCCAACACCGGCGCCACGCCGGCCACCTCGACGACGCTCAAGGCGGGGATCAAGGCGATCGTCAACGCCGGCGGGACCGGCGTCAACATGCGGGCCGACCCCAACACCAACGCCGAGATCGTGGCCAAGCTCCCCGATGGCACCGACGTGACGATCACCGGCGACTCGAAAGAGGGCGAGAACTACACTTGGTGGCCGGTCAAGGCCGGCGACAAGACCGGCTGGATCGCCGGCGACTTCCTCAAGCCCGCGGCGTAGGTTCCACAACGGGGACGGCGTCCCCGTTGTCGGGGCAGACATCGAACGGAGCCGTGTCTGCCCTCGTGCCCCGGTGCCGAAGGCTGTTGGGGCCACCCGCCTTCTTCCCGCCGGCCCGCGCCCTGCCTATGCTATACTCCTTGAGGCAACGTTCGTTGCCAAATTTTCACGTGCCCGGACCGTGGCTGGGGTGCCGTGTGCGCACGGTCTAGCAATGGGATGAAGGGCACGGACGTGCAACAACCGTGGAGAGGACTACGCATTGGTCACGACAATCCAAACACAAGACAATGACACCGCCCGCGCCACGATGAAGGCGCTGCTTGAGGCCGGTGTCCACTTCGGCCACCAGACCAAGCGCTGGAACCCCAAGATGCGCCCGTTCATCTTCGTCGAGCGGCACGGCGTCCACATCATCGACCTCGGCCAGACGATCCAGCTCCTCAACGAGGCGGAGGATTTCGCCCGCGAGGTCGCTGCCAGGGGCGGCCGCATCATCTTCGTCGGCACCAAGAAGCAGGCGCAGGACGCCATCCGCAACGAGGCAGGCCGCTCCGGCATGCCGTTCGTCGACCGCCGCTGGCTGGGCGGTACGCTAACGAACTTCGTCACCATTCGCGGCCGGCTGCGCGACCTGCGCGAGCTGGAGCAACGGGTCCACAGCGGCGAGTTCGACAACCTGCCCAAGCAGGAGCAGATCCGCATCCAGCGCGAGCTTGAGAAGCTCCAGTTGTCGCTCGGCGGGCTGCGCGACCTCAGCCAGTTGCCGCAGGCGATCTTCGTGGTCGATCCCAAGCGCGAGGCGATCGCGGTCGCCGAGGCGCGGCGCCTCGGCATCCCGGTCATCGCCATGGTCGACACCAACTGCGACCCTGATCTCGTCGACTACGTCATCCCGGCCAACGACGACGCCATCCGCTCGGTGCGCCTGATCGCCTCCCGGTTGGCCGATGCGGCCATCGAGGGGCGCACCCGGCTGGAGAGCGCCTTTGCCGGCGAACCGGGCGTCGACGAGCACACCATGAGCGCCTACGACCTCGACGAGGAGTACACCCCCGACGAGGACGAGGATGAGGACAGCAACGGCAAATCCGCCCCGCGGCGCTAAACAGGCATCAGCGGGCCGGCGGCCGGTCGGCCCGCCTCTATCTCCAGCACAGTGATCACGAGGGAGGAAG
>DASSHC010000166.1:0-3732 GCA_035693105.1 Thermomicrobiaceae bacterium | reverse complement strand
GGGAAGTAGGGCAGGACGGATCCCGCGACCGCGCTCGGGATGTCAGGGTAAAGGAAGGGGCTGACGAGGGGGCCTTGCCTTTGTCGTCCGCCCCGAATTAACCCCGTCATCCCGAGCGCGGTCGAGGGATCCGTGTCCCACGCGGCACCCAACGTCATCGATGACCACCCGTCGTCACCCCGTCCCAAAGTGCGTGAACGCCCCTGGCATCGCCGCCTCCGTCACGCCGCTGGGCTGCTTCAGCAGCACCTCCGGCCCATCACTCCCGCGCGGGACGATCTCACCGATGCGCACCGGCGGGCGCAGGCCCCGGCGCGGAAAGGCGCGCTCGATCTTGACGTAGACGTCGCGCGGGGCGGTGAAGAGTAGCTCGAAATCCTCGCCGCCACGCAGCGCCAGGTCGAGCCAGTCGGGGAACGCCCAGCGGACGGCGCTGGGGATCGGCAGCCGCACCGCGTCGACTAGCGCCGAGACATCCGAGGCCGCGCACAGCTTGGGCAGGTCTCCCAGCAACCCGTCGCTCAGGTCCATGGCCGCGCTCGCGCCCAGCCGCGCCAGCAGCCGGCCCTCGCGCAGGCGCGGCACCGGTCGCAGCTGCGCCCGGCGCATCGCCGGGCTGCCATCGACCCAGGGGATGCTCTGCTGCATGACGCGCAGCCCCGCCGCCGCCAGCCCCAGCGGCCCGGTCACCGCCAGCACGTCGCCGACGTGCGCTCCAGAGCGCGTCAGCACCCGCTGGTTGAGCGGCACGTCGCCGATGGCCGTCACCGAGATGAAGACCGTATCCGACTTGCTGACGTCGCCCCCCGCGATGTCGACTCGCTCACGCCGCGCCAGCTCGTCCATGCCGCGATAGAGCTCGATGATCTCGCGATCGCGCTCGATGCCGCGCAGCCCCAGGCTGACCAGCGCCAGCCGCGGCCAGGCGCCCATGGCCGCCAAATCGCTCAGGTTGACCGCCAGCGCCTTGTAGCCGAGGTCCTCCCACTCCAGCCACTCCAGGCGAAAGTCGACGTACTCGACGAGCAGATCGGTCGTCGCCACCTGCTGGCGGCCGGGGCGCGGCTGCCACAGCGCGGCGTCGTCACCGATGCCGAGTGTGACCGGGCTGCCCGCCTTGGGGCTCAGCACCCGGCCGAGCTGCTCGATCAGGTCGAACTCGCCCAGCTCTTCGACCGGTCTACCGCCGGTTGGAATCCGCATCGCCTGCCAAACTTCTCTCTAGTGTGCCAGTGCGGCCTGCCGTACGCCGGCCGCGGCGTGATAGACGGCCGCCGTCTCGCGCGCCGTCCGCTCCCAACTGAAGTGCCCCGCCCGCGCCAACCCCCGCTCGCGCAGCGAGGCTCGCAGCTCCGCGTCGCCGAGCAGCCGCGCGATCGCCCCGGCCAGCGCGTCGCGGTCTTCCGGGTCGACGGTCAGCGCGGCGTCGCCGGCCACCTCGGGCAGCGCAGACAGATTCGAGGTCACCACCGGCGTACCGCAGGCCATGGCCTCGATCACCGGCAGGCCAAAGCCTTCGTAGAGCGAGGGGTAGACGAAGACGGTCGCCGCGCGGTACCAGGGGGCCAGGTCGCCCGCGTAGCCGGTGAAGATGACGCGCTCGCCGATGCCGAGGGCGCGCACTTCGTCGAAGATGGGCTGGTACTGCCAGCCCGGTGCGCCGACGATCACCAGCGGCGCATCGCTCTCGACCCGCGCCCAGGCGCGCAGGAGCCCGATCAAGTTCTTGCGCGGCTGGAGCGTGCCGACGAAGAGGACGAACTCCGGCGGCAACCCGTGCGCCGCGCGCAGCGCCTGCGTCTCATCGGAGTCGCCGGCGGGCCGGAATTCGGGCCCAACGCCGTTCGGCACCACCACCACGCGCTCCGGTGCGACATGGTAGGAGCTAAGTATGTCGCGCCGGGTGTGCTCGGAGACCGCGATCACCCGCGCGGCGTGCTCCACCGTGCGACGGGTCATCCAGCGCAGGTAACGCTGCTTGGCGCCGGGGTACTGCTCGGGGTAGCGCAGGAACGCCAGGTCGTGCACGGTGACGACCGTTGAGCGTGCGGCGAGGAGCGGCGCGACGTTGACCGGGGCGTGCACCAGGTCGATGCGCTCGCGCGCCAGGCGCGGCGGCGCCGCGAGCTGCTCCCAGAGGATGCGAATCTCGGGGCGCGTGGTGGGCAACCGGCTGACGGACCAGCGAAGCGCCGGGTCGAGCGCGTCGGCCCGCTCAGACGTCTCGCGGCCGGCGAAAACGACGATCTCGTCCTCCGGGGCGGCGGCCGGCAGCGCCGCCAGCAGGTGCTCGATGTAGCGGCTCACACCAGCCTGGCGAAAGCCGGGCTGAAAATTCAGCAGATGGGCCAGCATGGCGATGCGCACGCGCTCCTCCAGCGTCAATCGTAGCACAGGCACCGGTCATGCTCTGCCGCATTCGCCGGGCGCCCGCTCGGCTGCGACCGTCCGCGATCACGTGCTCAGTGCGGTTATGTCATGAAGGATGCCCGCTCAATGCTATACTGCGGGTGGCCGGCTTCGAGCGGCCGACACCAGGGGACAGGAGTAGCGTTGGAAGCGACGGATCGTTGATGTCTGACCCCACCACCCTTCCCGCGGAGATTGCCCAGTTCGCCGCCCTCTATCCCTTTCAGCTGGATCCCTTCCAAGTCGAGGCGATCGAGATGTTCCTGAATGGCGACTCGGTCATGGTGGCGGCGCCGACCGGAACCGGAAAGACGATCCCGGCGGAGTTCAGCGTCTACGAGAGCTTCCGGCGGGGCGGCAAGGTGATGTACACCACGCCGATCAAGGCGCTGAGCAACCAGAAGTTCCGCGACCTGCACGCCATCTACGGCGAGCACGTCGGCCTGCTCACCGGGGATGTCAGCGAGAACCCCGACGCCCCGATCCTGGTGATGACCACCGAGATCCTGCGTAACATGCTGCTGCAAACGCCCTGGGAGCTGGACGCGGTCGACACCATCATCTTCGATGAGGTCCACTACATCGCCGATCCCGAGCGCGGCACCACCTGGGAAGAGGCGATCATCCTCTGCCCCGACCACATCCAGCTCGTCTGCCTCTCGGCCACCGTCTCGAACGCGCAGGAGATCGCCGACTGGATCAGCCGCACCCACCGCCCGATCCAGTTGATCACCCACTTCGAGCGCGCCGTGCCGCTGGCGCTCTACTATTTTCTGGACAACAAGCTGCACCTGGTGATCAATCACGAGGGCGAGCAGGTTGCCGACTTCCCGCAGGTCGGCGGTGAGGTGCGGCGCCGCTCCACGCAGGGCGGGCTGCTGCACGACCGGCGCCAGATCGAGGATCGCGAGCCGGCGCCCTGGGAGGTCATTCGCGCGCTCCAGAGCGAGCAGATGCTGCCGGCCATCTACTTCCTCTTCAGCCGCCGCGACTGCGAGGAGTTCGCCCAGCAGTTCGCGGTGATGCGGCCGCGCCTGATCCACGACGACGAGACCACCGAGCGCATCGAGCAGATCATCCAGCGCTATCTGGGCGGGATGCGGCTGGAGGACCGTGAGCTGAGCCAGGTCGAGTCGATCGCCACGCTGGCACGACTGGGAATCGGCTTCCATCACGCCGGGTTGTTGCCGATCCTGAAGCAACTGGTCGAGGTTCTCTTCAGCCGCGGACTGATGCAGGTCGTCTTCGCCACCGACACCCTGGCGCTGGGCGTCAACATGCCGGCGCGCACGGTCGTCGTGGGGCGCATGTCGAAGTGGGATG
>DASSHC010000165.1:0-11154 GCA_035693105.1 Thermomicrobiaceae bacterium | reverse complement strand
CGCACGATAGCACTGGGCGGGATGGAGAGGAACCCTCACCCCCACCTACTCGGGTGCCCCCAGCCCACGGCCACGGGGCTGCCCTCATCCCCCGCCCCTTCTCCCATGCGTGGGCGAAGGGAAGCAGGTTACGGTGATCCTTACGTGCTCCCTCTCCCGCGCACGGGAGAGGGCAGGGTGAGGGCTCCCCGACGCGGCTGGAGGCTTCATCACGAATCCGCCATCTCCTCCAGTTCGGGCGAGAACGGCGTGACGATGTGGACGGACTGGAGCGGGTGGTGCAGCTCGGTCTCGCGCACGAGAGCCACGCCGCCCAGGGCGAAGACGGCCAGGACGACGCCGCCGACCACGAAGGGAAGCGGGCGCGACACGGCGTAGAGCACCGGCGCGATGAAGGCGCTGATGGCCGCGCCGAACATGCCGACGGTGGCGTAGGCACCCTGCGCCCGCCCCATGGTGCGCGGATCGGCCACCGAGGCCAGATAGGCGTCGGCGGCCGGCTGGCTGATCGCCGCCACGATCCCCTCGACCCCACCGAGCACCAGGATGGCGGGCACGTTCGGGATCAGGCCGTAGGCCGCCACCACCAGCGCGTAGGCCATGTTCGAGATCAGGATGATGCGCCAGCGCCGGCCGCGGTCGGCCAGCCGGCCGCCGAGCGGCGCGACCAGCACGAAGGTGATCGAGAAGGTGCTGAACGACAATCCGAGTAGGAAGTCGCTGGCGTGCAGGTCGTTCAGGTAGATCGACCAGAGCCCGCCGAAGAGCCCGAACTGGAACTGCCCGGCGAACGAGAGCAGGAAGGCGCCGACCAGCGAGCGCGTTAGCAGGCCGCGCAACGGCACCCGCTCGGCCGGCGCCTGCGGCCGCTGCGGCAGCCCGATCCGGCTCATCGCCAGCAGCGCGCCGAGCGCGATGACCGCCTCGCCGCCAGCCGCGGTGAGATAGAGCGTATTGACGCCGATGGCGCCGGCCGCCACGCCGCCGATCAGCGGGCCGAAGAGGAGCCCGGCGGTGAAGGCGGCGTTGGCCACGGCGTAGGCCTGGCCGCGCTGCTCGGGCACGGTGGCGTCGGCGATCAGGGCGCGGAAGGAGGGGTAGAGCACGGCCACGCCCACGCCCTGCCCGGCGCGTAGCAGGATGAAGACGGGCGTGCTCTCGGCGAGGGCGAAGCCGGCGGTGGCGGCCGCCTGGATCGCCAGCCCGACCACGATCGGCGCCATGCGCCCGAAGCGATCGGAGAGCGCGCCCATCGGCAGCTGCAGCGCCATCTGCGCCAGCAGGTAGCCGGCGGCCATCACGCCGATGGCGCGCAGCGAGACGCCGCGGTTGTGGGCGGTGAGCGTCAGGAAGGGGATGACCAGCCCGCCCGCCAGCCCGGCGAAGAAGCCGAGCAGCAGGATCAGGCGCATGATCCGATCGCGGATGTACCAGGGCAGGCGCAGGCGCACCGCTACCGCTCCACCTTCCTCCAGTCCACAGGCGAGCTAGAGCGCGCTCGGCTGGGGTTCGCCGGCGCGGCGCAGCACCGGGAAGCAGAGCGCCGCCAGCGCGATCAAGGCTAACCCGATCGCCGCCATGACGCCCACGGCGGCGGGCGCGCCGTAGACATCGGCGGCCGCCCCGAGCGGCAGCGTGCCGACCGGCAGCACGCCCCAGGAGAGGAAGTAGACGCTGAGCACGCGCCCGCGCACCCGGTCGTCCACCCCCATCTGGATATGGTAGTTGTTCAGCGCCGAGTAGAAGGAACTGAGCAGGCCGGCCAGGAGGATCATCAGCCCGGCCAGCAGGGGTTGCCCGCTGCCGGCGAAGACGATCACCGCCAGCCCCAGCAGGACCGTCGACCAGAGGAGCGCGTCGGCGCGGCGCGTCAGCCGGCGCGAGCCGGCCACCGCCAGCGAGCCGATGACCGCGCCCACGCCGTTGACCGCCAGCAGCACGCCCAGCCCGCCGGAGCCGATCTCCAGCACGTCGCGGGCGAAGACCGGCAGGAAGTTCTGGTAGGGCAGCAGGAACATCGTCGGCACGAAGGCCAGGATCATCATGCCGCTCAGGTAGGCGCTGCGGCGGATGACCGTCAGACCCTCGGCGATGCCGCCCAGCAGCGAGGGCCGCGCGCCTGCCGGCGCCGGGCGCACCGCCGGCAGGCGCAGGGTGAAGGTCAGCGCCAAAATCTGCACCAGCATGCAGATGACGAAGGTGGCCGAGATCCCGACCGCCGCCAGCAGCGGCCCAGCCAGCGTCGGCCCGGCGATGCGGGCCAGGTTCTGGCCGGTGGCGTTCAGCCCGACCGCGTTGCCCAGGTCGGCGGGCGGCACCAGGTTGGCGATCAGGGCGTTGCGCGTGGGGAAGACGAAGGACATGGCCGTGCCGTTGACGAAGACGGCCGCCAAGAGGTGCCACGGCTCCAGCAGGTCGAGCAGCAAGAGGAGCACCACCGCGCTGGAGACGACCGCGACCGCGATCTGGGCGACAAGGAGCACCAGGCGGCGGTCGGCGCGGTCGATCAGCGTGCCGGCCGGCAGGGTGAAGAGGAGGATCGGGATGCCGGCCAGGAAGGAGGTCAGCCCGACGAAGAAGGCGGAGTCGGTGAGAATCAGCGCCAGCCAGCCGGTGGCCATATTCCACATCCAGAAGGCGGCGTTGGTGGCGACCGTGGTCGAGAAGAGGAGGCGATAGGCCGGGTAGGCGGTGAGCGCGTGCAGGATCGAGTCCTGCCCCTCCGCCGCACCACTCTGCCGCGTCTCCACCCCAGCCGCTTCCCTACCGTGTCCCCATCCGAGAGGTGAAGGGCATCGTACCATGCAGGCCGGTCCAGGTGGGGTTTACAGCGGCCGCACCCGCCGCTAGGATCAGCGCTCACCGGGCCAGTCCCCGTATAGCTCAGGACGACTGCGGCGCGCTGCCCGCGAGCGCGTGCGTGATGCGTGATGGAGGAGCCATGAACACAGCGAACCAGACGACCAAGTTCCTGCTGCCCGAGTCGGCCATGCCGGCCGCCTGGTACAACCTCCAGGCCGACCTGCCGTCTCCCGCGCCCCCGCCGCTCCACCCGGGCACTGGCCAGCCGATCGGCCCGGAGGACCTGCTGCCGCTCTTCCCGCTGGAGCTGATCAAGCAGGAGGTCAGCACCGAGCGCTGGATCGAGATCCCCGAGGAGATCCAGGCCATTTACCGCCTCTGGCGGCCGACGCCCCTCTACCGCGCGCACCGGCTGGAGCGGGCGCTCGATACCCCGGCGCGCATCTTCTATAAGTACGAGGGAACCAGCCCCGCCGGCAGCCACAAGCCCAACACGGCGGTGGCCCAGGCCTACTACAACAAGCAGGCGGGCGTGCCGCGCCTGACCACCGAGACCGGCGCCGGCCAGTGGGGCAGCGCGCTGGCCATGGCCTGCGCCTTCTTTGGCCTGGAGCTGAAGGTCTATATGGTCAAGGTCAGCTACGAGCAGAAGCCCTACCGCCGCGCCCTGATGGAGACCTACGGCGCGAGCTGCGTGCCCAGCCCCAGCCCCGACACCGAGGCCGGCCGGCGCATCCTGGCGGAAGATCCGGACTCCAACGGCAGCCTGGGCATCGCCATCTCCGAGGCCGTCGAGGACGCGGCCACGCGCGAGGACACGCACTACTCGCTCGGCAGCGTGCTGAACCACGTCCTGCTACACCAGACGATCATCGGGCAGGAGGCCCAGCAGCAGTTCGAGCTGGCCGATGCCTACCCGGACATCATCTTCGGCTGCGTCGGCGGCGGCTCCAACTTCGCCGGGCTCACCTTCCCCTTCGTGCGCGAGAAGCTGCAGGGCAAGGAGATCCGCATCGTGGCGGTCGAGCCCGCGGCCTGCCCGACGCTCACCCGCGGCATCTACGCCTACGACTTTGGTGACACGGGGCAAATGACGCCGCTGGTCAAGATGCACACGCTGGGGCACCGCTTCGTCCCGGCCGGCATCCACGCCGGCGGGCTGCGCTACCACGGTATGGCCCCACTGGTCAGCCTGCTCTACGAGCAGGGCGTGATCGAGGCTACCGCGCTGACGCAGACCGGGGTCTTCGAGGGCGCGGTCCAGTTCGCCCGGGCCGAGGGGATCGTGCCGGCGCCCGAGTCGGCCCACGCCGTGCGGGCCGCCATCGACGAGGCGCTGCGCTGCCGCGAGGCGGGCGAGGCGCGCACGATCCTGATCGGGCTCTCGGGCCACGGCTTCTTCGATCTGGGCGCCTACGAGTCGTACTTCGCCGGGCGGCTGATCGACTACGAGCACCCCCAGGCGGAGATCGAGGCCGCGCTCGCCGGCCTGCCACAGCTGGGCTAACCCGCTACCGCTGTAGGCAGACCGCTGTGTCTGCCCTCGCTGCCCTATCGGCTACGCTCGGCAAAGCCACCGTTGTTGCCCTATTTCCCCCTTGCCGTGCCGCACGGGAACCAGGGCAGACACGGCTCCGTCCGAGGTCTGCCCCTACTGAGCGGGCCGTACGGGCGCCGGCCGTCGCGGCCAGAGCGAGGCCACCGCCGAGCCCTTCCGCCGATTGACGGAATCGTGACTATCGCACGATGCACGCGGACGGCCCGGCGGTGTACACCGAGGCTGGAGCGTGCGCCGGGTCAGCAGGGTGGGGCGACTGAGGAGCATGAGCGAGGGAATGCGCTTGCCGAGAGACGACGGCGAGCGAGGACGAGCGCAGCGGCGCGGCCTGCTGCCGGCGTGCCTGGCGCTCGCGGCCGCGCTGCTGGCGCTGGCTCTCGCGGCCGCGGCCTGCAGCGGCCCGGTGCCGCCGCCGAGCGGTGTCCCCGTCGCCACCGCGGCGCTCGTCGTCGCGCGTCCCTCGGCCACGCCGACCGCGCCCGAGCCGACCCCCACCGCCACGCCCAGCCCGACGCCGACGCCGACACCGATGCCCACGCCGGCACCCACGCCGGCACCCACGCCGGCACCGACGTCCACTCCCAGCCCGACGCCGACACCCACTCCAGCGCCGGCCACGCCGACGCCGATCCCCTCGGTGCTGGCGCTCGGCGCGCAGCAGAGCTACCCCAACGGCAGCAGCGTCACGGTCTTCGCGGCGCTGCCGGCGCCGAGCGGCACGGGAGATCTCAAACCGGGCCGGAACGAGCGGTTGCTGGCGCTCGACGTGCAGGTCTGCGCCGGACGGCAGGTCGATGGGCTGGCGGTCGGTCCGCGGGAATTCGCGCTGGAGTTGCCGGACGGCAGCCAGCACGCCGGGGCCGAGGGCGGCAGGTCGCCGGTGCTGCGCTCCGACGGCATCATCCCCGGCCAGTGCGTGCGCGGCTGGGTCACGGTGCCGGCGCCGAAGTCGCCCGACCCGCGCTACATCATCGGCCAGCTCCCCAGCTACGACCCGGCCCGCTGGGTCTTCCCGGGGCTATAGGGGCGAGGTGCTAGGGCTCGGGCGTGGCCGCGCGGCGGGCCTCCGCGCTCGGGAGCGCGTTCTCGGACACCACCTGCGGGCAGCGCAGGCAGGCCGCGCGACCCTCCTGCCGCCACCAGCGACAGTTGGCGCGCACGCGGCAGGGCGGCAGGCGCTCGGCCACCACCGGCAGCAGCCGCACGGTGCGCTGGGCGAGGCGGCAGTTGCTGCCGTCGAAGTGCCGGCAGGCGCACTCGACACAGGGCGCGGCGAAGCGAAAGACCTCGACCGGCGTGACCGGCGCGGCCAGGGCCAGCAGCTCGTCGCTGACGGGCCGTGGCTCGGAAAGATAGCCGACGCGCGGCTCGCGGGCCGTGCCGCCAACCACGCCGAAGGCGACCGCCCCGTCCATCTCTGGCCGCGCGCTCGGGCAGATCATTCGATCGCCCGCATCAGCTCGCTCAGCCATGCGGCCTAACCTCACCCTTCTGGCTCGGCGCTGATCCCGCCCGCGCTCAGCGCTGCGTGATCTCGCCCGTCTGCTGCCCGGGTTCAACGGAATCGAGCGACGCGAACCAGAGGCCGTAGAAGACCGGCGGGCGCTTCCTGTGCTTCAAGCTCGCATTTTCCTGGTCGCGCGCGTCGAGCGCCCGCAGCACGGCTCCGACCACCGTCTCCGTAAACTGGTCGAGGCTGATGCTGGATGCGGGCCGGTTGCTCCCCGATCCCGACATGACGGACCCGCCCGTGTTGCCCTCCGTCATCCGGACACCCCCTTTGTTGCAGTCCACAGCCGAAATGTGTGCTCCCGTTCATAGTAGCGGACGTATTGCCGCCTGGCAATACGCGATCGCTCAGATTGCCGTCACGAGCTGGCGGCAATCGGCGGGACATCGAGGCAGCGTCTGCGATCCGCGGCGCGCGTCACTGGTGCGCGCTGGGCGGCGGAGGAGCGAGCGCCAGCGCCTCCGAGATCGCCGCCTCCAGCGGCATGGCCCGGCCGGCCGCCCAGGCGGCTGTCCACTCCTGCTCGTTCAACTGCTCCCGCGTGCGCGCCAGGTCGCGCTTATAGACCGGCTCGAATCCCGGGTAGCGCGGCGGCGCGGCGATGCGCTCGCGCCAGGCGTCGGCGGCCGCGTAGAGCCGCGCGGCCCGCGCCGCCTCGCCCCGTGCGCCGAGCAGGCCCGCCAGTTGCTCCGCGGCCGGCGCCATCCGATCGCGTTCGCCCAGCGCCTGCGTCAGCGGCAGCGCCTCCGCCAGCAGTGCCCAGGCCCGCGCGTCGTCGCCCGTCTCGTGACAGACGAAGGCCAGGCTGCCGAGGCTGAGGGAGATGCCCAGCCGGTCGCCGAGCGCGCGGTGGACGGCCAGCGCCTCCTCCAGCAGCGCGGCGGCGGCGGCGAAATCTCCCACCCAGGACTCGATCAGCCCCAGATTGTTGAGCACCTTCGAGAGCCAGACCTGATCGTCGAGCGCCCGCCAGACCGCCAGGCTCTCGCGCAGGTAGGTCAGGGCAGCCTGGTAGTCGCCCGCCATCCCCGCGGCCAGCCCCATGACGTGGTCCGTGTCCGCGATATCGCTGGGCGACCCCAGGTATCGCCGCAGCGCCAGCGCCTCAGTGAGATGGGTGCGCGCGGTGGCGAGGTCGCCCGCCATCAGCGCCTGCCGGCCAATCTCGCGATGGGCCAGGGCGACGCCGCGCTGATCGTCGAGCGCCTGATAGAGCGCCAGGCTGGCCTCGAACGGCTCCATCGCCCCGCGATCGCCCCGGAGCCGGGCGATAAACCCCCGCAGGTAGAGGGACTCCGCCTGGCCATGGCGATCCTCGCTCGCCGCGCAGAGCCGCTCGCTCTCGCGCGCCGCGGCCTCGGCGGCGTCCCAGTCGGCCTGCCAGGCCGCCAGCCAGCCGGCGGTGAGCAGCGCCGCCGCGCGCGGGGCTGGCTCGGCGCCGCGCCCCGCCGCCAGGGCCGCCGCGGCCCAGCTCCGCCCCTCACGCAGGTAGCCGCGCGCCTGCCAGAACTCGCGCAGCGCGGCTACCAGCCGCAGCGCGAGCGCCGCCTCGCCCCGCGCCAGCGCCCCACTCAGAGCCGCCCGCAGGTTGTCGTGCTCCCGCGACAGCCGGTCCAGCCAGGCCCCCGGCTCCGGCCCGCGCGCGGCGCCTTCCGCCTCCTCCGCCAGCGTCAGGTAATACGCGGCGTGCGCCTGCCGCACCGCGACGGCATCGGGCCGGGGCGCCAGCCGCTCGGCGGCATACTCGCGAATGGTCTCCAGCATGATGAAGCGCGGCTCGTCCGCCCCATTCTCCACCGCCCGCAGCAGGCTGGCGCGCGCCAGGGCCTCGAGGCGGTCCAGCAGGCTGCCGGCATCGCCCTCCGGGTCGACGCAGACCGCCTCGATGGCGTCTAGGGGTGCCCCGCCAGCGAAGACGGCCAGCCGGGCGAAGAGCGCCTGCTCGGCCGGGGCGAGGAGGTCGTAGCTCCAGGCGATCGTGTCGCGCAGCGTCTGGTGGCGCGCCGGCTGGTCCCGCGAGCCGCCCGTCAAGAGGGCGAGCCGGTGCTCCAGGCGGCCGAGCAGCGCCGGCGCCGTCAGCACCCGCAACCGGGCCGCCGCCAGCTCCAGGGCGAGCGGCAGCCCGTCCAATCGGCGGCAGATCGCGACCACGGCCTCGGCGTTGGCCGCGTCGAGCGCGAACCCGGGTTTGACCGACCGCGCGCGCTCCACGAAGAGGGCGACGGCTGGATTCAGGGCCAGCTCGTCGAGCGAGAGTGGCCCAGCGGCATCGGGCAGGCGCAGGGGCTCGACCGGGTACTCGCGCTCGGCGCGCAGGTGGAGCTCGGCCCGGCTGGTGACGAGGAATTTCGGGCCGGTGGTGGCGGCCAGCATTTGGGCCAGCAGGGGCGCGGCGTCGAGCACCTGCTCGAAGTTGTCGAGGATCAGCAGGAGCTGCTGCTCCGCCAGCGCGGCTACGAGCTGCTCCTCCAGGCTCCGCCCTCCGGTCAGCGACAGCTCCAGCGCGTGCGCGATCGCCGGCCCGACCAGCGCCGGGTCGCGCACGGGCGCGAGATCGACGAAGACGACCCCCTGCGCGAAATCCTGGGCGATGGCCCGGCCGACCGCGATGGCCAGGCTCGTCTTGCCGATCCCGCCCGGTCCGGTCAGCGTCAGCAGCCGCACCTCCGCCTGCCGCAGGAGGGCCTCAATCGCGGCAAGATCCTCCTCGCGCCCCAAGAGCGGCGCCGGGGAGAAGGGCAGCACGAGGCGGCGCCGGGCGTGCTGGGGTCCGTCCGCGAGCTGGCCGGGCGCGGCGACGGGCAGCCCCAATGGTCGCAGCGCCTCCAGCACCTTCGGCAACCATTCGCCGGGGCTCAGGTCGAGCACTTCGATCCACTGGACCCCTTCGAGCCAGTACTCGATCTCCGGCGGCACGCTGACCGGCTCCAGCAGGAGCGGCAGGTAGGGGCGCTCGTATTTCCAGGCGAGGGCGATCTCCTGGTGGACGTTGCGCGAGGCGAGCGACGCCGGCGAGCAGAACAGGAGCAGGGCGGCGGCGCCCTTGACCGCGGTCCCGATCACCTCGGCGTAGCTACTGCCACCCTGAATCCCCTCCCGGTCGATCCAAAGCCGGACGCCCGCCGCCTCCAGTTGCTCGACGACACGGTCGACGCGCGCCTGGTCGGCGCTGGCGTAGCTGACGAAGAGGTAGGGGTCCGTCGTGCCCATCGTGGCCCCGATCAAAACGGCGGACGCGCTGCGATGGGCCTAGCCTACGTCCTGCTGGTGAATTGCGCAAGCGGGGAACCGGGAATTGCCAGGGGGTGCGAAGGGCACGCGGGGCGCTGGCGGATCGGACCGAGGCGGCCGCCAACACCTGCTCCCGGTCCCGGCTGGCGTAGCCGGCGAAGGTGGAGTGTTCACGAGTCGCGCCGGCCACAGCACGCCTCGACGGCTCGGAAATGCCGCACCTATCGTACGCTGGAGCGGCAACGTGTGTAGGTGAGAGATAAGCGGCTGCGGCGGTGATCCGCTGCCGTCGGTCTGGTATCCTCCGAGCCACGCATATTGGGCCGCGGGCAATCAACGAAGCTTGGGCGACCCCAACGGCGCGATCTGCTCGGGGCGGCCCGCCCAAGCCGAATACGAGATCGACCGGAAGGGACCGACGTGATCCGCCCCCGCCGCGCCGTCGCCGCCGCGCTCGTCGTGCTGGCGTGCCTGATCGCCGCACCGGCCGTGGCGGCACGCGCACCGATCGCGGGCGGCGCGTTCGGGGCGACCTGGGCGCGCACCGACCATCCGGTCGCCAATGGGACCGTCGCCCGCACCTGGATGTGGGGGCCGGCGGCCGACACGCCGGCGCTCGACGAGCTCTATGCCGGCGCGCCCGGCGGCCAGCGCCTGGTGCAGTACTTCGACAAGTCGCGCATGGAGCGTACCAACCCCGGCGGCGATCCGAGCTCGCCGTGGTACGTCACCAACGGCCTGCTGGCCGAGGAGCTGGTCACCGGCCGCCTGCAACTCGGCGCCAGCACCTTCCAGCAGCACGCCCCGGCGCAGGTCAACGTGGCCGGCGATCTGAACGATCGCAACGGACCCACCTACGCCAGCTTCAGCGGGCTGCGCAGCTACCAGGCGATCCCCGACGGCTGGACACTGATCCAGACGGTCGACCGAGCCGGCCAGGTCGGGGCCGACCCGTCGCTGGCGCGCTACGCGGTCCGCGCCGCCGAGCACGTGCGGGTGCCGGGGATCGATCACCAGATCGCCTCGGTCTTCTGGGACTTCATGCGCTCATCGGGCCTGGTCGAGCAGCAGGGCCAGTACGCCGCCGCGCCGCTCTTCCCGAATTCCTTCTACGCCACCGGCTACCCGCTGACCGAAGCCTACTGGACCCACGTCCTGGTCGGCGGCACGCCCAGGCTCGTGCTGGTGCAGGTCTTCGAGCGCCGCGTCATGACCTATACCCCAGACAACCCGGAAGGCTGGCAGGTCGAGGCCGGCAACGTCGGCCAGCACTACTACGCCTGGCGCTACACGCAGCTGGGCCAGAGCCCAGTCAGCGACGCATCGCTGCACGGCGACTGGCAACTGCCGGGCATCCCCGGCGGCCTCGGCCTCGGCTGCCAGCCCGGCGCCCCCAGCGACTACCGCACCTGCCTCTACCGCGACACGCACGGGCTGACGATGACCTTCTACCTCTACCTCCCCAGCCACTTCGACGCCGCCCAGCGCTACCCGCTCGTCCTCCTCCTGCACGGCGGGGGCGAGCGGTACGACCCCAACCGGAGCGCGCAGGCCAACCGCGACGTGCTCCTTAGCGATCCCTACGCGGCGGTCTGGGGGCCGGGCATCGACACCCCCTACAGTCCCACGGTGCAGCAGACCTGGCCCAGCGTCGTGGTCGTGCCGCAGGTCGTGGTCGGTCAGAGCTTCGTCTCCGTCCCGTCGAACACCGGGTCCTACCGGCTCCCGCCGCAGCCGACCGACGCGCTGCGCCTGACCAAGGAGATCGTCGACGCCCTGCAGCAGCAGGTGCCCCAGATCGATGCCAAGCGCCGCTACGTCACCGGCCTCTCGATGGGCGGCTACGGCGCCTGGGAGCTGCTCGAGCGCTATCCCGGCTACTTTGCCGCGGCGGCGCCGATCTGCGGCGGCGGCGACCCCGCCCAGGCGGCCCCGCTGGCGCAGTTGCCGATCTGGGCCTTCCAGAGCGCCGACGACCCGATCGTGCCGGTGCAGGCCACCCGCGACATGATCGCGGCCATCGAAGCGGCCGGCGGCAGCCCGCGCTACACCG
>DASSHC010000164.1:0-4953 GCA_035693105.1 Thermomicrobiaceae bacterium | reverse complement strand
GTTGATCGAGCATGTCGAGGGTCAGGGCCGCGCCGTTGGCCCCCGCCGTCAGCGTCTGGCCCGCGGCCACCACCTTGCCCAGCCCGTTGAAGCTCTTGGCGTCCGTGCCCGTGTCGCCGTTGTAGAACGTATCGCTGAACTTGTGCGCCACCGCCTTGGCCCGGCTGGCGATCACCGTGGCTTCGATGTCGTTCGGGTCGGCGTACGTCTGCTGGATGAAGTTGTCGACGTCCGCATCCCCGCCCAGGATCTTCAGCGCCGCCGTCACCTGCGTGAAGGTGGGCGAGGCCTCCGTCCAGGCGTCGCCCACGCTGTAGAACGACACCGCCGGCATCGTCGCCTCTTTGTTGTAGGTCACCGCCGTCCCGGTCACGTTCATGAACGGCAGCGAGGTCAGGACGCTCGACTCCTTGATGATCGTCTCGATCACGCCCCGAAGCAGCAGATCCTGCGTCAGCTTCGCGGCCTCTACTAGCGTCATCGCCATGCGTCAGTCACCCCCTTGTGTGCGCTTGTGCGCTCTGGCCGCTACTGCTTGCGCAGCCGGCGCAAGCCCTCAGCGATCTTCGACTCGCTGGAGAGCTCCTCCACGTTGACCACGAACTGCCGCGCCGGGCTGGCCGGCTGCCCCGCGCTCACGGTCGGAGCGGTCGGAGCGGCCGACGCGGTCGGCTGCTGCGCCTTCACCGCCTCAACGATGCGCTGGTAGGCCGCCTCGGCCGCTTCGACGGAGCCGATCAGCGCGTCGATCGTGTCACCCTGCACCAGCTCCGGAATCACCCCCGGATGCGCCGCCAAGATCAAGTCGCGCACCTTCCCCAGGTCGACCGCGCCCTCCCGCGCCGCATTCGCCTGCTCGCTCCGCTCCTCGTCCATCCCGCCCCGCTCCTTCCCCGTAAGCTGGGCGGGTTGCAAACCCGCCCCTACAATCCATCCTCGTCTCCCCCTCTCCCAGCATTGGGAGAGGGGGCTGGGGATGAGGGCCCGCCCCCTACTGCCAGCCCGCCAGCCGCAGCAGCAGATCGAGCGCGATCGCGCCCACCATCAGCGTGAAGAGCGAGTCGAGCCGCCCCCGGATGACGCGCAGCTCACTGATGAGGTCGTCGACCTTCTGCCGCGTCACCACACCGTAGGCGCAGCCCGGCTCCAGATCGACCGCGCGCTCCCCCGCCGCCTGCCCGCCGCGCTCCCGCTCCCACCCTCGCCCGACCAGCGCCCGCAGCCTCACCCCCTGGCGCAGCGCCTCACGCTCCTGCTCCTGCTCCTGCCCCTGCTCGTTCATCACCCCTCGTCCAGCCCCAGCTCGATCAGGAGCTGCGTCAGCGCCTCGGTCAGGCTCTCGGCCAGCGCGCCGCTCAACGTGCGCTGGGTGCGGATCGCGCGCACCGTCGTATCGACGATGCGTGGGATGCTGCTCGCCAGCCGCGCCGGGTCGTCCTCCCCGGCCAGCAGGCGCGCCAGCACCAGCCGCAGCGCGCCGATCTCCTCCGCCAGCGACTCCGGCTCCGCGCCCGCGCTCTGCAGCCGGTTCAGCACCGCCTCGACGCGCCGCGCGAAGAGCGCCCGCGTCTCCTCCACCCCCATCCCTACCCCCGCGCTTGCCTCCGTCTTCATCCCCACTGCATCCGCCGGCTCCTGCGTCGCCCGGTGCGCCCAGCAGTACGCCCGGCCGCGCATCGCCCAGGCGCGGCACCCCGGGCGCGCGCAGCGCCGTCCGGCGGCCTGCCCGGCCGCCTGGCTTTGCCCCACACCCACACCCCACCTCCTCATCCGCGAAGCTGCCCCGCCGTCTCCGCTGGGCGAGCCCCTTCGTCTCTTCGGACGCGCCGGGAGGGCGAAATCGTGACAGAGATTTAGAACGGATGTTCGTAATCGGGGTTGGTCCGCTGGTTGCGTAGACCCTCCCCGAGAGGGAAGGCCGTCTCGCGGCAGCGCGAGAGGCAGTCCTGACCATGCACCGCATCGTCGCCGCGTTGAGTGTCGCCCTGCTGCTGATCTGTGGCTTTACCGCCTTCTTCGCCGGGGCGCTCGCGGTCCAACTGCTCGCGACCATCCACTAGGCGAGTAGGCGAGCCCGCATCCCCCCAACGTCCCACTCCCTCGCGGCAAACCGGACCATCGGTCCCGAGGCAGAGACCACCGTCATCCCATGGCGGCGGGGCCCGCTCGGGCCGATGATGGAGGCGACGCGCGGGCCGGCACGACCGCCAGCGGCGCGCGACGACCCCGCAGATCCCTGGCGCCGTGAGCGGGCTGGGTTCCTCCCCCTTCCCAACCCGCTCACCCCTTCCCACCCCACCAGTACAGCCGATGGCGACACCAAAGGTCCTACCAACACCGCCCGAAGGGGGAATATTGTCTCGCCGCGAACCCTGGCCCGGCTCCTATAGCCCCCAGGCGCGCCGCGCGCGACGATCAGGGGTAGCGGACTCAGCGAAGCCCGAAGGAGCGTGGATGGTCAGCGGACGGCAATGGGCGGCCTGGTGGGCCTTGGGGGCGCTCCCCCTGATGCTCTTCGCGCTGCTGCGCGCCCGGCTGCTTCCCGATCCCCTCTGGGCCGGCGCCACCTTCCACTTCTACGTCGTCTCCTTCACCGCGCTCGTCGCCATCGTCCTGGCCGTCCTGATGCGCCTGGCCGCCGGCCAACTGCGCGATCCGCGCGTCCTCCTCCTCTCGCTCGCCTTCCTCAGCATCGCCGGCATCTTCCTCACCCACGCGCTGACCACTCCCGGCGTGCTGGTCGGCGGCAACCCCTGGGTCGGCTTCTCGGCCCGCTTCAGCCTCTTCGCCGGCGGACTGTTGCTGGCCGGCGCCGCCCTCAGCTGGCAGCCGCGCCTGCGCCGGGTCATCGCGGCCCACCAGACGCTGCTGACCGCCCTCTGCGCCGCCGTGCTGCTCGCCTACGGCGCCGTCGCGCTCGGCAGCGCGCTGCACGAGTCGCCCGCCGAGGACGCCGAGTACGCCATGCCCGGCATGAGCATGCCGGCCGCTGACCCCTACGCCGCCTACGGCGCCGCGACGACCCCGGCCGCGGATGCCCCCAGCTCCTTCATCGAGCAGTTGAACACCCCGCTCATCTCCTGGAGCCTCGGCGGGCTGACGCTGGCGCTCCTCGGCCTCGGCATCCTGCGCTTCCTGCGCATCCAGCGGCAGACCCCCTCCCCGCTGGCCGCCGGCTTCCTGGCCAGCAGCATCCTCTTGACCCAGAGCCAGTTCGTCATGCTGCTGGGCGACACCTGGCACGCCAGTTGGTGGGAGTATCACGTGCTGATGCTGGCCGCCTTCGCCGCGGCCATCGCCGGGCTGGCACGCGAGTACGCCACGAGCGGCAGCCTGGCCGGCATCGTCGGCTCGCTCTTCCTGCGTGAGACGATCACCGGCCTGGAGCGCGGCTACACCGACGTCATCGTGGCGCTGGTCGAGGCGGTTGAGGCCAAGGACCCCTACACCCGCGGCCACACCCAGCGCGTCGCCGAGCTCTCGGTGCTGATCGGCCAGGAACTGGGGCTGCCGGCGGAGGAGCTGCGCACCCTGAACCAGGCCGCCATGCTCCACGACATCGGCAAGATCGGCATCCCCGACGACGTTTTGCACAAGCCCGGCCCGCTGACCATGGAGGAGTTCGCCGTCATCCAGGAGCACCCCGTGCGCGGCTACCAGATCATCCGTCGCGTGCGCTCGCTCCAGGCCGAGCTGAGCGGCGTCCGCTCCCACCACGAGCGCCTCGACGGCAGCGGCTACCCCGACGGCCTGCGCGGCGAGGCCATCCCCTTGCAGGCGCGCATCATCGCCGTGGCCGACGTCTTCGACGCGCTCACCTCGCACCGCCCCTATCGCACCGCCTGGCCGGTTGAGCGCGCGCTGGCCATCATCGACCAGGACGCCGGCAGCAAGCTCGACCCGGGCTGCGTCGCCGCGCTCCACCGCGTCCTCCAGGTCTGGGCCCAGGCCCACCCCACCGGCCACCTCCGCCTCGCCAGCTAGACGCTGCCCACCGAACACGTTGCGTGGCGCGTGGGACACGGATCCCCCGACTGCGCTCGGGATGGCAGGGTGAATAGGGTGACGAACGAGGAGCACAATCCTCATCCGGAAGGCCCCTTCCTTACCCTGTCATCCCGACCGCAGTGGAGGGATCCGCCCTGCACAGCCACCCCGCCTCCTCGACGGCCACCGTAGCGCTCCCGCGCTCCCCCGGCCCTGAGAGGGATCCCTCCGCACCCGGTAGTAGCCGCCTGACTCCTCAGACACGGTCCGCCCGCTTGGCCTCCCGTCCCGCCTGGGGGATAATCCGCCCACGAGACCGGCCGCAACAGATTTGGGGGACGAGGTGGCACAGCAGGTGGTGCCGGCGGAGGCGCCGGAGATAACGCTCGACGAGATTCTGGCGATCAAACACCCGGACCCGGCCGTCTGGTCGCCCGATGGGCAATGGCTCGCCTGGCGCTGGGATGACGGCGGCGTGGTCCAGCTCTGGGTCGCCCCGGCCGCCGGCGGCGCGCCGCTCCAGGTCTCGCGCGACAGCGACACCAGCGTCGGCGGCTTCAGTTGGTCGCCCGAGGGCGAACTGGCTTTCTCCCACGGCGAGCACGTCTGGCTGGCCCATCCCGGCGAGGCGCCGCGCCGGCTGACCGCCGAGGCCGGGCGCTACGGCTCGCCGCGCTGGTCGCCCCAGGGCGACGCGCTGGCCTACACCCGCGCGGGCGCGCTCCTGCTCCACGACCTCGCCAGCGGTGCGGTGCGCGAGCTGCCCATGCCCGGCCAGGTGGTCGCCGGCTATGCCGACAGCGTCAGCCTGGCCTGGTCGCCCGGCGGCGGCAAGCTGGCCGCTATCCTGCGAGACGGCGCCCACCCCCAGCGCGACGTGGCCGTCGTCAGCCGCGACGGCGCGCTCCTCTGGCGCACCGACACCCCGGCCAACGAGCCCGCCTTCGCCTGGGTCGACGACGAGCG
>DASSHC010000163.1:0-10488 GCA_035693105.1 Thermomicrobiaceae bacterium | reverse complement strand
GGCGGAAGAGAACGAGCGAGAGGAAGGCGAGCACGAAGCCGGCCAGGAAGAGGGGCACGGTGTTCGGCTGCCCCACGAAGCGCACGATCAGCAGCGCGATCAGAGTGGGGTAGAGGAGGAGTCCGAGCACGGCGAAGAGCGCCGCTTCGACCAGCGCCCCGCGCCAGTCGGCGCCGGTCAGTCGCGCCACCAGGAAGGGCAGCAGCGTCCCCGCCGGCAGCCAGATCAGGAGCGCCTGCGCGCTCTCGGACATCCTCCGCGCCCCCGCCTAGAAGAGACCGTGGATGCGGCCCTCTTCGTCGATGTCGACGTTCAGACCTCCCGGCTTGCTCCCCAGCCCCGGCATGGTACGCATCTCCCCCAGCAGTGGATAAACGAAACCGGCGCCGGCCGAGAGGCGTACTTCGCGGACCATGACCGGGAACTTCGTTGGCCGTCCGAGGAGCTTCGGGTTGGCCGAGAGCGAGAGGTGCGTCTTGGCCATGCAGACCGGCAGGTCGCCGTAACCCAGGCGGGTGAACTGGCGAATGGAGCGTTCGGCTGTCGGCAGGTACTCCACCTGGCCGGCGCCGTAGAGCTTGGTGGCGATCGCCTCGATCTTGCTTGCGATCGGCTCGTTGAGCTGGTAGAGGAACTTGAAGGCCTTGGGACGCTCGGTGGCGCGCATGACCGCCTCGGCCAGCTCGGCCGCGCCCTTGCCCCCCTCGCTGAAGACGTTTGCCGGCACCGCCTCCAGCGCGCCCGCGCGCAGCGCGCATTGCCGCACCATGTCGATCTCGGCTGGCGTATCGGTGGGGAACTGGTTGACCGCGACCACCGCCGGCACCCCGAAGAGGCGCACGTTCTCGATCTGCTTCTCCAGGTTGGGGAGCCCCGCCTGCAGGGCGTCGAGATCCTCCTCCAGCAGCTCCTTGGGCAGCGGGCGCCCGGCCACCACCTTATAGCGCCCGCTGTGCGCCTTGAGGCCGCGCACGGTCGCCACCACCACCGCGGCGTCCGGTACCAGCCCGCTGACGCGGCACTTGATGTCGAAGAATTTCTCGGCGCCCAGGTCGGCGCCGAAGCCGGCCTCAGTGACCAGGATGTCGCCGAGTTTGAGGCCGATCAGGTCGGCGATCACCGAGCTGTTGCCGTGGGCGATGTTGCCGAAAGGTCCGGCGTGGACGATGGCCGGGGTGTGCTCCAGCGTCTGCAGCAGGTTGGGCTTGAGCGCGTCGGTCATCAGCGCCGCCATGGCGCCCGCCGCGCCGATGTCCTCGGCGGTGACCGGCTCGCGGTCGGTGTTGAGCGCCACCACGATGCGTCCCAGGCGCTGGCGCAAGTCCTTGTACGAGGTGGCCAGCGCCAGGATCGCCATCACCTCCGAGGCGGCGGTGATATCGAAGCCGGTTTCGCGCGGGACGCCGTTCCCCTCGCCCAGACCGATCACGATCTGGCGGATGGCGCGGTCGTTGACGTCGAGCACGCGGCGCCAGGTGATAGTGAGCGGGTCGATCTTGAGCGGGTTGCCCTGGTACAGCGAGTTGTCGATGAAGGCAGAGAGCAGGTTATGGGCCGCTGTGACGGCGTGGGCATCGCCGGTCAGGTGCAGGTTGAGATCGGTCATCGGGATGACCTGGGCGTAACCGCCGCCGGCCGCGCCGCCCTTGATGCCGAAGACCGGGCCGAGCGACGCCTGGCGAATGGCGACGATCGACTTCTTGCCGATGTAGGAGAGGCCCTCGCCGAGCCCCACGGTGACGGTGGTCTTGCCTTCGCCGAGCGGGGTGGGGGTGATGGCGGTGACGACGACGTACTTGCCGTTCGGCCGCCCGGCCAGGCGCTTGCGCACGTCGAGGTTGATCTTGGCCTTGTAGCGGCCGTATTGCTCGATCTCGTCCGGGCTCAGCCCCAGGTCCGCCGCGATCTCGGTGATTGGCTTCGGCTCGACGCTCGCGGCAATCTCAGTATCCGTTAGCACGCATTACTCCTCACCTACGGTGGTTCGCGCCCCGCCCGCTGCCGTGCGCTCCTGCTGCCAGCGAGCAGCCTTCAACAGATTATTGATGAGTATGGCATTGGTCACCACGCCGGTCCCGCCCGGAACCGGGGTTAGCGCGCCGGCCACCTCCGCCACCGCCGGGTCGACGTCGCCCACGATCGTTCCGTCCCGCAGGCTGACGCCGAAGTCGATCACGGTGGCTCCCGGCTTGACCATCTCGGGCCGGATCGTGCCCGGTCGCCCGACCGCGGCCAGGAGAATGTCGGCCCCGCAGGTCAGGGCGGTGAGGTCGCGGCTGCGGCTGTGGGCGATGGTGACGGTGGCATCGGCGCCGAGCAGGAGCAGCGCCATGGGACGGCCGACGACCAGGCTGCGACCGAGCACGACCGCGCGTTGCCCGGCCAGCGGAATGTCGTAGTGCCGCAGGATCGCCAGCCCGCCGGCGGGCGTGCTCGGCAGCAGCGTCTCCAAGCCGGCGAAGAGGCGCCCGGCATTGACGATGGTGATGCCGTCGACATCCTTGAGCGGCGCTACGGTTTCGGCCGGCAGCGCCGGGGAGAGCTGCGGTGGCAGCGGCTGCAGGACCAGGATGCCGGCGACCGCGGGGTCATGGTTGAGCTGGGCGATCGCCCCGCGAAACTCGACCGGGCTGGTGGTGGTCGACAACTCGACCTCGCGCAGCGGCAGTTCGACCGAGCGACAGGAGCGACGAATGGCCTTGAGATAGGCCAGTGCGTCGGGCGCGTCGCCGCAGCGCACCACCGCGAGCTCCGGGGAACGGCCGTGCCGCGTGATGAGTTCCGCGATCTCGTCACGCGCATGCGCGAGTATGTCACGCGCGACTGGCTTCCCCTCCAGCAGCATCGCGCCCATCAGCCGGCGATCCGCTCGCGGGTGCCGCGCTGGATCTCGGCCTCCAGCCGCGTGGCCTCAAGACGCGCCCGTTCGGCGCGGCGGCGTTGCTCGGCGCCGGGCTCGCCGGTCGTAGCGAGGTTGGCCAGGACGGTCAGGTAGGCGGCGTCGATGGCGCCGCGCGCCAGGGCGGCGGCGGCTCCCAGGTCGCTGATGGTGAAGCGCGTGCCCACAGGGAGCTGGCGCGCCACGATCTGGATCAGGTCGAGCCCCCGCTCGGCCATGGTCAGCGGCGAGGCGGCGGCGGTCAGCAGCGCTTGCTGGAGGCGCTCTCCGGCCCCCGGCTCGCCCGCCTTGCGCGCCTGCTGCGCCAGCAGGACCTGTTCGAACGCGGCCAGGTCGTGGTCGGCCGCGGCCAGGCACTCGTCGCGCAGTTGACGCAGGTGCCGAATGTCCGCCTCCAGCGCCTCGCGCCGGTCGATATTGGCTTTGCGTCCCACGGCCAGGCGCAGCACCAACTCGGCCGACGCCGCGGCACCGGCGAGCGCCAGCGCGGCGGCGGCGGCACCCCCCGAGTGATGCGCCGGGTTGGCCACCTGCTCGGCGACCCAGCGGATGGTCTGGTCGGCCAGGCCCTGCTCGCCGGCCGGGTTCTCTTCGGGCAAATTCCCCTCCTCCTTTCACCCGCACAGCCACAGGCATACCCACACCGACGGTGATTGTCGCGCCAGATGGCGTGTTCCGACAAGTCGCATCGCCGTCTGCCGGGTTATTGGCGCGATTCTGTGCGGGAGTTGGCGAGATGGTCCATCGGTGTGGATAAGTGGACAACCGCTTGACAGAGTGGCACCCAGGGCATAGACTAGGAGACAATGATCGTACGTACATTCGCTGGTAGCGAAGCAGGAGGCGAGCATGGTCCAGGTCGGGCGGGGGTTCGCGGAACTCCTCAAGCAATATCGCGAGCAAGTGCGGATGTCCCAGAGCCGGCTTGCCGAGTCGTCCGGATTCGACCACAGCTACGTGAGCCGGCTTGAGAGCGGGCATCGCACGCCCACCCGCGAGGCCGTCATCAAGTTCGCCGCGGCCATGGAGCTTCCCGAGCCGGAGCGCGATGCCCTCCTGGCGGCGGCCGGCTTCATGCCGCAGCGGGTCGAGTCGCTGCTGGCCGAGGAGCCGATCCTGACCGAGGTCTTTCAATTGCTGCAGAGCCAGCAGGTGCCCGAGTGCGTGCGCCGCGACGTGCGCGACATGCTGCAGTTGATGGTGCGTCAGGCGCGGCTGGCCGCGCTGGCCTCGCCCTCGGACCTGGCGCCCGCCCCGGATTGCCTGGCGGCGGACTAGCGCTTGGCCGCGCCGTTACCGGCGACTTGGGTGTCGCATGGCGCGGCACCCAAGTCGCCGGGCTCGATCAGAGCGACAGCCTGCGAATGGCGTTTGACGAATTCGGCCGGTCGTCGCTGCGCAACCGCACGCCTCCGTCCGGGCTGAAGCCGCCGCGCGAGTAGACGAAGCCTGTTGATGGAGTTTGAGGAATTATCCTGGGGTTCCGTCGCCCACGCCGCGCTGCGCTAAAGCCGCAGCGCTAACAGACGAAGCCCGTTGAAACAGGCTAGGAGCGAGATGGCGTAGGCCAGGGTATTTCATCAAACTCCATCAGTAGGTTGAGAACAGGGGCGAGGTAGGACGGAGCAATTTCTCAATCCACATCAGTCGCAAGAGTGTATCCGCTCCAAAGCCTACCGATGTTCCTTGGGGCAACACTCTGGAGTAGCTCATCGCTCGACTCAGCCTGCTCAAGCAGGCTGAGGCCCGCGGGCGGCGGCTTCAGTCCACACGGAGCCGCGCGGTGCCGCGACCGCCGATGTCGTTTTCGGCGGTCGCTGATGGCCCTACAATCGCGAGGTGTTGCCTGCGCGACCGTACGCGGAAGATTCGCGGCGCGGTGCGCGGAGCCGGCGGGGTCGGCGCTCGTTTCCATAGATAGCGAGCGGTAGCGAGAGCACAGGCGCGCCAGTCAGTCTGGGGAAGGCGAAACCATGCGGGAGTTTGCCCATCTGCATCTGCACACCGAGTACTCGCTGCTCGACGGGCTGGGACGCATCGACGACTATATGGCCCGCGCGCGCGAGTACGGTATGCGGCACCTGGCGATCACCGACCACGGCGTGATGTACGGCGTCGTCGACTGGTACAAGGCGGCGCGCGCCCACGAATTGCACCCGGTGCTGGGGATCGAGGCCTACCTGGCTCCCACGGCGGTGGCCAATCGTGACAAGGGCTCCTACCACCTGCTGCTGCTGGCCGAGAACGAGCGCGGCTACCGCAATCTGCTGAAGCTCGCCAGCCGCGCCAGCTTGGAGGGTTTCTATTACAAGCCGCGCGTCGATCTTGACATGCTCAACGAGCTGCGCGAGGGCGTGATCTGTACCTCCGCCTGTCTCGGCGGTCCGGTGGCCAATAACTTTCTCAACGAGAAGGACGACGAGGCCGAGCGCCTGGCCAAGACCCTGACGGAGCTCTTCGGGCGCGACCACTTCTACCTCGAGATCCAGGACCACGGCATCGAGGGGCAGCGTCAGACCAACCCCCAGCTCGTGGCGCTGGCGCGCAAGCTCGACCTGCCGCTGGTCGCGACCAACGACGTCCACTACGTCAACCGCGAGGACGCCGGTACCCAGGAGCTGCTGGTCTGCGTGCAGACCAACACCACGCTGGATGACCCTAAGCGGCTGCGCATGGAGTCGGACCAGCTCTACTTCAAGAGCCCCGAGGAGATGTGGCGGATCTTCGGCGAGCTGCCAGAGGCGCTGGAGAACACGGTGCGCATCGCCGAGCGCTGCAACGTCGAGTTGGAGTTTGGGCGGCTACACCTGCCGGACCCCGGCATCCCCGAGGGGGTCACCCCGCACGAGCACCTGACCCAGCTCTGCCGCGCCGGGCTGGCGCAGCGCTACCCGGAGATCACCCAGGAGGTGCGCGACCGGCTCGACTACGAGTTGCACGTGATCGAGGAGACCGGCTTCTCCAGCTACATGCTGATCGTGCGCGATTTCGCCCAGTTCGCCCGCGCGCAGCGCATCCCCTTCGGCGTGCGCGGCAGCGCGGCCGCCAGCATCGTCCTCTACTGCCTCGGCATCACCGACATCGATCCCCTGGCCAATCGGCTGGTCTTCGAGCGCTTCCTCAATCTCGAACGGCGCGAGATGCCCGACATCGACATGGACTTCGCCGACAACCGGCGCGGCGAGGTCATCGACTACGTCGCCAGGAAGTACGGGCACGATCGGGTGGCGCAGATCATCACCTTCGGCACCATGGGCGCCAAGGCCGCTATCCGCGACGTCGGCCGCGCCATGGGCTGGGCCTACGGCGATGTCGACCGGGTGGCGCGGCTGATCCCCGCCAGTCTGAACATGACGCTGGAGCGGGCGCTGGCCGAGAGCAGCGAATTGAAGCAGCTCCACGAGCGCGACGAGCGCTCGCGCGATCTGATCGAGCGCGCCCGCAAGCTGGAGGGGATCGCGCGCCACGCCGGCACCCACGCCGCCGGCGTCGTGATCGCCTCCGACGCGCTGATGGAGCACCTGCCCCTCCAGCGGCCCGCGCGCCAGGAGGAGGGCGCGCTGCCGACCACCCAGTTTCCGATGGAGACGGTGGCGGAGATCGGCCTGCTCAAGATGGACTTCCTCGGGCTGGCCAACCTGACCATCCTGGGTGAGGCGGTCGAGCTGATCCGCGAGACGCAGGGAAAAGAGCTGGACGTCAAGGATCTGCCCGACGGCGACGACAAGACCTACGAGATGCTCTCCAACGGCGAGACCTTCGGCGTCTTCCAGCTGGAGAGCGCCGGGATGCGGCGCTACATTCGCGAGTTGCAGCCGAAGTCGGTCGCCGAGCTCTCGGCCATGGTGGCGCTCTATCGCCCCGGCCCGATGCAGCACATCCCGACCTACTGCCGTGCCAAGCATGGTCTCGAGCCACCGCGCTACCCCCACTCGGATCTGGCCGAGATCCTGGACGAGACCTACGGCGTGATCGTCTACCAGGACCAGGTGCTGCTGATCGCGCGCAAGTTTGCCGGCTACACGCTGGGCGAAGCCGACATCATGCGCAAGGCGATGGGCAAGAAGATCGCCGAGAAGATGGCGGCCGAGCGGCAGAATTTCATCCACGGCGCCGAGGAGAAGGGCTACTCGTCCAAGGACGCGGAGACGATCTTCAATTTGATCGAGCCCTTCGCCGGTTACGCCTTCAACAAGGCGCACGCCACCTGCTACGGCACCATCTCCTACCAGACGGCCTATCTCAAGGCCAACTTCCCGGCCGAGTACATGACCGCGGTGCTGCGCCTGGCGCCCAGCCACCCCTCCGGCACCCACGCGCGCATCGCCGCCGCGGTGGCCGAGTGCCAGAAGCTCGGCATCGCCGTGCTGCCGCCCGACATCAACCGCAGCGGAGTGCAGTTCGGCGTCGAGCAAACTGATGAAGGGACGCCGGCGATTCGCTTCGGTCTCGCGGTGGTCAAGAACGTGGGCGAGGGCGCGGTGCAGTCGATCGTCGAGGCGCGCGAGGCGCTGCCCAGCCGGCGCTTCGCCTCTTTCGAGCAGTTCTGCCAGGCGGTCGACTGGTCGCAGGTCAACCGGCGTGTGGCCGAGAGCCTGGTCAAGTGCGGCGCGCTCGACTGCTTCGGGCCGCGGCCCGCCCTGCTGGAGCGGCTGGAGAGCGCGATCAGCGCGGCGCAGTCGCGCCAGAGGGCCGCACGCAAGGGGCAGGTGGACATGTTCGGCGTGATGGAGGTGGCGGCTCCGGCCATCAGCCAGCCCCTGGAGCCGGTCAAAGACGTGCCGGCCAAGACGCTCTTGACCTGGGAGAAGGAGCTGCTCGGCTGCTACCTCAGCTCGCACCCGCTGAACGACTACCTGGCGCAGATCCGCCAGCGCGGCCTCGTGCAGGTCGCCGAGATCGACGAGGAGTCGGTGGGGCAGACGGTCGAACTGATCGCGCTGGTGGCCGGGCTGCGCAAGCTGACGACCAAGACCAACCGCACCATGGCGGTAGTCGAGCTGGAGGATCAGAGCGGCACGATCGAGGCGGTGCTCTTCCCCGAGACCTACGAGGCGTCGGCCGAGCTGCTGGAGCTCGACGCCATCGTGCAGCTCTCGGCCCGCGCCGACCAGCGCAACGACCGCATCCAACTGGTCGCCAACCGGGTGACGCGGGCGACGTTGGAGCGGCGTGTGCCGCAACTGGTGCGCGAGGTCCACCTGCGGCTGCCGCGCGGCCAGAACCGGGCGGAGCTGGCCGCGATGCACCGGCTGCGCACGCTGCTCGACGAGTTCCCCGGCGACGACCAGGTGGTGCTGCACGTCCCGGCGCGCGGCGGCGAGGTGGCGCTGCTGGCCGGGCTGCGCATCGATTGGTGCGGGGATCTCTCCGCCGCGCTTGGCGAGTTGCTTGGCGAGGATCAGGTCGGCGTGATCGATCGCGAGGAGCTGGTGCCGGCGGCGATGCTGGCGGGGGACTGACGGGCCCTCACGCACGGTGACGCCGGCCCCTCTCCTGACGGAGTCCTGCGGGGGCGAGGGGAGGTGGCCTGCGACAAGGCATGGCGCTGGGTCAGGACGGATCCCTCGACTGCGCTCGGGATGACAGGGTTAGTACGGGGCGGGCGACAAAGGCAAGACCTCGTCGTCAGCCTCTTCCTTTCCCCTGTCATCCCGAGCGCAGTCGAGGGATCCGTCTTGGCGCGCGCCCCGCATCCATCTTCAGCCACGACTTCTCCCCACACGGACTCAGCGCTGGAGCCAGGCGAGGAGGTCGGGGAGGGATTGGGCGTTGACGACGGCCTGCGGCTCGATGCCGGCGCGGCGGGCCAGGCCAACGCCGTAGCTGACCAGATCGAGCGAGGACAGGTCGTGCGCGTCGGAGTCGATCGCCAGGCGCACGCCCGCTTCATCGGCCGCGCGAGCCAGCGTGTCCTTGAGATCCTGGCGGGAGGGGTTGGCGTTGATCTCGAGGGCCGTACCGGTCTCGCGTGCCACGCGGAAGACCTCGTCCCAGTCGTACTCCGCTTCCGGACGATGCCCGATGACCCGCCCGGTCGGGTGGGCCACGATGTCGACGTGCGGGTTGCGCAGCACGCGCACGATGCGCCGCGTCAGTTCATCGCGCGAGGCGCGCAGACCGGAGTGCAGCGAGGCGACCACCAGGTCGAGCTGGGCCAGCACCTCGTCGGGGTAGTCGAGCGAGCCGTCGCGGCCCACCTCGACCTCGGCCGCGCGCAACAGCCGCACGCCGGGAACGCGCTGGTTGACCTCGTCGATCACGCGCCACTGGGCGCGCAGCCGCTCGACCGAGAGCCCGTTGGCGACCGCCAGCGCGCCCGAGTGGTCGGAGATGCTGAGGTACTGGTAGCCGCGGGCGGCCGCCGCTTCGGCCAACTGCTCGATGGTGGCGTGGCCGTCGCTCCAGTCGGAGTGTAGGTGCAGATCGCCGCGCAGATCCTGCAGGGTGATCAGGTTCGGCAGCCGGTGCTGGGCAGCCAATTCGACCTCATCCCGGCCCTGGCGCAGTTCGGACGGGATCCAGGGGAGGCTGAGCGCGGCGTAGAGGCTCTCCTCGTCCGGTGCCGCCGGCAGTTCCCCGGCCCGCGCGAGCAACTGCTCGACGTGCGCGCGGCTGCCGGTCCACTGCACCAGCGCGGTGCCAAAGCGCGCCGGCTCGCTCAGCGCCAGGCGCACCGGCACGCCGTTGGTCAGCGCCCCTCGCAGCAGATCGGGCGCGGTCGCCTCCACCTCGGCCAGCCCGGGGATCGAGGCCAGCGCGTCGCCTACGCGGACCGGGTCGGTGGCGAGCGCGACCAGGTTCAGGTCGCCCACCGTCTCGCGGCGGCGGCGCACGCTCCCGGCGATCGCGACGCGCGTGCCCAGCCGCTCTTGCAGGATGGCGGCGATCAGTTCGGCGGCCGGCAGCGCCTCGCCGATGTTGAGGCGGTCGTCGCGCGACTGGAGGAAGGCGATGCCCTCCAAGATGCGCTGCTCCTGTTTGGCGCCGAAGCCCTTGAGCGCGCGCACCTGGCCGCTCTCGGCTGCCCGGCGTAGCTCCACCAGATTGGTCACGCCTAGCTCACGGTAGAGGCGCCCGGCGGTTTTGGCGCCGACGCCGGAGATGTCGAGCAGGGTCAGCACCGACTCCGGCACCCGCTCCAGCAGCTCGTCGAGCGCGGCGAGCCGCCCGCTGTCGCTGATCTCGCGAATGGCTGCGGCGGTGCCCGGGCCGATGCCGGGCAGCGTCAAGAGGACGCCTTCGTCGACGCTCTCCAGCGGCTCGGCCAGGTTCTCCAGCGCCTCGGCCGCCCGGCGGTAGGCCTGGGCTCGGAAGACGTTCTCCCCGGCGATCTCCAGCAGATCGGCGTAGCTGGCCAGGATCCGGGCGATGGTACTGGTATCCAACTCGGGCTCACAACTCGCGGCGCTCAGCGCGCTCGGCTATGCGGGATAGGCGTCGACCAGCGGCTCCTCATCGCGCACCGCCAGCGAGGCAACCACCTGCCCGCGATACTTGGCGATGCCGTTGCTCCAGCCGATCAACCAACCAGTGGCGCTCGCACGAATCTCGCCACCTTCCAGCGGCCGCCCGTAGATGTCGAGCAT
>DASSHC010000162.1:0-11712 GCA_035693105.1 Thermomicrobiaceae bacterium | reverse complement strand
CGCGGCCGCGGGCATCGCCTCCTGCATGAAAGCGAAGACATCGCCGCGCAGCTTGCGCCGCGCGCTCTCGTCGATGTACATCATGTGGCCCGCCTCGTAGGCCGCGTAGCGCACGTTGTCCCGCAGCGAGCGCTCCGGCTGCGAGTGGACCAGCCCCAGGTGGTCGACGGTGTACCTGATACCGAAGTAGGGCGTGGCCAGGTCGTAGTAGCCGTAGGCCACCAGCACCTTCATGAACGGATTACGCACCATCGCCTTGCGCAGCTCGCGGCTCGTATCGAGGTAGCCGGTACGCGTGC
Source organism: Thermomicrobiaceae bacterium (assembly GCA_035693105.1). Taxonomy (GTDB): domain Bacteria; phylum Chloroflexota; class Chloroflexia; order Thermomicrobiales; family Thermomicrobiaceae; genus DASSHC01. The sequence continues at coordinate 11,413 of DASSHC010000162.1, read as the reverse complement.
CGTGACGCTCGCCGCCGGTGTCGAAGGCCCACTTGCGGCTGACCTCGCTGTTGAGCGTCTCGTACTCGAGGTCGCTGCGGTAGCGCAATTGTTGGCGTACGTACGCATTAAAAGAAGCGGTGAATGGCGGCGTCGGCTGCACCAGGCTGGGGTCGTAGTCGGGCACGTCGGTCACCGCCAGCACGTCGACGCCGGTGAAGCGGCTGTCGAGCCGTCCCACGGTCAGCTTCTGATCACGCAGCAGCTCCTTGCAGAAGCGGTGGATCTGCAGGCGCAACTCGCTGTTGTCGACGTAGCGCTCCTCCACCCCAGCGCGGCGCGCCACCGCGGCGACCATCCGCTGTCGCTCCTCGGCCGGCAACCCGTCGCCCCGCACCAGCGCCGCCAGGTAGTCCTCGACGGCGAAGCGCTCGACCTCGCTCAGGAACTCGGTCAGCGGCATGCGCCGCAGCGACTCCGGCAGCCTCTGGTGGTACCAGGCGGCGGCGGCGAATGAGGGGAGGAAGAGCGCGAACGGGAGATCGTTCGCCTGCCCGGACCACATGTCGACCGTCAGGTAGGAGAGGACCGCCGAGATCAACACGATGCCGTTGAGCGCGATCCCCATCTCGATCAGCCGCCCGGCGAGCCCGCCGGCGCGCAGCGTGCCGTAGCTCTCGCCAGCCAGGAAGAGCGGCGAGGTCCAGCGCTCGTAGCGCGTCAGATAGAGGCGAATGAACTCGCTGAGCGAGTCGATGTCGCCCTGGTAGCCCCAGAACTTCTCGGACAGCTCGGGTGTGGCGGCGCGGCTATAGCCGGTGCCGACCGGATCGACGAAGACCAGGTCGGTCTGGGCCAGCCAGGTGTCGTCGTTGTCGATCAGGTGGAAAGGCGGCGGCGGCATGGCGCCGTCCGGCTGCAGACGCACGCGCCGGGGACCGAGCGCGCCGAGATGAAGCCAGATCGAGGCCGAGCCGGGACCGCCGTTGAAGGCGAAGGTCAGCGGGCGCTCGGCAGCCGGCTGTCCAGCCTCCTGCTCGAGCGTGTAAGCCACGAAGAAGATCTGCGCCTCGATCTCATCCTTGTCGTCGCGCAGGGGCATGAGGCCGGCGGTGGCGGTGTAGGCGAGCGTCCGTCCGTCGATCGTCAGTTGGTGCCGGGTTACGACCGGCGCTTCCTCGTGCAGTTGCCGCTTCGGCTCGGCCGCCTCAGCCCTGCCGCTCTGCGCTCCGCCCGTGCGCTGATCTTCCGCCACCATAATCTCCGTTCACAGTGTTCGGACAGTATATCCGTGCATTCTAAGCAGCAGCCGAATGTCGCCCACTTCCGCGTACGTACTACTCCGCGTTGTGTTGAGCCGGCTTTCCGCCGCGCTCCTCCGGCAGCTCGGCCTCGTCGATCAGCATGATCGGGATGCCGTCCTCGATGCGGTAGCGCCGCCCGCAAGTGTCGCAGACCAGCTTGTCTCCCTCCAGCCGCACCGGCGTCTTACACACCGGGCAGGCCAGGATCGCCAGCAGCTCCTCGCTGATCGGCTTCGCGTCGCTCGCCATCGTGCGTCTCCTGTTCGCGTAGACCGTCGTACACAGTGTCTAGTCCCAGCTCGACCGCCGCCCGCGCCGCCGCCCGCGCCCAGTGTCCGCCACCGATCCCCAGCTCGGCCAGCGCCGCGCCCACCTCGTCCAGCAGCGGATCAGTTCGTTGAGACGTGCGTGTGGCTGGCCGCGGCAGCTCCGCCGGCACGGGCCCCGGCGGCGCCAACTCCGCCCCGGTCACCTCACGCAGCAACTGGTGGAAGCCCGCCACCATGCGCTCCAGGCCGTGCTCGCGCGCCACGTACGCACGGGCGCGGCGGCCAACCGCCCCCGCCAGCGCCGGCTCGTCGGCGAAGGCCCGCAGCAGGGAGCATAACGTCTCCCCCTCTAGCACGTCGACCGGCACTTTCGCCACCGTGTCGTCCGGCAACTCGGCGAAGGCGCCGACGTCGCTCACTACGGCAGCGCGCGCCGCGCCCATGGCGCGCAGCAAGCCGGCCGAAGATTCGCCGATCCAGGGCGAGCGCAGATAGAGACCGGCATCTGCCGCGGCGTGCAAAAGGTGCGCCGTGGGCCGATCGACCGCGCCCCACGACTCTGCCACGCCATCCAGCCCCCCAGCCCCGATCAGCGACTCCAGCGGCAGATCGGGGTCGACCGCGCCCGCGAGCACCAGGCGCACCGGCACGTCGTGTCGCAGCCGGGCGACCACGTCGAGCACGACGTCCAGCCGCCGGCGCCGGTCGGAGGGCGCTACCGAGACCAGCAGAAACTCGCCGGACGGCAGCGAGAGTCGCGCGCGCGCCGCCGACCGGTCGATATCCGGCGGCAGCCGCACGCCCAGCGGGATGTGGCGCACGCGCGCCGCCGGCTGTCGCGCCGCCAGTTGATGCCGGCTGGCGTGGCTGTGTACCACGATCTGCTCGGCTGCCTCGACGGCCTCCTCGGCCAGCGGAAAGTCGAAGATCGAGGGCGGGTGCTGGCCCAGCAGGACGCGCTCGGCCATCTCCCGCCCCGCCGGCCCGTAGCGCCGGGCCATCAGCGCGCAGTAGTCGCTGAACTCGCGCCGCTCGACACTGACCGCCAGCACCAGATCGTGGAGGAAGGTGTGCCGCAGCACCAGCACGCCGGGCCGCGCGCAGGCCAGCTGGTAGTAATAGGCACACTCGGGGCTGTTGCCAAGCTGGTAGATGACCGCGTCATAGCGCGCGCGCCGGTCCAGGCCGCGGAACTCCCGCGCCGGCAGCACACGCACGCGCTCGCCGGTCCCGCGGCTGGTCGGCGGTTTACCCTCGACAAACCAATCGATCGGCCAGACATCGCCCAGCGCCGCGAGCAAATCGCCGGCTTCGGACGCCGGTGCGAACCAGGCGACGCGCGGACGGCACTCAGGCATGCGCCGTCAGCACCTTGACCACGCGGTCCCAGCGAATCGAGGCCACCCGCGCTCGCCCCGCGCTCCCCAGCCGCTGGGCCAGCGCCGGATCGTCCATCAGGCAGCGCAGCCCCGCGCCCAGCGCCGCGCCGCGGGCCGACTCCGCCACGAACCCGGTCACGCCGTCCTCCACCAGCTCCAGCACGCCGCCGGAATCCGCCGCGGTCAGCACCGGCTTGCCGGCCGAGAACGCCTCGACCGTCACCAGTCCGAAGTCCTCGTCGAGCGGGCAGTAGTAGACCGCCCGTGCGTGGTTGTAGAGGCGCACGACCTCCTCGTCGGAGAGCGCGCCGAGGAACTTGACGCGCTCGGCCAGCCCAAGCTGCCGCGCCAACCCCTGCAAGCGCGGCAGGTCGATCCCCTCGCCCACGATCAGGGCGCGCGAGTTGCCCCCGGCCGCGGCCAAGGCCTCCAGAAGCAGATCGACCCGCTTGATCGGATCGAGGCGCGAGATGCTGAGGATGTAGTCGTCGTACGACTCGGGCCGCAGCCCGGCGAGACGGATCGGCACGTGCAGCGGGGCCGCCTTGAGCCCGGTCGAGCGCTCCAGCCGTCCGGCCACGTTGGCCGAATTGGCGTAGAGCGCGCGGCACTCGCCGAGCCCACGGCGGTCGACCTCCACGATCTGCCGCCGCAGCGCGATGTCCTCGATCGAACTGGTGAAGTCGCTGAGCGGCGTGCCCAGCAGGTCGAACGCCTGGCGATGCTGGTGGATCACCCAGGCGACCTTGCGCTTGTGACGCACCGCCCAGGTGGGGAACTTGGTGCAGATGACCAGATCGACCGGCAGGTGATTCGACTCGCTCAGGTCGAGCAGGCGCCAGGCGAGCGCCGTCTTCAGCAGTTCCTGGCGCGGGTAGCTTTTGAGCGGCAGGGCCACGATCTCGGCCCGGTGCCCCGCCTCGCGCAGCGCGTCGCGCAGCCCCTCGACGTGCGCCTCGGCCCCGCCGCGCGCGAACGGCACCTGGGTGTGGCAGATGATGACGTTCATGCCTCGTCTGGGTCGCCGCGGCGCGCCCCGGGCGCTAGCCTCCGCTCCAGCTCGGCCTGCCGCTCCTCGATGGCCCGCAGCGCGCGCACGACCGCCTCGTTGAACTGGTTCTGCTGCTCCACGATCGGATTGATGTACCAGCGCAGCCCGAGCCGGATCACCCGCTTGACCATGGTGATCGGGCCGCCGATGATCGGCACGTCGTCGTAGAGATAGAAGTGCGCCGAGACGCGGGCGCGGTTGGCGGCATTGGCCACCGGCGAGTCGTCGAGCGGCGTCGGCACCTCGTCCGGCCCGCCGAAGTGCGCGCGCGCCCGCACCGCCGCGCGTATCGCCTCCAACGTCGCGGCGACGTCTTCCTCGGACACCGCCTCGCCGCGCCGCTCCGTCAGCTTCACCCCGCCACTCCAATCCCGCTCGCCACCGAGCCCCTGCTCCCCAGCACCTGATTGTAGACGGCGCGCACGCGCCCGAACCACTCGGCCTCATCGACCACCTTGCGCCGCCCGTTCCGCCCCAGCTCGGCGCGCAGCCCCGGCTCCTCGACCAGCCGCCGGAGCGCCGCCGCCAGCCCCGGCGCGTCGCCGAATTCAACCAGCAGGCCATCGACGCCGTCCGCGACCACCGCCGGGATCGCTCCGGCCCGCGCCCCGATCACCGGCTTGCCGTTGGCCCAGGCCTCCAGGAAGACGAGGCCGAACGACTCGGTGCGCGAGGGGAGCGCCAACATGTCGGCGGCGGCCAGCAGGTCGCGTTTCGCCTCATCGGAGACGAAGCCGAGCGCGTGGATGCCCCCTCGCTCGTTCGCCGGTATCGCCGCCAACGCCGCCTGAAAGTCGCTCAGCATCGGCCCGGCGAAGACCAGCTCGACCGGCAGCCCGGCGCGCCGCAGCGAGCGCACCGCCGCCAGCAGGTGCAGGCTCCCCTTATCGAAGGCGGCGGCGCCAAGCGCCAGCACCAGTGGCCCGTCGCTGCCGAGGGCTTCCCGCGCCCGCTCGCCAATCCCACCGGTCGACCCCGGCACGTCGATCCCGGCGCCGACGACGTGAAGCACCTGCTCCGGCACGCCCCGCGCGGCGAGATACTCCGCCTCCAGCTCCGTCAGCGTCATCACCGCGTCGGCCCGCGCCAGCAGCGCCAACTGGTGCGGCATGGTGTAGTAGCGGCGCACTTTCGAGCCGGGGCGCTCGCCCAGGTGAACGAAGGGCGTGACCAGGTGCGGCAGGTCGTGTCTCCTGGCGTGCGCCTGAGCCGCCGCGATCACCGACTCGAAGGCGATGTTGGCCGAGTGCACCAGATCGACCGGCCCGGCGGCCTCCAGCTCCGCCGGCAGCGCCGGCAGCCAGGGGCCGTAGCGCGAGCCGAGGCGCAGCAGCGGCAGCCGGCCGGGGAGCGGCAGGCGGCACGACTCCGCCATCAGCCGGCGAATGGCGCGGTGCGACAGGCTGGGGAGTGGCAGATGCGCCACCGGCACGCGTCGGATCGCCACGCCGTTATGCTCCAGCGGTCCATCCACCACCGCCCGCCGCGCCGGGTCCCAGAAATACTCCAGATCCCAGGCCTGGCTGGTGACGACCTGGACCATATCCCCCGCGGCCGCCAGCCGCTCCGAGAGCGCCTGAAAGTAGCGCTCGGAGCCGCCCTGAAAGGGAAAGTAGCGCTGGATGACGTGCAACGAGCGCACCGTAGACACCCTAGGGTGTGCCGATTGGCGTGCCGGACGGTGCCGGAGGTATATCGAGCGCGCTCAGCCGGTCTTTAGCCCGCGCGGCGTAGCTCGAGTCGGGCGCGGTGTCGAGCACCGCCTGATACATCTTCCGGGCGTCGTCGAGCCGCGGCGGCTGCCACGACTCGTAGAGCTGGCCCAGGAGATAGAGCGGCTGCGGGTCCGACGGCGTCAGCTCGCGCGCCTTCAGCAACTCTTGCTCGGCGTCGCCGTTGTAGTTGGCGTGCATCAGCGCGCTGCCGAAGGCCACCCGCAGCGCCTCGTCGTTGGGCTTCTGCTGGATCACCTTCTCATAGTAGGGCACCGCCTCGTCGATGCGGCCTGAGTTGGCCAGAATATCGGCCAGCACCGACATGGCGTTGACGTCGTTGGGGTCCTGCTGCAGCCGCGCGCGCATCTGCGCCTCGGCGGCTCCGGGCGTCGGCGGCGGCAGAACGGAGCCCGCGTCGCCGGAATCGGAGGAACCGCCACTGGGGATGAGCACCACCAGCAGGCCGAAGACCATTAGCGCGATGCCGATAGCGGCGAAGAGCGGCAGCCAACGCGAGCGCTTGCGTGGTGGGATGTCGCTGGGCTGGCGCGCTTTCCTGGCCACGAGTCGCTCGGCTCCAATCACGCTCGGCGGGCGCTCGATCGCCCCACGGAAATCTCTCCGGCCGAAGGATACGCCAGGCGCCGCTCGCGGGCGAAATGCTTGACCGGCTCGGGCGCCACAGGTATACTTTCGTGTGCCTGTCCTACAGGTGCAGCAGGCAGCATGCCGAGGTGGCGGAATAGGCAGACGCGCTAGCTTGAGGGGCTAGTGCCCGTTTAGGGCGTGGGGGTTCAAGTCCCTTCCTCGGCACCCACCGGCGTCGCGTTGGGCGATTAGCTCAGTTGGAAGAGCGCCACGTTTACACCGTGGATGTCAGAGGTTCGAGTCCTCTATCGCCCACGAGTCACGGAAGGCCCGAGCAGCGAGCCAGCAGCATTCTTCCCCTACCGCGCACGTCGTCGGGCATGGCAGGTCACTTGGCTGGGTAGCTCAGTCGGTAGAGCACTGCACTGAAAATGCAGGTGTCCCCAGTTCGAATCTGGGCCCAGCCACCACCTGAACCCCTCCACCAGGTGCTCACCGCCTCAACGTTCGATCTCGACCAGCAGCACCCAGGCTTCCATCAACGCCACCCGGGCGCAAAGCAGCACTCCTGGCATCTGGCAACTGTCAGTTGAGGCCGCGGTCGCCGTGCTGCAGCGTGATCAGGCCCGAGATCGGCCCGAGATCGATGAAAGGCAGCAGCGCGCGCTTCACGTAGTTGCGCCGCTATTGCGGCTCGACCTGCTGCCGATCCCGCCAGCTGATCGCCGCCAGCATGCCCCACATGGCTCGCCCCACGCCCAGCATCTCCAGGCCCACGAGCCGGCGAGGCTGCTCGGGCACCAGCAGCAGCGAGTAGACCCACAGCATGCCAATCAACAGGTCCTAGGCAGGGCAGGCCGGGTTCGAGGTGTCAAAGACTCGAAAGGCGAGGCTGAACCAGTTGTTGACGTCATCGGTCTCGCTAATGCGGTTTCGTGGGTCGAGTTGCAGTCTCACTTCGTGACTTCCAACGCTGAACGCTGGAATATGGAACATGATGGTGGCCTGTCCGCCGCTATCCAGGCCCCGATGCAACAGGGGGAGCGAAGGCCGTCCGTCCACGAACCACTGGTAGGTGAACCAGCGGCTGGAGTCGATGCCCAGATTGCTGATCTGAGCCAGGAAAATCAACCGGTCACCGACGCATGCCGGCCCGACCGTCATCGTGATCTGATTTACCGCCAGGTCGACGGACCCCGCTGGTAGGCGGCTCATCGTCGACAGGTTCTCACGGCCGGAGCTCTGCGCGGCGCTCACCGGTGCCGCGGTCGTGAGCCCGCAAATCGACAGCAGTAAACCCAGCACGAGGAACCGTGTACGGCCTCGGAAACCGCGCGGCATAGTGATCCCTCCCCCATCGCAATCGAGCGCCATCGACCGGCGACTACCGCACACGCGCGGGCAAGTTGGCGAGTGGCCGCGAACCTTGGCCAGCGAAGACGGCGACAGCTGAACGAGCACGCGCGTCATCCACCTGCATCCCACGCGGGATCACACCGTTCAACAGGGCCCGGTGCCGTCGTCGCCGAACAGAAAAGCTGAGTCAACCTGTTTGGAGTCTAATTGGGTACGTACGAGCCGTCAATACGTCCGGACGATTGACGCCACCTGTACGCCGCTCTACAATCCGGTCGACAAGCGAATAGCAGAGACCGCTGGGGGAGCGAGCAGCTGAGAGGCGGGGTCAGGCCCACCAACCCCTTGAACCTGATCTCGGGAAGCCGCACGGTACAGGCAACCTGTGCGCGTGGCGGAAGACGAGCGTAGGGAAGCGGCGTTCCGATCCGATGCCGTCGCATCGGCGTGTCGCCGCGCCTGTGACGGCGTTTTTTATTGCCGGCGCGGGCGCGCGCGTAGCCAGCTTCCCGGTCTCCCAACTCACTCCTCCCTGCGGTCGCCAATGGGCACTCGCCCAGGGACGGCGCTCTTGATGACGACCTTGCCACAGTCGAGCATGCTGGCCGCGCGCTACCACGGACCGGCCGAAGGCTTCACGCTGGAGGAGCAGCCGGTGCCGCTGCCGCGCGCCGGCGAGGTGCTGCTCAGGGTGCTGGCCGCCGGCATCTGCCACACCGAGTTGCATCTCCTGGAGGGCGATCTCAACCCCGGCGTGGTGCCGCTGACCCCCGGCCACGAGATCGCCGGCGAGGTCGCGGCCGTCGCGGAAGATGTCCACGATTGGTCGCCCGGCCGGCGCGCGGTGGTCTACTACTACGCCGCCTGCGGCGAGTGCCGCTGGTGCCGCTCCGGCCAGGAGCAGCTCTGCCCCAACGTCGGCCGCCAGATCGGCTTCACCGCCGACGGCGGCTACGCGCAGTACGTGATCGTCCCGGCGCGCTCGCTCGTGCCGCTGCCCGACTCGCTCCACCCGGCCGAGGCCTGCACCCTCGGCTGCAGCGCGGCCACCGCACTGCACGCCGTGCGCGCCATCGCGGAATTGCGCCTGGGCGAGGCCGCGGTGGTCTACGGCGTCGGTGCGGTGGGCTACGCGCTCGTGCAAATGGCCAGGCTGGCCGGCGCACGGGTCATCGCGGTCGGGCGCACCCCGGCCAAGCTGGAGCTGGCGCGCGAGCTGGGCGCCGACGTGGTGATCGACGCCACGCAGCAGGATGCGGTGGCGGCGGTACAGGTGGCCACCGGCGGCCAGGGCGCCGACGCGGTCTTCGATCTGGTCGCCAGCCGCCAGACGATGGACGACGGTATCCGCATGCTGGCGCGGCGCGGTCGGCTGGTCCTGGTCGGCTACGGCGACGATCCCCTGGTGGTGAACCCGCTGCTGCTGGTGCTGCGCGAGACCCAGATCCGCGCCGCGGTCGGCAACAGCTACCGGGAACTGGTCGAGGTGGTCGAGCTGGCCGCCCATGGGCAGTATCGCTCGCTGGTCGCGCGCGTCGAGCCGCTGGAGCGAGTCAACGACCTCCTCGGCGCGCTCAGCCGCGGCGCTCTGCTCGGACGCGCGGTGCTGGCGCCCAACGAACCGCTGCCGCCCCTCCCCGACCGGCGCCCGGAGCCGGCGATCGTCGCGCACGATGCCGCGGGGCCACCGCCCTCGACGCCCCCGCTGGAGCAGGAGCTACTGGCGGTCATCGCGCGTGGACTCGACAGCAAGCTCTCCGAGGACGAGTTCGACGCTTTGGCTCGTCAGGTCTTCGCCTACCAGTACGCGCTCAACGAGCCCTACCGGCGCTTCTGCGACCTGCGCGGCGTCACGCCGGATACCCTCCCCGGCTGGCGATCTATCCCCGCCGTGCCGATCGCGGCCTTCAAAGAGACCACCCTGGTCTGCGAGCCGGTCGCGGCGGCGGATGCGTGCTTTATGTCGAGCGGCACCACCCGCGCCGACCAGCGCAGCCGCCACTACCACCCCAACCTGCGCGTCTACGACGCCAACGCCGCCGCCAACTGGCGCGCGCATCTGCTGCCCGATCTGCCCGACGGACGGCGCATGCGCCTGCTGATCCTCAATCCACCGCCGGACCAGTTGCGCCACAGCAGCCTGGCCCACTACCTCGACCTGATGCGGCAGCGCTTCGGCGCGGCGGAGAGTGCCTTCTACGTCGGTCCAGCCGGGCTCGATCTGCACAGCCTGCAAGACGCGCTGCGGCGGGCCGAGGCGGCAGCCGATCCGGTCTGCGTCCTCGGCGCTACCTTCGCCTTCGTCCACCTGCTCGACCGCTGCGCCGAAGACGGCATCACCTTCCGACTGCCGGAAGGGAGCCGGGTGATGGACACCGGCGGGGTCAAGGGCAAGAGCCGCGAGATCGGCCGCAGCGAGTTTCTCCAGGGCGTGGTCGACCGTTTCGCGCTGCCCAAGCATCACATCGTCAACATGTACGGCCTGACCGAGCTCTCGACCCAGTTCCTCGACGCCACGCTGCGCGACCACGTCGCCGGGCGGCGCCTGCCGCGCTACAAGACCGTGCCGCCCTGGGCCCGCACCCGCGTGCTTGACCCGGAGACGCTGGAGGAGGTCGCGCCCGGCGAGATCGGTCTCCTCTGCCACCTCGACCTGGCCAACCGCGCCTCGGTCAGCGCCATCCTGTCGGAGGACCTCGGCTACGAACTGGGCGAGGGCTTCGAGATCGTCGGGCGCGTGCGCGGCTCCGAGGCGCGCGGCTGCTCGATCGCGCTCGACGAGCTGCTCCAGGCGGTGCGCTAGCCATGGAGACCTTCGACGCCTTTCACCTCCCCGGCCTGGAGCTACCCGGCGACCAGCCCTTCCGCGAGCTGACCTTCGGTGAAGGCCCGACGCGGGTGGTCGCGCGGGCGCCGGTTCTCTCGCCCGCGCAGATCCGCGACCTGGCCGCCGCGGTGCGCGCGGCGCGCGAGCGGCGCCTGGCGCGGCTGCCGGTGCTGGAGATCGCCAATCGGATCGCGCGCGCGGTCAACCGCTGGCTGGACCCCTACTCGCCCTACCTGCGCGACTGCGAACGTCTGCTGCCGAACGTCACCGGCTACCCGGTGGAGGCGATTCGCAAGGGGCTACCGGCCCTCCTCGGCGGCTACCGCGAGGCGCACCTGCGGCGGCTGCTTGAAGACGAGCTGGGCGATCCGGCGGTCATCGACGGCTTCCGCCCGCGCCGAGCAGCCGCTGGCCTGACGCGCGCCTTCGGTCCACGCCTGACGGCCCACGTCTTCGCCGGCAACGTGCCCGGCCTGCCGGCCCAGAGCCTGACCTGCGCGCTGCTGGTCAAGGCCGCCAGCATCGGCAAGTCCGCCTCCGAGGAGCCGATCTTCCCCGTTCTATTTGCCCGTTCCCTGGCCGAGGTCGATCCCGAGCTAGCCGCCGCGCTGGCGATTACATGGTGGCCGGGCGGCGAGCGAACCATCGAGCATGCGCTCTTCGCGGAAGCAGACGCGGTCATCGCCTACGGCAGCGAGCCGGCGATCGAGTCGATCCGTGCGGCGCTGCCACCCGGGCGGCGCTTCATCCCCTACGGCCACAAGATCAGCTTCGGCCTGATCGGCCGCGAGGCGTTGTCACGCGCGGCGGTCGATGTCACCGTGGCCGCCGCGGCCTACGACACCGCCAAGTACGACCAGCAAGGCTGTCTCAGCCCACACCTCTTCTACCTGGAGCGCGGCGGGGAGATCGAGCCCGAAGAGTTCGCCGCGCGCCTGGCGGCTG
>DASSHC010000161.1:0-5508 GCA_035693105.1 Thermomicrobiaceae bacterium | reverse complement strand
GCAGGTTCCCCACGTGCTCCTCACCCGTCCGCCACGGTCGACCCCCAAAGGGGTTCCCGTCCGACTTGCATGCATTAGGCACGCCGCCAGCGTTGTTCCTGAGCCAGGATCAAACTCTCCATCAATAGCCCCCAACGGGCTCTCTTGACCGGTTTCGGCATCGCCCCGCGGTCGGTTGCCCCACCGCTGGCGACCCTATGGGCCCAGTCGAACTACGCCTCAGTTGTCAAGGTGCCGTCTGCTCGCACTATTTCGTGCGAAGCAGAACCTTTCGATTATACTCGCTTTCGCCGTCCCTGTCAAGGGTATGCACGGCGCCTGTGCGAGCCGGGCAGTAAAACGCCCGCCTGCCGGCGGGCCGCCCCGCGCTCCCCGCCGGACCATGTCCGCTCAGTGGAGCCTCGGTAGTATACCCGGGCAGTTCCCGCCTGTCAAGGGCTCTGCCGGCGCGTTCGTTCACGCCATCCGGCCCGCCCGCCCAGCACGTCGACGCGCCGCTGGGGCGCCGGGCGCGGCGCGCGATCTGCGATGCCGGCCGGTCAGGTGGCGCGCCAAAGGGCGACGTTCACGGTCCCGGGTGATAGCCGCGCTCGGGCTTGAGATGAGCCGGGTTCGCCGGCTCGATGTGGACCGTGACGTCGGAGGGAACGCCAAGGGCGTGCTCGACGCGGGCGGCTACCTCGCTGGCGATCTCGTGCGCGCGCTCGACGCGCAGCTCTGGGTCGACCTGAATATGCAGATCGACCCAGACAAATCCTTCGCCGCCGCGGGTGCGGATGTTGTGCACGCCCTCCACGCCGCGCGTCGAGCGCGCTGCCGCCTCGATGTCGGGTGTCTCGGCCGCGGCCTCGTCGGAGAGCGAGAGCGCGGCATGGCGGATGATCGACCAGGCCGCGAAGGCGATCACGCCGGCTACCAGTAGTGAGAGGAGGATGTCTGCCTGTGGGAAGCCGAGCCGGACGGCGATCAGCCCGGCGATCACCGAGAGCGCTACGAAGGCGTCGCTGAGGGTGTGCTTGGCGTCGGCGGCCAGAATCGAGCTGTTGAACCGGCGGGCGTTGCGACGCTCCCAGGTGGTGATCAGCAGGTTCACCCCGAGCGTCACGAGCATGACCACGAAGCTGGCGAGCGTGACCTCAGGTTGACCGCCGTGCTGCAAGCGCTGCCAGGCGCCCTGCAGGATCTCGATGAGGACCAGGATCATCGAGATGCCGATGGCCAGCGAGGTGAGCGTCTCGAAACGCCGGTGGCCGTAGGGGTGATTGGGATCCGGCGGGCGCGCGGCGATCACCAAGCCGACGATGCCGACCACGTTCGAGGCCGCGTCCATCAACGAGTTGAGGCCGTCGGCGGTGATGGCGAGGCTGTGGCTCGCATGACCGTAGCCTAGTTTTGCCGCCGCGATTCCCACGTTCAGGAGGAGGGCACCGAGCAGCGTTCGCCGGATAATAGTGGTGCGCCGCTCTTGCGGCCGACTGGTCATGGCGTCCTCATGATCGTCGCACGCCGGGCCAGGTCGCGGGGGGGGGCTGGCCGGTGCTGCGCTCGCTGCGTGGCGCGACGGCCACACGGTGCATTCTTTATGCCGGGAACTATGAGAGGGCGTGCGGTGGCGCTCGGCGGCATATGGCGAAGTCTGCGGCGGCAACTGGCGCGCGGGCGGTCGATCCCCTTGATCGACCTCCTCTATCGCTCCGGCCGGGATTTCGCGCGCCACCACGGCACCGTCTACGCCGCCGCGACCTCCTACTTCGCCCTGATCTCGCTCTTCCCGCTGCTGATCCTGTTGGCGACGGTCTTCGGCTGGGTGGCGCACGGCACGGGGCTGCAGGACCAGATCGTCAACGAGATCGTCGGCCAGTTTCCCTCCGGCATCAATCTGGCCAAGCAGGTCAACAGCGTGCTCAAGGGCGCGACCGCGCGCAGCGGTGTGATCGGCCTGCTGAGCCTGCTGGCGACGATGTGGACGGCGTCCGGCCTCTTCGGCGTGCTGCGCCGGGCGCTCAACACCGCCTTCGACGTGCCCGAGGCGCACTCCTACTTTCACGGCCGGCTCTACGACATGCTGGGGGTCGTCGTGGTCGGCGGGCTGGCGCTCCTCTCGGTCGCCGCCACCGCCGCGCTGAGCATCGCGCGGGCCGTCACCACCGAGTTCTCCGAGTCTACCCTGCTGTCGGTCGGCTGGACGGTTGTCTTCTTCCTGGTGCCGCTGGGCGTCTCCTACGCCGCGCTGGTCCTCCTCTACCGCGTCATTCCGAACCAGCGCGTCGAAATGCGCGCCATTCGGCTGGGCGCCCTGGTGGCGGCGGTGGCCTTCGAACTGGTCAAGCTGGGCTTCACCCTCTACCTGGCCACGCTCGGCAGCTACCAGCAGGTCTACGGCGCGCTCGGCAGCGTGGTCGCCCTGCTCGTCTTCGTCTACCTGGAGTCGGGCGTGGTGATCTTCGCGGCGGAGCTCGCCTCCGAACTGGCCAAAGACCGCGCCAGCAAGGTCTCGCCCGCGACCCGTCGCGCGCCGCGCCGGATCAAGGTGCCGCAACGTTGACAGCGGCCCGCGCCGCTGGATAGGCTTCCGCCGGTTAATTGCCGCGCACGTGCGTGATGGCGGGCGATCTCGTGTCGTTTCCTGGCCCCCACAACCGAATCCGGACGCGCATCCGCGGGCGCCAGCGCCGCTCAGGCACCGCCCGTCTGCTAGCCTACGCCGTAGCCGTGCTGGCGCTGACGGTCGCCTGCAACGGCGCCAGCGGGCCGGTGGTCGGGGTGAGCGGCACCTGGGTCGCCGGCGCGCGGGCCACGCCGCTGGCCACGCCGGCCGCGGCGCTCAATCCCTTCAGCACACCCGCCGCATCAGCGCCGGCCAGCCCGGCGGCCACGACCGGCGGCACCCCAAGCGCCAGCCCGGCCACGCCCTTCGCCGCCACGCCTCAACCGGACACTCGCGTCAGCGCCACGCTGGCCAAGGGTGTCGGGCCGAATGGGCAGCCGGTCGATCCGAGCGACAGCTTCGCGCCGGACACCGCCAAGATCTACCTGGTCTTCCAGGCCCACGGCCTGCCGTCCGAAAGCCACCTGGAAGCGATCTGGATCGCGGATCGGGTGGATGCGCCGGTGCCGGCCGGCTACGAGGTGACGCGCTCGACGATCGCGGTGCGGGGCGACCAGACGGGCAACTTCAGCCTCTCCAAGCCGAACCCCGGCTTCCCGCTCGGCCAGTACCACGTCGACCTCTACCTCGACGGCACGCTGGTCGGCAGCTTCCCGTTCACGATCAAGTAGTCGCGGCGGTTACGGGCTCGGCGCCGCCAGCCAGCCGCGCTCGCTGAGCACCTGATTGCCGAGCAGGCCCAGCTCGACGTCATACGGGGTGCCCTTGAACTCCGGGTGGTACTCGAAGCGAGCGCGCTCGAAGTACTGCGTGACGTAGCCGGTCTGCGGATCGACGTACTCTTCCGAGATCGGGTAGCCGAAGAGGGCCAGCGACTCGCGTGCTGAGAAGCCGGGATCGCCGAAGTCGAGCCCGTGCGACTGCCAGTAGGCGCGGAAGGTGTTGCAGAGGAAGTGTCCGGTCTCGGAGTAGTAGTCGCAGCCCGGCTGGGCGGCGGCCGGCGCCGGCCGCGGCTGGAAGGGCGATGTGTCGAGCAGGCCGCGGCTCCGGGCGTCGCTGAGCCCCAGTCGGCCCAGCTCGACCACATACGGCGTGCCCTGGTTCTCAGGGTGATACTCGAAGCGCTGCCGCTCGAAGTACTGCACGGTGTAGACCTGGCCGTCGTCGGGGTTCTGCTCCGGAAACGAGTCGGTGTGCGGGTAGCCGAAGACCGGCAAGCCGCCGTTGGCGTTCCAGTAGGCGCCGAAGAGCGGTCCCAGGTTGTGGCCAGTCTCGCTGAAGTAGGTGGCGGTCGGTGCCTCGGCGACCGGGACCGCCGGAGTGCTGTTCACCAGCTTCATATAGTAGTCCCAGTCCCAGTTGAGGCCGGGGTCGTCGTGGTGGCTGGCGCCGCCGTACTGGCCGGGGTGGTCTGGGTCGGGCACCTCGGCGTGCCCGATGATGTGCTGCCGGTCCATCGGGATGTGGTAGGTCAGGCAGAGCTGCCGCACCAGCGCGGCCGAGGCGCGGTACATGGCGTCGGTGAACCAGGAGCCGTCGGCGGTGTAGCCCTCGTGTTCGATGCCGATGGCGCGGGCGTTGTAGTCCGCGTTGCCGGCATGCCAGGCGATGTCCTTGTCGTGCACCATCTGGGTGATCTGGCCGTCGCTGGAGCGGATGACGTACTGGGTGCTGACGCGCGCTTTGGGATCCTGGAACCAGTTGAGCGTGCTGGTGTACGAGCCTTCGGTGACGTGGATGATGATCAGGTCGATCGGCCCGTCGACCGGGCGGTTGGCCGCTTCGTAGTTTTGCGACGATGCCGGCAGCCAGAGGGTGGCCGGGTAGTCGAGGTCGCTGCCGGTGGTGCTCGGCGTGGTCGCTTGGAACTGCGCCGCTTGCGGCTCGACCAGCCGGGGCGCCAGCTCGATCGTCTCGCCGCGCGGCGATTGGGCGCTGACGCCGCTGTTCAGGAGCTGGACGACCTCGCCGGCGTAGAGCCGGGCCACAGCCGGATCAGTGGCGTTGCTGTAGCGCTCCAGCACCGGATACCAGGCGGCGAGATCGCCCCGCTCCTGGCCGTCGAGGTGCAACTGATCGGCCAGAGAACGCAGAAGCGCGGCGCCGCCGGCGATGTTGGCGGCCGGGTCGCTCTTGAGCTGCTCGGCCGGGCTGCCGAGCAGCGTCGCGGCCTGGGCCAGGGTGTGGACGCTCGGGTTATCGACCAGATGCATCAGCCCGTAGCCGTTGTCCACGCTCGGCTGCCCGCCGTGAGCGTCGAAATGCGTCTCGGCGTAGGCGATCGCCACCAGCAGGTCGCGCGGCACGTCGAAGCGGGCGGCCGCCTGCTGAAAGGCGGCGTTGAGCGGGCCGGCAGCGGCCGCGGCGGTTGGCGCCGCCGGCAGCGCCAGCGCCAGGACGGTGATCAGACACAGGAGCATTCGTACACAGGTTCGCGGCGGCATCTCGGACCTTCCCCTCCAGCGCGTTCGCCGTCGCCGAAGGTAACAACGACCCAGCGGCCGGGGGGATGCGCCCGCAGGATAACCCATCGCGCCCCTTTCGGCTCGTGGCGCCTTCTGCTACCGTGGGCGTCGTGCGCCTGGAGGGTGAGCGGCACGTACTGCTGCCGGTAAAGCACAGGGAGGAACCGATGAGCGGGCGATTCGACCTGCTGATTCGCAACGGGCAGGTGGTGGACGGGACCGGGAACCCCTGGTTCTACGGCGACGTGGCGGTCAGCGGCGGCAAGGTGGTGGCCGTGGCCCCGGCCGGGCAGTTGGCGAGCGCCGAGGCGGGCGAGGTCGTCGATGCCAGCGGCATGGTGGTGGCGCCGGGCTTCATCGACATCCAGAGCCACTCGATCATGCCGCTCTTCTACGACCCGCGCTGCCTCTCGAAGATCACGCAGGGCGTGACCA
>DASSHC010000160.1:0-5178 GCA_035693105.1 Thermomicrobiaceae bacterium | reverse complement strand
GAGCTGCCGCTGGTCGGGATGCTGCACCAGCCGCCGGGCGGAATCGACTTCGGCCCGCCCCGCGCGACGGTGCAGGCCTGGCTCGACCGCCTGGCCGAGCGCCGCGCCGCGCGCCTGCTGGCCGCCAGCGAGTCGCTGGCCGCCGATCTGATCGCCAGCGGCGTGCCGCCCGGGCGCGTGCGCGTGGTGCCGCCCGGCCGCGACGTGGCGCCGCTCCCCGCCGGGCCGCTCCCCGAGCTCCGCCAAGGGCGAGCCATGGCGCTGCTCTGCGTCGGCAACTGGGTGGCGCGCAAGGGGATCGACAGCCTGCTGGAGGCCGTCGCCCGCCTGCCGCCCGAGGCCGCCACGCTCCACCTGGCGGGCGACGACCGCGCCGAGCCGCGCTACGCCGCGCGCCTGCGCGAGCGACTGGCCGCGCCGGAACTGGCCGGGCGCGTGGTGGTCCACGGCCCGCTGTCGCGCGAACGGGTGGCCGCGCTCTACGCCGCCGCCGACGCCTTCGCCCTGCCCAGCCTGAAGGAGCCCTTCGGCACGGTCTACGGCGAGGCGATGGCCTTCGGGCTGCCGGTGGTCGGCTGGCGCGCCGGCAACCTCCCCTATCTGGCCGAGCACGAGCGCGAGGGGTTGCTGCTGGAGCCCGGCGATCTGGCCGGACTGAGCGCGGCGCTGGCCCGCCTGGCCGCCGACCCCGCCCTGCGCGCGCGGCTCGGCGCCGCCGCCAAAGCGCGCGCCCTCACCCGCCCCACCTGGCGGGAGACGGCGGCGCGGTTCTTCGCCGAGCTGAGCGAGGTAGCGGAGCAGACCGGCTAGGGCGTGTCTGACGAACGTGTTGGGTGTCTTGTGGGAACGGCAATCAGTCGAGTCGACTGCCACCGCGTCGCTCCCGTGCTGCCTCTGTCGAGAGCGGGAACCGGCCGCACCCGGCAGTCGCCCGATTCCTTCGACAATGCCTAGCCGTCAGGATCGCTAGCGCGCCGCGGTGGCTCCCAGCGGCGAGCAGACCAGCATGCTCAGCAGCAGCCCCACGACCCCGGCCAGCACGATCGAGCCCGCCCAGAGGTGGGTCGACCAGGTGATCGTGCCGGTCAGGAAGACATCGAGGAAGTAGAGCGCGTAGAGCGCCAGCGGCAAGCCAGCCGCGAAGATGCGCAGGCGCGCGGGCGAGAGCCGGGAAGGGCGCAGCCAGTTCAGGAGGAGATCACCGGCCAGGCCGCCGAGCACCATCACGGGCAGGAGATGGTACTGATCCTGGATGATCGCCATCGCCAGGCCGTTCAGCGAGAAGAGGAGCGTCAGGGCGCCGGGCGGCAAGACCCAGCGCTGCACCAGCAGCAGCACCACCCCCATCAGCAGCGCCGTCTGCAGCAGGATGCTGCTGATGCCGAGCGCCTGGCGGCCCGCCGGCTCGACGGCGGCGATCTCGGTGAAGGGGTGGGCGTACTGGGTGAAGATACCGAAGACGACCAGCACCAGCGTGGCCGCGATCACGGCCGGGCCCAGCTCTCGCCAACCACTCGCCGCGCGCCGGCTGAGCGAGCGTAGCGGACCGGTCAGGATCAGGAGGCCAGAAAATGCCAGCAGCAGGTGCGTCGGGCTCAGCAGCGTCTCGATGTCGGCCTCGACACCGAAGAGCGCGTGCCAGCCGAGATCGCAAAGCCCGCCCACGATGAAGAGCACCACGCCGGCGAGCGAGAGCGCATAGCCGGCGGGCAGCGAGCGCCGGCGCCGGCTCGCCTGGTAGGCCAGAAAGACTCCCGTCAGCGCGACACCCGAGTAGAGGATGGCATGCCAGGGCGTGAAGAAGGATTTGTCGACCTTGCCGTGGTTGTGCGCCCAGACATCCAGCGTAAAGCCGCCGGTGACCAGCGCCGACAGCCCGGCCACGGACCAGTCGACGGCCTGAACGCTCAGCACCCCGGCGGACGCGCCGCCGACGGCGTCCGCGTGTTGTGAGAATGCCTCGCCCATCGCGCAATCCTTCCCAAAATCGCGACGCGCCTGCCACTCCTCGTCGGTAGGGCAAGAGCCTATCACAGGCGGTGCCCCAGGCGCGGTACCCGAACTGGGAGCGCATCGTGCCTGTTTCGTGAGCGTTCGGCGCACGGGTTCGTGCCTCGCACGGCCCATCATTGCAGTGTGCCGCCCGGAAAGGCCGGGCGCCCCTGAGCGACACGGAAGGCGAGGCGATGCGAACGACATCCCTGGAAACGGCGCCCAGCGAGCGGCGCGCGGAGCTGCTGGCGAACGACGGAGCCGGCGACTTCCCCCTCGCCGTGGCGACGCACGACCTGACCAAGCGTTACGCTGAGCGGCTGGCCGTCGACCGCCTCGACCTGCGCGTGCGCCGGGGCGAGGTCTACGGCTTCCTCGGCCCCAACGGGGCGGGCAAGACCACCACGCTGCGCATGCTGCTGGGGCTGGTCCGCCCCACCTCCGGCACGGCTGCCGTGCTCGACGCGCCGCCGGGGGCGCCGCGCGGGCTGGCCCGCATCGGCTCCCTGATCGAGGGCCCCGGCTTCTACCCCTACCTCTCGGGCCGTGACAACCTGCGCGTGCTGGCGCGGTACGCGGGGGTGGCAGCGGAGCGCGTCGAGGCGGTGCTGGCCGAGGTCGACCTGAGCAGCCGGGCGGGCGACCGCTTCGGCAGCTACTCGCTGGGCATGAAGCAGCGGCTCGGGGTGGCGGCGGCGCTGCTGAAAGACCCCGACCTGCTGATCCTCGACGAGCCGACCAACGGGCTCGACCCAGCGGGCACGGTCGAGATGCGCGCGCTGATCCGCGGCCTGGGCCAGGGCAACCGCACCGTACTCCTCTCCAGCCACCTGATCAACGAGGTCGAGCAGATCTGCGACCGCGTCGGGGTGATCCGGCGCGGCCGGCTGGTGGCCGAGGGGACGGTGGCCGAGCTGCGCGGCCGCGACCACCTGCGCCTGCGTGCTGCACCGCTGGAGGCCGCGCGGCGCGTCGTGCTGGCGCTGCCGGGGATCGATAGGGTTACGGCGCTGGACGACACGCTGCGCATCGCCGCCGGCCCCGAGGCTGCGCCGGCGATCGCCCGCGCGCTGGTGGAGGCCGGGGTCGCGCTGGATGAGCTGTATCGCGAGCGGAACTCGCTGGAGCAGGTCTTCCTGGAACTGACGCAGGAGACCTCGGAAGGAGAAGGCGCATGAGCGGGAGTATCGCGGCGGAGCTACTGGTGCTGCGTAAGCGCGTCGCGCCCTGGGTGCTACTGGGGGTCTGGGTGACGCTGGCGCTCACCTTCGCCTACCTGTTGCCCTACCTCACCTACGAAGGCCGCGCCGACTTCGGCAGCGGCTCGTCGCTGGCGCCGCTGCTGCCGCAGGGGCTGGCCGGCACGCTGATCGGCGGCTTCCCCTTCTACGGCGGCACGCTGGCGCTGATGCTCGGGGTGTTGAGCGTGGGCAGCGACTTCGGCTGGGATACCTTCAAGACGCTCTTCACCCAGGGCCCGAGCCGGCTGCGAGTCTTCGCCGCCAAGCTGATCGCGCTGGGCATCGCCCTGGTCCCCTTCGTGCTGCTAGTCTACGGCCTCGGCGCCCTCAGCGCCGTCGTGATCGCCGAGGTGGAGCACGCGCCGATCGTCTGGCCGGGGGCGGGGCTGCTCTTGCGGGCGCTGCTGGCGAGCTGGTTCATCGTGGCGGTCTGGGCGGCCTTCGGCGTGCTGCTGGCCGTGCTGACGCGCGGCACCGCGCTGGCGATCGGACTAGGCATCCTCTGGATCCTGGTGATCGAGGGGCTGGTCGGCGCGCTCTTCAACGAGTTCAGCTTGCTGCGGCCGCTGGTCCAGTTCTTCATCCGCGCCAACGCCTACTCGCTGGGCCAGCCGCTGGGCGCGGCGGCCAGCTCAGCGGCCAGCGGCGGCCCCGGCACCTTCGCCGGCCCGTTCGTCGGCGCCGAGCAGGCGCTGCTCGTGCTGCTTGGCTACTTCGCGGCCTTCCTGCTGCTGGCCGGGCTGATGCTGCGCCGGCGGGACGTGGCCTGAGCCGGCGCATCTCAGGCGACGGGGTCGGCCTCGATGACGTGGTAGGCCGTCCCCGCCGCTACCAGCCCCGTCACCTGGGTCACCTGGAAGCCACCCTCCGCCAGCACCGCGCGCCACTCCGCCTCGGTGCGCTCGCGGCCGCCCACGTTGGTGACCAGCATGTGCACGTCGCGCAATCGCCCCACCGGCGAGCTATTGTCCGCTGGGAGCACCCGCTCAATGACCAGCAGCCGCGCCACCGGGCTCATCGCCTCGCGGCAGCGCCGCAGGATCGCGGTGCTGCGCTCGTCGTCCCAGTCGTGCAGCACGGTCGAGAGGATGTAGCAATCACCACCCACCGGCACGGCGGCAAAGAAATCGCCGGCCTGCAGCGCACAGCGCTCGGCGACCCCGGCCTCCGCGAGAATCGGGGCGGCCGCCGGAGCGACGTGGGGCAGATCGAAGAGCACGCCGCGCAACGCGGGATACTGCCGCAGCAGCGCCGCCAGGAACGTCCCGTCGCCGCCACCCACATCCACCACTACTCCATCGGTCGGGAAGCGGTAATTGGCGAGCACCGCCGCCACCTTCTGCCGGGTGACGTCGCTCATGTAGGCGTTGAAGCGGCTGTTCGCCTCGGGGTGACGCTCGCGGTAGGCCCAGTTGGGCATGCCGTAGAGGTGCTCATAGGCTGACTGGCCTGTCTGGGCGCTGTGGAGCAGGTCACCCCAGAGCGGGTACAGGTCGGTGCCCTCGGCCAGCACCTGCGCTCGCAGCGAGCCGGGCGTGCCGCTCCGCAGGAGCGCGGCCAGCGGGGTGAGCTCGAACCGGCCGTCCTCGCGCTCGGCGAAGAGGCCGTGGGCGGCGAGCGCTCGCAGCAGACGCGCCAGCGACGGCGCGTCCGTGCCGCTCGCCGCCGCCAGATCGGACACCGACCGGGGACTCTCGGCGAGGAGGTCCGCCAGTCCAAGTACGGCGGCGACATAGATGAGCTGGGTGCGCTGATAGCCCCAGATCAGGTCAGTGAGCTGGGCCGCGAGCGCCGACGAAGGGGTGGTGGTGGCGCGGTCGCGCATGACGCATCTCCTCAAACTGAGCGGAAACGTTGCGCGGCAATCTACCACGCCCGCGTGCTCATTACGAGGTCGCTCGAAAAGTGAAGCGGCTAAGCTTACTGGCCGAGTGCGACGATCAGG
>DASSHC010000159.1:0-4229 GCA_035693105.1 Thermomicrobiaceae bacterium | reverse complement strand
CTGCATGCTGGCGCTCGATCGCGAGCGTGTCAGCCGGGCCCTCTTCGAGCTGCTCGAGCAGCGGATCGATGTCTGAGCCAGGCGCGCTGACCATCGGCATCGACGCCAGCCGGGCGGCGATCGCCCAGCAGACCGGCACGGAGCGCTACTCGGCGCGCATCCTGGGAGCCATGCTGGCCGCCGGCGCGCGCCACCGCTTCCGGCTCTACCTCAACGCGGGCCAGCCCCTGCCGCTCGCATTGCGCGCCGGTGATCGCCAGCGCCTGCTCCCATTCCCGCGCCTCTGGACGCACCTGCGGCTCTCGGCTGAGCTGGCGCGGCACCCGGTCGACGCGCTCTTCGTACCGGCCCACGTCGTGCCGCTGTACCATCCGCGCGCCAGCGTGGTCACCATCCACGATCTCGGCTACCGCTACGAGCCGCAGGCGCACCCCGCCAAGGCCCGGCTCACGCTCGACCTCACCACGCGCTGGAGCGTCCGCGCCGCTGCGCGGGTCATCGCCATCTCCGGCGCCACGCGCGACGACCTCGTGCGCGCCTACGGCGTTTCGCCGGCGAAGATCACGGTAGTGCACCACGGCGTCGACGCGGCGTTCCAGCCGCCGCGTGCCGATGACCTGGCGCGGGTGCGCGCGCTACCGGCTCCCAGAGCGCTACCTGCTGAGCGTCGGCACGCTGCAACCGCGCAAGAACGTGGCGCGGCTGATCGGCGCGTTCGCGCGGCTGGCGGCCGAGGACGCGGAACTGGGGCTGGTGCTGGTGGGCAAGGCCGGCTGGCTGGAGGGTGAGATCGAGGCGGCACTGGCGGCGAGCCCGGCGCGAGCGCGCATCGGCCGCACCGGGCACGTGCCGGACGCCGACCTGCCGGCGCTCTACGGCGGCGCGGCCGCCTTCGCCCTCCCCTCGCTCTACGAGGGCTTCGGCATGCCGGTGTTGGAGGCCATGGCCTGCGGCGCTCCGGTCGTTGTCTCCGACCGCGGCTCGCTACCGGAGATCGCCGGCGCCGCCGCCGAGATCGTCGATCCGCTCGATGTCGCCGCCATCGCGCGCGGCATCGAGCGGGCGCTCGACCCAGCCTCGCGCGAGCGGCGCGTCGCGGCGGGGCGACGCCGCGCGGCCGAGTTCACCTGGGAGCGCGCCGGGGCGCTGACCCTGGCCGCGATCGAGCAGGCTGCCGGGGAGCGCCGGAAATGAGCGCGCCAGAGCGCATCCTGGTGGTCAAGCTCGCCGACCTCGGCGACGCCCTACTGGCCACGCCCGCTATCCGCGGCCTGCGCCAACGCTTCCCTGGGGCGCGCATCGACGCGCTCACCGCCCCGGCCGGCGCGGCGGTCCTGCGCCTCTGCCCGGCTGTCGATCAGGTCCTCGTCTTCGACAAGCGCGCCTTCGACTCCCCCTCCGGCCTGCTGCGGCCGGGCGGAGCCGCCGAACTGGCGCGCTTGGGGATACGCCTGCGCCGCCGGCGCTATGACCTCGTCGTCCTGCTGCACCACCTGACCAGCCGCTTCGGCGCCGGCAAGTACCGCGCGCTCTGTCTCGCCAGCGGCGCGCCCCTCCGCGCCGGGCTGGACAACGGACGCGGCGACTTCCTGACCCACCGCGCGCTCGACTACGGCTACGGCAGCCGCAGCGAGCTGGAGTATGGCCTGGCGGTCGCCGCGACGCTCGGCGCCGCGCCGGACGACCCCGCGCCGGCCATCGCCATCCCCGAGGGAGCACGGCGGGAGGCGCACGCGCTGCTGCGCGCCGGGGGAGTGACGAGTGCCTACATCATCGTGCACCCGAACGTCGGCAGCTTCGCGCCAGTGCGCAACTGGCCGCCGCGGCGTCTGGCAGCGGTCGCGAAAGGCCTGGTGGCGGAGACCGGCCTGCGTCTCGTCGTCGTCGGCACGGAAGAAGCGCGGTCGGCGGCCAATGTGGTGCTGCGGGAGGCGCCGGGTGTCGATCTGGTCGGTCGCAGCAGCGCGCCACAGCTCGCCGCGCTGCTGGGAGGAGCAGCGCTGGTGATCGGCTCCGACAGCGGCGTGCCGCATCTGGCGGCGGCGGTCGGCGCGCCGGTTCTCACGATCTTCGGCCCCTCGAACCAGGATGCCTGGCGCCCCTACGGCTCGGTCATCTGGCAGCCCGGCCAGCCGCTGCCTCAAGAGCCGCGGGTGGTGGTGCGCGCCGGCATCCCCTGCTCGCCCTGCCTCTACACCGGTTACGCACTGGGACGCCGCGACGGCTGCGGCAAACCAACCTGCCTGGCGCTGGTAACGGCGGAGCAGGTTACGCAAATTGCACGGCATATTCTGAGTCTCGGAGCACCGGGCATTCCGCGCAAATAAACAGCGCCGAATCGATTGCGCAGGCACCGTGACTTGCGCGATTCGTGTATTGACGCGGCTCCTCGCGCTGCCATACAATGGCGTTGATTGCGCGTGTAGCCGCCTCAGTGCGCGCGATCGCGGTCGCGACCCGGCGCGGGCCGCGAAGTTGGAACGAGCGGCAAGTGGAGGTTCCGCAAACATGAGCCGGAGCAACGACAAAGTCCGGGTCGCCATCGTCGGCGTCGGCAACTGCGCCTCTTCCCTGGTCCAGGGCGTCGAATACTACAAGAACGCCAGCGAGGACGACTTCGTGCCGGGGCTGATGCACGTCAACCTGGGTGGCTACCACGTGCGCGATATCGAGTTCACCGCCGCCTTCGACATCGACGCCAACAAGGTCGGTAAGGACCTCTCCGAGGCGATCTACAGCGAGCCGAACAACACCTACCGCTTCGCCGACGTGCCCCACCTCGGGGTGCCGGTGCAGCGCGGCATGACCCACGACGGCCTGGGCAAGTACCTCTCCGAGGTCATCACCAAGGCGCCCGGCCCGACGGCTGACATCGTCAAGATCCTGCGCGACACCAAGACCGACGTGGTGATCAACTACCTCCCGGTCGGCAGCGAGATGGCCACCAAGTGGTACGTCGAGCAGGTGCTGGACGCGGGCTGCGCGCTGGTCAACTGCATCCCCGTCTTCATCGCGCGCGAGGACTACTGGCAGAAGCGCTTCCGCGACCGCGGCCTGCCGATCATCGGCGACGACATCAAGAGCCAGGTCGGTGCGACCATCACCCACCGGATGCTGACCCGCCTCTTCGCCGACCGCGGCGTGCGCATCGACCGCACCTATCAGCTCAACTTCGGCGGCAACACCGACTTCCTCAACATGCTCGAGCGCGAGCGGCTGGAGTCGAAGAAGATCTCCAAGACCAATGCGGTCACCAGCCAGATCGACTATGATGTGGCGCCAGAGAACGTCCACGTCGGGCCGAGCGATTACGTACCCTGGCTCAAGGACCGCAAGTGGTGCCACATCCGCATCGAAGGCACGACCTTCGGCGACGTGCCGCTCAACATGGAGCTGAAGCTCGAGGTCTGGGACTCGCCCAACTCGGCCGGCGTGGTGATCGACGCCGTCCGCTGCGCCAAGCTAGCGCTGGACAACAACATCAGCGGCGCGCTGCTCGGCCCCTCGGCCTACTTCATGAAGTCGCCGCCGATCCAGTACCACGACGACGAGGCGCGCGAGCTGGTCGAGGCGTTCATCCGCGAGACCGCTGCGCAGCGCCAGGCGGCCGAGCTGCCCGCCGGCGACGACTGACGCTTGCCAGGTTCGGGTGAGCGGCCGATGAGTCTGCCGCTCACCCTCTCCTCATCCGCGGCGGCCCGCGCCCTCAACCTCTCCTACGTGCTGCACGCGCCCTCCGACTCCCAGCAGGTGTCGCTCTGGCTGCGGCGTCAGACCGCCGCCGTCCGGCAACTGGAGCGCGCCGCGCCGCGCCTCTCCCGGCTCGACGACGGCGAATTGCGGCGGCGCATCGTGCTGGCGCCCGGCGCCGCCAGCCACCAGATCGAACCGTCCCAGCCGATCATCTCGCTGCGCCTTGGCCTCTGGGAACTGCTGCCGCGCGCCCTCGGCCTCACCTTCGGCGCGCGCCCGGCCGTCGTCACGCTCCTCGACGACGACGCGCCCGGTCTCTCACTGGTCGACTTCTTTCGCGCGCCGGCGCGGCTCAACTTCCCGCCTCCCGACGCATTCCCCGCCCGGCTCGCCACTCTTATCCTGCGCCCCGGCGGGCGGAGTCTGCTGTTGGAGGATCTGCCTGTCACCTCGCCGCACGAGCTCACCGGCCGCGCCGAGGATGCCGCGCGGCGCTTCGTGGACCAGTGGCGCTGCGCGCGGGCGCTGTGGCCGGT
>DASSHC010000158.1:0-8082 GCA_035693105.1 Thermomicrobiaceae bacterium | reverse complement strand
ACACCCGTTTGCATGGACCTTTGAATCCCGAAGAGTCCTCATTGTCGCGCAACCACATCATAGCGGGGATTACATGGCGGAGTAAGATGAAGGTCCGGTACCGAGGGGCCAACTCGGCGATAGCCGTGACAGCTCCCGACGATGGGGAAATGGGTTTCTGTCAATGCAGGTGCGCGCCCTTTGGCTATGTTGGGATGGGTGGCTGTACCTGAGGCGCGCCTTACGTGGTAGGTATCGCGCAGTACCAAGTTGGCAGGCGGTACACGGGGACTATATCCACCAATGTGCCCTCACACCCCTTCGCCCAGTCGTAGGGAAACGGTGAGGGGATGGGGGCCCGTTGGTCGCTACACCGCCCGCGCCTCCCAGCGGAAGAAGCGCACGGAGAGCAGCAGGCTGATGATGCCGGTCGCCAGCATCACCAGGATCGGCAGCCAGACGTGCGCCAGGCCAGCGCCGTTGACCATGATGTCGCGCAGCCCGTTCGCCAGGTAGGTGAGCGGGATGATCTTGGTGATCGGCTGCAGCCAGGCCGGCGCGCTGTCGACCGGGAAGAAGACGCCGCCCAGGAACATCATCGGGAAGGCCAGCGCGTTCGACAGGCTGTCGGCCACCTCGGTATTGCGCGAGACCGCCGCCACGAAGAAGCCCATCGCCAGGAACGCCAGCGCGCCCAGCACCACCATCACCACGATCGAGCCGAGCGAGCCGGAGATTCGCAGGTTGAAGAGCAGCTTGCCGATCCCCAGCAGGATGAACGCCTGTACCACGGCCACCAGTACCTGGGTCACGATGCGCGCCGAGATGAAGGAGATCAGCGGGAAGGGAGTGGCCCGGATGCGCCGCAGGATGCCGCGCTCGCGGTAGGCGACGAAGACGCCGGAGAGCATCTGCAGGCCGTTGCTCATGATCGACATCGCCAGGATCCCCGGCACCAGGAAGTCGATGTAGCGCGTGTCCTTGGCCGTCACGCCCTGCACCTGCACCCCGATGACCTGCGGCGTCTGCGAGAGCTGCGCGTTGGCCTGGCTCAGGAACTGCTGCACCGCCATCAGGCTGATCTGGCCCACCTGCGCGTCCGACTGATCCCAGTAGAGATTGGCCGTGACCTGCTGCCCGTTCGTGCCCGGCTTGAAATCGATCACGACGTTGCGATCGCCGTTCTTCAGCGCGGCCAGCTCGTCATCGGCGCTGCCGGTGTGCACCTTGAAACCGTCGGTCTGCCGCAGTTGCTTGGTCACTTGACTGGCGGCCGGCGAGACCTCTGCCCCCGCGATGCCGACATCGATCGTCTGATTGCTGCTGCCGAAGAGGTAGCCGAAGAGGACGATAAAGATGATTGGGAAGGCCAGCAGCCAGAAGAGCGCCGTGCGGTTGCGCACCGTCATCTTGAGATTGGCCACCACCATCGCGCGAAAGGCCCTCACTCCCGCAGGCTCCGTCCCGTGTAGTGCAGGAAGACGTCCTCCAGCGAGGCGCGCGTCATCGTCAGATCCTCCAGCTCCCAGCCCGCACGCTGCGCCGAGAGGAGGAGCGCGCTGACCGTCGCGGCCACGTCGCCGGTGCGCAGCGAGAGCTGATCGCCCTCGCGGCGAGCCTCCGTCACCGCCGGGAGCCGCCGCAGCTCGTCGAGCGAGACGTTGCCGCGAGCGACGCGCGCCAGGATGGTCGAGCCGAGCGCCAGCCCCTCGATCAGGTCGCGCGGCGTGTCGCAGGCGATGATCTCGCCGTGATCCATCACCGCCACCCGGTCGCAGAGAACCTCGGCCTCCTCCATGTAGTGCGTTGTCAGCACCACCGTCTTGCCGCTCTCCCGGATACCGGCGATGGCCTCCCAGAGATTGCGCCGCGCCTGCGGATCGAGGCCGGTGGTCGGCTCGTCGAGGAAGACGACCCGGGGGTCGTTGACCAGCGCCAGCGCGATCGAGAGGCGCTGCTGCTGCCCGCCGGACAGCTCGTTGACGTAACTTCCGGCCTTCTCGTCCAGCGACACCAGCCCGATCAACCCGTCGATGCGCTTTTTCGAGCTGTCGGCGTCGTAGAGATCCGCGAAGAGCCCGACCAGCTCGCGCACCGTCAGGTGATCGAAGAGGGCCGTCGTCTGCAGTTGGATGCCGATGATGCGCTTGACCTGCGAGGGGTGCTTGACCGCGTCGATGCCGTCCACCACGATGGTGCCGCTGTCCGGCTCGCGCAGACCCTCGATCATCTCCAAGGTGGTCGTCTTGCCGGCGCCGTTGGGACCGAGGATGCCGAAGATCTCGCGCTCACGCACCTCGAGATCGACCCCGGCGACGGCGGTCAAGCCGCCGTAGCGCTTGACCAGCCCCTGCACGCTGATCATCGGTGCGCCGGTCAGGGCCGGTCCGGCTGTGGCAGTCATCAGTTGCGCCTTCTCCATCTTGCTCCTTCCGTCGCAGCGCTCGGCGTCACGATTCCCACTCTAAATGGATCGCGGCACGATGGCATCGTCCGGCCGAACCGGCCACACCTGCACCTTCGGACAGGTTGGACCGGCGAGTTGGTGGTATGGAGCGCTAATCGCGCCGGCGATGCTCTTCGGCGTGGCGGGCGATCTTCTCCAGCACGTCGCGCAGGCCGCCGGTCGCCTCGTCCGGCGCCTGGCGTTCGACGCCGAGCGCCCGCAGCAGCCGTTCCACGCCGAGCGACAGGAGCAGCGCGGCCAGCAGCACCGCGACGATCCAGACGATCACCACGGGCGGCGTCCCTCGGCGCGGTAGTCCGGGCAGCGGCTGGGCACAACGAGTATCCTTAGCACGCAGCACCTCGTCGACCGGCCGGGGAGCCCGGCCTCGCATGCGAAGGGACCGCCGATGCACCTGGGTGATCTCGGCTTTATCGCGGCCTTCATCATCCTACCGATTCTGATCGTCATCCTCTGCGTCTCGGCGCTGCGCTCGCTCGGCCGCCGCTCAGCGGCGCCGCCGCCCGCCGCGCCCGAGCCGGAGGACACCCAGCCGACCGACGTGCTGCCGGCGCCGTCGCGCGACTGGGCCGCCACGGTGCGCCCCTCCCGCGGCCGTGCTCACACCCAGACCGAGGCGCGCACCTTCCGCCCGCCAGCCTACCGTGGCCGCTCGGGGGGCGCCGTGCGGCGAGTGGATACCACCGCCGTGCGCCGCACGCGCGACTCCGGCCCGCCGGAGAGCTAGGGCGCGCCCAACCCCAGCCCGAAGGCCGCGTGCAGCGCCGGCACGGCCCGCGCCACCTCGGCCGCCGCGATCACGCAGGAGATATTCAGCTCCGAGGAGCCCTGCGCGATGGTGACGATGTTGATCCCCTCGCGGCCCAGCGTCTGAAAAACCCGCCCGGCCACGCCCGGCGTGCCGCGCATCCCGGCGCCGACCACCGCCACCGCCGCCATGCCGGGATCCTCCCAGACGCGCAGCAGCCGCCCGCGCAGCAGGTCGAACTCGAACTCCACTTCGAGCAGGCGCACCGCCTCCGGCCCGTCCGCGCCGGGCACCACGAAGCTGAGCGAGTGCTGCGACGAGGCCTGCGAGATCATGTAGACGTTGATCTCGGCCCGCCCGACCGCCGAGAAGATGCGCCCGGTGACGCTGGCCACGCCCAGGAAGC
The DNA here is from genome assembly GCA_035693105.1 of Thermomicrobiaceae bacterium. Taxonomy (GTDB): domain Bacteria; phylum Chloroflexota; class Chloroflexia; order Thermomicrobiales; family Thermomicrobiaceae; genus DASSHC01. Next base: position 4,482 of record DASSHC010000158.1, on the reverse strand, counting down.
CGCTCCCCTCGACCGTCACCACGCTCACGTGCGGGATGGCGGTGATCGCCTTGACCGAGCCCAGCTCGCTCGACTCCGGCCCGATGCGCGTGCCGGGGCAGCCGGGGTTGAAGGTGTTCTTGATCCAGACCGGGATGCCGGCCTCGGCCGCCGGCTGCATGGTGCGCGGGTGGATCACCTTGGCGCCGAAGTAGGCCAACTCGGTCGCCTCGTTGACGGAGATGGCCGGGAGCGTGCGCGCCTCGGGCACCAGCCGCGGGTCGGCGGTCATCACGCCGTCGACGTCGGTCCAGATACAGACCTCGCCGGCCTCCAGCGCCGCGCCGAGGATCGTGGCCGCGTAGTCGGAGCCGCCGCGCCCCAGCGTGGTCGTCGCCCCGGAGGCATCGGCGCCGAAGAAGCCGGTGACGACCGGCAGCACGCCGCGCTCCAAGAGCGGCGACAGGGTTGCCTGTGTGCGCTGGCGCGTCTCGCAGGGCAGCGGGCTGGCGCCGCCGAAGACGCCGTCGGTCAGGATCAGCCGCTCGGCGTCGATGGCCGCGGCCGGGGTGCCGCGATCCTCCAGCGCCGCCGCTACGACCAGGCTGCTCAGGCGCTCACCGAAGGCCACGATCGAGTCCTGCACCCGCGCCGAGAGGTCGCGCAGCACGGCGACCGAGTCGACCAGCCGCCCGCAGCGCTCGACATGGGCCGCGATCGCCTCGGCGGCGGCCAGGCGACGCGCCGGATCCTGCACGAGTTCGGCCAGCGCCGGCAGGTGGCGTCCCAGCAGCGCCTCGCGCAGCTCGGCGCCCCGTGCCGCATCGCCGGACGCTGCCGCTTCCGCGGCCGCCAGCAGCTCGTTGGTCACGCCGCTCAGGGCCGAGACCACGCCGACCACCGGGCCTTCGGCCGCGGCCAGGATAGCCACCGTTTGCGCGATGGCCGCCGCGCTCCCCACCGACGTGCCACCGAACTTCATCACCCGCAGCATACCGCTCCTCGCGCGTTCACCGGCTCGATCCCCAGGCAAGGCAGCCAAGCATACCGAAAACGCTGGGGGCGGGAACAAGAGTGCCGCGGCGGCTGTTCTGGCACAACAGGTGCGACCAAACGGGGAGCGCCGGACCTGATGTGAGACAGGAGGCTTCATGGACCATACGCTTGTCCTCGAATACTGCACCTCGTGAGGCTACGTCGAGAAGGCCATCGGTGCGATGGCCGCCATCCTCAAGCCCTATCAGGACTACTTCGCCAGTGTCACGCTCAAGCCGTCGAGTGGGGGCCTCTTTGAGGTGACCGTCGACGGCAAGCGCATCTTCTCGAAAATGGAGACCGATCGCTTCCCGGGCGACCAGGAGCTGGACCGGCTGGTCGCCGAGGCCGTCGGCGCCGAGACCGCCGAGGGCTAGCGCGACGCCCGCACGCACTGACACCCTTTTCCCTCCGGGGCAGGGATTCGGCGTGGGCGAACGGCGTCGCCCAGCGACATCACGCGGTGCCGCTCCACGACGGATCCCTCGACTACGCTCGGGATGACAGGGTAAACATGGGGCGAATGACGACGACATGTCGTAGTCGGCAGCCCCTCCCTCACCCTGTCATTCTGAGCGAAGTCGAAGGATCCGTCCCCACGCGGCAGTCAACCCTCAACTTCAGCCACCTCCCCACCTCGGGCGTCGGGTGATCGACCTCCCCGCAGCCGATGGTAGACTAGGCACTGAGCCGCGCCGCGGTGTTGGGCGCGGTCGTGTGCCACTACCAGCCGCCGTAGCGCTCAGCGCTCAGCGCACAGCGCACAGCGCCCGGAGAGGATTCCCCGGTGGGTCAGCCGAGCCCCATCCGGCCAGTCGTGATCGCCCGCGTCCATGAGGTGGCCCTCAAGGGGCGCAACCGGCGCCACTTCATGCGCGTGCTGACCGGCAACCTGGCGCACGCGCTGCGCGGGGCGCGCTATCGCGCCCTCAAGATCCGCAGCGGGCGCATCCTGATCGAGCTGCACGACCTGGCCGATTGGCCAACCGTGCGCGAGCGGGTCGCCCAGGTCTTCGGCATCGAGAACTTCTCAGTGACGCTGCAGACGGGCCGCGAGCTGGCGGCGATCGAGCAGGGCCTCGCCGCGCTGATCGGCGTTGAGGGGCCGCCGGCGGGGAGCTTCCGCGTGCGGGTCAAGCGCTCGGACAAGTCGTACCCGCTGACCTCGCCGGAGATTGAACGCGAGATCGGCGGCTTCATCCAGGATCTGACCGGCGCGCCGGTGCGCCTGCGCGACCCCGACCGCAGCTACCAGATCGAGCTGTTGCACGAGGACGCCTACGTCAACTCGGCGGTGCTGCGCGGCCCGGGCGGGTTGCCGGTGGGCGCCAGCGGGCGCGTCGTCGCCCTGATCTCCGGCGGCTACGACTCGCCGGTCGCGGCCTACCGAATGCTCAAGCGCGGCTGCGAACTGACCCTGGTCCACTGCCACGCCTACCCCTTCGTGCGCTCGACCTCGATCGAGAAGGTCATCGAGCTGGCCCAGCACCTCGGCCAGCATCAGCCCGGCCTCAAGCTGATCTTCGTGCCGATCGGCGAGCTGCAGCGCGTCATCGCGCTGACGGCGCCGCCCGAGCTGCGGGTGGTGCTCTACCGGCGGCTGATGCTGCGGGTGGCCGAGGCGATCGCGTGCGAGGAGCGCGCCGGCGCGGTGATCACCGGCGAGAGCCTGGGACAGGTCGCCTCCCAGACGCTGCCGAACATCCAGGCGATCGAGGCGGCGGTCGATCTCACCGTCCTGCGCCCGCTGATCGGGCTGGATAAGGAGGAGATCCTGGCGCAGGCGCGCGCGCTCGGCACCGAGGCGATCTCACGCACCCCCGACGACGATTGCTGCACCGTCTTCGTGCCGCGTCATCCGGCCACCCACGCCACCCCCGCCCAGGCGACCAGGGCCGAAGCGGGGTTCGACCCACAGGAGCTGGTGCGGCTGGCCCTGGAACGCCGGGTGACGCTCGACGGCGATCTGCGCGACTGGAACGTGGCTCAGGTTCTGTCCGGCCCCACCGCCGCGTTGGGAGTGGCGTAGCGGGTGGCGGTGCGCGGCGAGTGGAATGAGCCGGTCACGATCCCGGGGCGGGGGGAGCGCGCCCGCGAGGGCTGCCTGCAGTTCTGCTGCAGCTGTCTCGCCGTCGCGGCGCTGGTCATCGTGGCTGGCAGCTTCATCTTCTTCATCTTTGGCATGACCTCGGTCGTCGCCCATAGCTGGGAGATCCTCAGTCACTGGCTCCTGCTCAAGTGACGTTTTGCGGGTCGCTGCCGGAGCCGATCAGGCGGCGATACCAGGGAGTGGGCTGCCGCGCGGTCCGGCGCGCTTCCAGCCGGCCGAGCCGATCCTCGAGCTGGTAGAGACGCTCGGCCAGCGGCGCCATTAGTTGCTCGCGGGCCGCCAGTAGGTCGGAGGTCGAGGCGTTCGACAGCTCGGTTTCGGTGCGTGCGCGGCCCCTCTCCCCCGGCACGACGCGCAGCCGGTTCTCCAGGCGCGTCACGCTGAGATCCTTGCGCCGGCTCTCGGTGATCCAGGCCGCGATCTGGCGATCCTTCTCACGCATCTGCTGGCGCAGAAAGGCGATCTCGGCGCGGAGCTGCTGCAGCACTTCCGCCTCCGCCGGCCCCCCCGCGGAGAGCGCGTCGAAGAGCTGGTGACTGGAGACCGGTGTGGCGGCTTCAGCTTCTGGCGCGGGCTCCGGCCCGGCGGCTGGCTCTTCCGTGGCCTCGGTCTCACCGGCCGCCTCGCGCGCCGGGGCCTCGGCCGCGGCGCTCCTGGAAGGCGCTTCGCCAGCAGCCGCGCCCCCGGCCGGCGCCTCGCCGGCCGCGGCGAACTGCTCGTGTGCCACGGCCACAACCCCGACCGCCACCAACTCCTGCTCCTGATCCTGCTCCTCGCCGGCCGCGGTCTGCTCAGTCGCCACCGCGACCGCTTCGTCCTCGGCCACAGATTGTTCGGCGACCCCGGCCTGCTCTTCCTCGGCCGGCCGTTCCTGGGTCGCGAGCCGCTCTTCGGGCGCGAGTTGTCCCTCGGCAGCGGCCTGCTCCTCGGGCACGGCGGCCTCCGCTACCGGTGCTTCGCTGGCGGGCTGTTCTTGAGCCGCTGGCGGCTCCTCGAAGGCGGTCCCCTGGGCTGCCGTCTCTTCGGGCTGCGCTGCGGTCACGGACTCTGCCGCGGGCGGTGCTTCCGCCTCCGCCGACGCGGTCGGCTCGAGAACCGCCGTCTCGGCCGCCGGTGATGCCGGCTGCGGCTCCTCGGTGGCGGGGGACGCGCCGGGCGCGCCGGTATCGTCGCGGTGGTAGCCATTGGACGACCCGGACGGCTGCTCGTTGGCCGGCGCGGGCGGCTCCTCGGCGCGCGCCAGCAGCGGCGACTCATCCTCGGGAGCCTTGGGGAGGTTCTCCAACACTACGAACCAGTGGTCGCCGGTGCGGTAGGCCTGGAGGTGCTGGCGGCGCACGCGCTTGTGCAGCGCGTCG
>DASSHC010000157.1:0-5881 GCA_035693105.1 Thermomicrobiaceae bacterium | reverse complement strand
CGGTGCTGCTGACCTACTCGCGCGCCGCCTGGGTCGGCGCGACAGTTGGCTTCGGTCTGGTGGCGCTGTTGCGCTACCGCTGGCTCTTCGCCCCGGGCGCCGCGCTGGCGCTGGTGGTGCTGGCCGTCGGCATCGGCAACGGCTTCGTCCACCGCTTCTGGCTGGGGCTGACGCTGCAGGACCCGGCCACCAAGCTGCGGCTGCAGGAGTACCACAACGCGCTGGCGATCATCCGCACCAACCCGCTCTTCGGCGTCGGTTTCGGCGCGGCGCCCTCGATCGACCAGCAGACCGGCGTCTCCAGCATCTATCTTTCGATCGCCGAGCGCGCCGGGCTGCTCGGCGTCGCCGTCTTCCTCTTCGCGGTCGGCGCCGTAGTGCTGGCCGGCTGGCGCGCCTGGCGCCTGGCGCCGGAGGGAGCGTACAGTGACCTGCTGCTCGGGCTGCTGGCGGCGCTGGCGTCGGCGCTGATGGTCGGCGTCTTTGACCACTACTACTTCAATATCTTGTTCCCGCACATGGCCGCGCTCTTCTGGATGACCTGTGGGCTGATCCTGGCGCTCGCGACGATGCCGGCGGCTGAGCGGCGGGATGCTTCGCCGGAGCCTGGAGGCGCCGATGGTTAGAATCCTGGCCTGGCTGGTGGCCAACGGGTTGACGCTCTGGCTGCTGGCGCGCTTCATGCCGCGCCAGGTGAGCTATAACCACACCTGGGAGACGGTCATCGTCTTCGCGGCGGTGCTGACGCTGCTCGACTTGATCCTCGCGCCGATCCTGCGCTTCATCACCTGGCCGCTGAGCTGCCTGACGTTGGGGCTCTTCTCGCTGATCGTCTCCGGCGCGGTCTTCTACCTCGGCGGCCAGTTGGCCGGGGGCATCGAGATCACCTACCTGGGCGCGCTGGTGGGTGGCATCGTGGCGGGCATCCTGAGCAGCACGCTCTCCACCGCCTTGCGCAAGCGCTAGTGCTCGCGCCCACCGAGCTCGAGCGCTTCGCGACCCCGCTCAAGATCGGCCTGGTGGCGGACACGCATCTGGGCATCAAGCCGCGCCCGCTGCCCGAGGCGCTGGTGCGCGAGCTGCGCCGCGTCGATCTGATCCTGCACGCGGGCGACATCTGCAGTGCGGCGGCCCTGCAGCTCTTCGCCGAGATCGGGCCGCCGCTGCGGGCGGTAGTCGGCAACAACGACTCCGCGGCGCTGCACAACCTGCTGCCGCGCGAGCTGCGCTTCCAGTTCGGCCGCTTCTCGGCCGGCATGATCCACGGCGACGGTTTCGGGCGGCTGACCGCGCGCCAGGCGGCCGAACAGGCATTCGCGGGCCGGGTCGAGCTCGGCATCTTCGGCCACAGCCACCGGCCGCTCTGCCAGCGGGTCGACGGCCTGCTTCTCGTCAATCCCGGCTCGGCGCTGCAGCGCCGCTGGCAGCCCCACCACACGCTCGGCATCCTACGCATCGGTGAGGCGATCGACGCCGAGATCGTGGAGTTGCCGTATTGAGGGGGAGCTTGGTGGCCAGCGAGGACGCCGGCCACGAGCAGCGGTCCCGCGCCGGGACACCTGCCCGAAGAGGCAGGTTTGGGTGAAATCACTGATTCCAAGAGGGAAAATCGCCGGCGTGCGCCGCATCCCGGGTTGCCGGGGCTTGCGGGCAGCGGCTATAATTCGGCTAACGCCCAGCACGGATGCAGGCAGCGGGTCGCACCTTGCCGCAGAAGACTTGGGTGAATCTACCATCAAGGAAGGTGTATGGATCGTACGCAACAGACCATGAGCCCCGAAGACGGCGCCGCCGCGCTGCCCGTCTCGCTCATGGAAGAGTTTCTCAACGACCCCCTGCATGACTACCGGGTGCTGAGCTACGGGGACGTGCTGGAGGGCCAACTGATGCACGTCGACCGGGACGAGCTGCTGGTCGACATCGGCTCCAAGTCGGAGGGCGTCATCCCGGCGCGCGAGTTCTCGTCGTTGAACGAGGAGGAGCGCAGGCGGCTGGCGGTCGGCGACCAGGTGCTCGTGTTCGTGGTGCAGCCGGAGAATCAGGAGGGCCAGGCGGTCCTCTCGATCGACCGGGCGCTGGCGGAGAAGAGCTGGCGGCGACTGCAGGATGTCTACGACGCCGGTGAGGTCATCGAGGCCGAGGTCACCAACTACAACAAGGGTGGTCTGCTGGTGAACCTCGACGGCGTACGCGGCTTCGTGCCGGCCTCGCAGGTCACCGAGATCCGCGGCGGCGATGAGGGCAGCAAGCAGGCCGACATGGCTCGCCTGATCGGCAGCAAGCTCTCGCTCAAGATCATCGAGATCAACCGCCACCGCAACCGCTTGATCCTCTCGGAGCGCCAGGCGCTGCAGGAGCGGCGCGACGTGATGAAGGAGCGCCTGATCGAGGAGCTGCACGCCGGCGAGACGCGGCGTGGGCGCGTCACCAGCATCACCGACTTCGGCGCCTTCGTCGACATCGGTGGAGCGGACGGCCTCGTCCATCTCTCGGAGCTCTCCTGGAGCCGCGTCAAGCATCCGAGCGAGGTGCTGCACGTCGGCGAGGAAGTTGACGTCTATGTCCTCGGGATCAATGCCGAGGAAAAGAAGATTGCCCTGAGCATCAAGCGCACGCAGCCGGAGCCGTGGAGCCGGGTGGCGGCCAAATACGAGGTCGGCCAACTGGTCATCGGCACCGTCACGCAGCTGGCGAACTTTGGGGCATTCGCGCGCATCGAGGACGGCATCGAGGGTCTGATTCACGTCTCCGAGTTGTCGGAGCAGCGGATCGAGCACCCGAAGCAGGTCGTCCACGAGGGGCAGGACCTGATCTTGCGTATCATCCGTATTGATCCCGCGCGCCGGCGCATGGGGCTCAGCCTCCGCCGGGCCCTGGAGGCCACCGACGAGGAAGTCGGGGCGGCGTTGGGTGACGATGCGGTCGCGCTGAAGCAGGAACTGCTGGCGCAAGAGATCGAACCGGACGAATCCGAAGCTGATTACGAGCCCGAGGATGCACCGGCATCCGATACAGCAGAGCACGCCACTGCGGCTGAAGCTCCACGGGCCGACGATGGTGAGGAAGACTCCGAAGGTTAGCCGGGAGTCCCCACCAGACCCCTGCACATGAGAAACCAACCGGCACGTCGTTGACGCGCGCCGGTAGATGGCGAAGCCCCCTACCACACGGTGTGCGGGGGCTAGCCATTTCTGGGATCGGTGCTAAGGTGGGGACGGTAGGCAGCCGCGCCACTACTGAGGCCTCGAGGAGAGAGCAATGGCAGACAAATTCGAGAAGTTCACCGAGCGGGCGCGCAAGGTGCTGACGCTGGCGCAGGAAGAGGCGCACCGCTTCAACCACAACTACATCGGCACCGAGCACCTGCTCCTCGGCCTCGTCAGGGAGGGCGACGGCGTGGCCGCCCGCGTGCTCGCCAACATGGGCGTGCAATTGCCGAAGGTGCGCAGCGCGGTCGAGTTCATCATTGGCCGGGGCGACTCGATGATCGTGGGCGAGATCGGGCTGACCCCGCGCGCCAAGAAGGTCATCGAGCTGGCGGTGGACGAGGCACGCCGCCTCAATCACCACTACATCGGCACCGAGCACCTCTTGCTCGGCCTCGTTCGTGAGGGCGAGGGTATCGCGGCGGGCGTGCTGGAGAGCCTGGGTGTCAACCTGGAAAAGGTTCGCCAGCAGGTCCTGCAAGTGGTCAGCCAGAGCAGCGGCTACCAGCAAAAGGCACAGCAGACGAAGACACCATACATGGATGCGCTCGGCTTCGATCTGACCGAGGCCGCCCGGTCGAGCAAACTCGATCCGGTGATCGGCCGGCAGTCGGAGATCGAGCGGGTGATGCAGATTCTCTCGCGCCGCACCAAGAACAACCCGGCGCTGATCGGCGAGCCCGGCGTTGGCAAGACGGCCATCGTCGAGGGGCTAGCGCAGCGGATCATCTCGGGCGACGTGCCCGAGCCGCTGCAGAACAAGCGGCTGGTGGCGCTCGACATCGGAGCGCTGGTGGCCGGCACCAAGTACCGTGGTGAGTTCGAGGAGCGGCTAAAGAAGATCGTGGGCGAGGTCAAGGAGACCGGCGCGATCCTCTTCATCGACGAGCTGCACACGCTGGTGGGAGCCGGCGCGGCTGAGGGCGCGGTCGACGCCGCCAACATCCTCAAGCCGGCGCTCTCGCGCGGCGAAGTGCAGACCATCGGCGCGACCACGATGGACGAGTACCGCAAGTACATCGAGCGCGACGCCGCGCTAGAGCGGCGCTTCCAGCCGGTCTCGGTCGAGGAGCCGAGCGTCGAGCAGACGGTCGAGATCCTCAAGGGGATCCGCGAGCGCTACGAGGAACACCACAAGCTCAAGATCACCGACGACGCGCTGATCTCGGCGGCGCAGCTCGCCTCGCGCTACGTCACCGACCGCTTCTTGCCGGACAAGGCGATCGACGTGGTCGACGAGGCGGCTTCGCGCGTGCGCATGTATCGCTCGGCCTCGCCGCCCAGCCTCAAGGAGGCCAAGCGCGGGCTGGAGTCGCTGCGCCACGAGCTGGATGCCGCGGTCAGCGGCCAGGAGTTCGAGCTGGCCGCCGGCCTGCGCGAGCGCGAGAAGCAGCTTCAAGGTCGGATCTCCGACCTCGAGATGCACTGGCGCGAGGAGCAGGATCTGCAGGAGCCGGAGGTCAACGAGGACGACATCCGGCAGGTCGTCTCGATGTGGACCGGCATCCCGCTGATGCGCTTGGCGACCGAGGAGAGCGAGCGGCTGCTCCATATGGAGGAGGCGCTGCACGAGCGGATCATCGGGCAGGACGAGCCGATCCAGATGATGGCCAAGGCCGTCCGCCGGGCGCGCGCCGGGCTGAAGGATCCGCGCCGGCCGATCGGCAGCTTCATCTTCCTCGGTCCAACCGGCGTCGGTAAGACGCTGCTGGCCCGGGCGCTGGCCGAGTTCATGTTCGGCAGCGAGGACGCGCTGATCAAGATCGACATGAGCGAGTTCATGGAGCGGCACAACGTGTCGCGGCTGGTCGGCGCCCCGCCCGGCTACGTCGGCTACGAGGAGGGCGGCCAGCTCACCGAGGCGGTGCGCCGCAAGAGCTACTCGGTGATCCTGCTCGACGAGATCGAGAAGGCCCATCCAGAGGTCTTCAACATCCTCCTCCAGATCCTCGAGGATGGGCACCTCAGCGACGCCAAGGGCCGCCGGGTCGACTTCCGCAACACGATCCTGATCATGACCTCGAACATCGGCGCCGAGCTGATCCAGCGCGAGGGCGCGCTCGGGTTCGCCATGGCGGAGAATGCCGAGAAAAAGGCCAAGCAGGACTACCAGATCATGAAGGACAAGGTGCTGGGGCAGCTCAAGCAGACGTTCCGGCCCGAGTTCCTCAACCGTATCGACGGCGTGATCGTCTTCCAGCCGCTGACGCGGGAGGAGATCCGCGAGATCGTCGAGCTGGAGCTGAAGCGCGTGCGCACGCAGCTCGAAGAGAAGGAGATCTCGCTGGAGGTCACCGAGGCGGCGATGGATCTGCTGGGCGAGCGCGGCTACGACCGCACCTTCGGCGCCCGGCCGCTGCGCCGCATCATCCAGAACTTGATCGAGGACCCGCTGGCCGAGGGGCTCTTGCAGAGCCGCTTCAAGGCAGGATCGACGATCAAGGTCGACGTCCGCGAGGATCTGTTGACGCTGGAGCCGGCCGAGGAATTGGCCTCGGTCTCCTGACGCGCTGAACGACGAGATCGAACGAGCCGCCGGGGCAACCCGGCGGCTCGTCGCGTTTGGGGGAACCCGGATCCCCTGCGGCTCCGCGCGAGCGAGAAGTGCGAGGGGAAAGGGACCGCGCGTCGAGGACGTTGGGTGCCGCCTGAGGCACGGATCCCTCGACTATGCT
>DASSHC010000156.1:0-2311 GCA_035693105.1 Thermomicrobiaceae bacterium | reverse complement strand
TTTCGATGCTTCCTGTCCTGCTGTGTGGTCTCGTACCTGGGAGATCAGCTCCGCCTCATGCTGGCCGTCGCCCTCGCTCACCGTCACACCGCGGACCCACCGAAAAATGGGCACAGTACGGCAAATGACGGCCCGCGAAAGAGCCCTTCTGCCTCAACTGTCCCCATTGGACGCGCCCGTCCGCGCTGCGCCACATGGCTCGACGCCATCTCCCAACACACAACCAATCCCATCTCCAGCGGATGGGCACGTCACATCCTAGCAGGGAGCGGCCGCGGTGGCAAGCGCCGCACGCACCTGTTCGCTCGCTCAGCGCCCGGCGTCTGGTATGCTCCCTGCCACCGGCATTCCAAACGCGAGGGGGTGGACGACCGATGACGAGCCAGCCGCGAGTCTTCATCTCCTACCAGCGCGCCGACGCCGGCTTCGCGCACGCGGCCCGCGAGCGGCTGACGACGCACGGTATCGCGACCTGGATGGACGAGTACGACATCCCGGCCGGCGCCTACTGGCCGGACGCCATCGACGCGGCGCTGGCCGCCTGCGACGTGGTGCTGGGCCTGCTCAGCCCGGACTCGGTCGCCAGCCGCAACGTCAAGAACGAGTGGGACTGGGCGCTGCAGAACGACAAGCGGCTGCTGCTGGTGCTCGTGCGGCCCTGCGTCATCCCGCACCGCTACATCTCGATCAACTACATCGACGCCAGCGGCCCCGACCCCGCCCCGGCGCTGGCCGCGCTGGTCGAGGCGCTGGCGCCGCCGCGCCAGGGGTTGGCCGCCAATCCGCCGCAGACGCGCTACACCCAGAGCGGCGAGCTCAGCATCGCCTATCAGGTCTTCGGCGCCGGGTCGTTCGATCTGGTCGTCACGCCGGGCTTCGTCTCGAATCTCGACTGGATCTGGGATGATCCGGCCATGACCCGGTTCTACGAGGGCCTCGCGTCCTTTGCTCGGGTGATCACCTTCGACAAGCGCGGCACCGGTCTGTCGGATCGCGCGGCGGGCGTGCCCAGCCTGGAGCAACGCATCGACGACCTGCGCGCGGTCATGGATGCCGCCGGGGCGGAGCGAGCGGCGCTGATGGGGATCTCGGAAGGCGGCTCGATGGCCGTCCAGTTCGCCGCCAGCCACCCGAACCGGACGGTCGCGCTGGTGCTCTATGGCGCCCTGGTTCAAACCGCGCGAGGGATGTTGGGCGACGAGGAGGTGCTGCGCGAGGAGCAAGCGGTCCTTGAGACGTGGGGGCGTGATGCCGGCGCCATGATCGCCAAGTTCGCGCCCAGCATGATCGGTGATGAAGGTTTTGCCGACTGGATGAAGCGCTACTCGCGCGCCTCGGCCAGCCCGGGCGCCGTCATCGCACTCCGGCGCATGAACCGGCTGATCGATCTGCGCGCGGTCTTGCCGGCGATCGACGCTCCCACGCTGGTTCTGCATCGCGCCGGCGATCGCGATATCCCGCTCGAGAACGCGCACTATCTGGCGGCGCACATCCCCGGCGCCGCGCTGATCGAGCTGCCCGGCGACGATCACCTCCCCTGGCTCGGTGACCAGGACGCGGTCGTCGCCGCCGTGCGGGGATTCCTCATGGAGCGGGTTGGATCGGAGTAACGCGGGGGCTCGCCGCGACTGGCCGCACCATCTCGACAGCGCGGCGGGAGCGCGTACAATGGGCGCACCCGAGCACCCGCGTCCGCGCACATGGCCGGCTCGGCCCGGCGCCGCCGACCGGAGCGGCCCAGCAGCGACCAGCGGAAGGAGCGGCGACCCGCCATGGGCAACCAGTGGCCAGAGGGGGCGCGCTGCGTCGCGCTCTTCACCTGCGACTTCGACGGCACCGGCAACGAGATCGGCAAGCAGTTGGCCCCGGCCGGGATCAACGCGGCCGGCGGCTACTCAGCGCGGCGCGGCGTGCCGCGCATGCTGGAGATCTTCGCCCGCCACCAGATCCCGGCCACCTTCTTCGTGCCGGGCTACGACGCCGAGCAGCACCCCGACACCGTGCGGAGCATCATCGCCGCCGGCCACGAGGTGGCCGCGCACGGCTACGTCCACGAGAGCTTCGACGTGCCGGAGGATGAGGAGGAGCGGCTGCTGCGCAAGAGCCACGACATCCTGCTGAACGTCACCGGCAGCGCGCCGCTCGGCTGGCGCAGCCCCGGCGGCAAGAAGAGCAGTATCACCCTGGCCGTGCTGCGCGACCTCGGCTACATCTTCGACTCCAGCGACAAGGACTACGACCAGCCCTACCCGGCCGTGGTCTCCGGCGAACCCTCCAGCGCCATGGTCGAGCTGCCGAACAACACCAGCAG
>DASSHC010000155.1:0-15966 GCA_035693105.1 Thermomicrobiaceae bacterium | reverse complement strand
ACCGACGTCTTCCTGGCGTTCCCGGCGTTGATCCTGGCGATGGCGATCGCCGCGACGCTCGGACGCGACATCACCAACGTGGTGATCGCGTTGACCGTCGTCTACTGGCCCTGGTACGCCCGCCTGGTGCGCAGCCAGGTGATCGCGATCAAGGAGCGCGACTTCGTCGAGGCCGCGCGCTCGGTCGGTGCGCGCTCGCGTCGCATCCTGCTGCGCCACATCCTGCCCAACTCGATCGCACCGGTGATCATCCAGATGACCATCGACGTGGGTTACGCCGTGCTGGCCACGGCGGGCCTCTCCTTCCTCGGCCTCGGCGCGCAGCCGCCCTCGCCCGAGTGGGGCTCGATGATCGCCGGCGCGCGCGCCTACTTCCGCGACGCCTGGTGGTACATCACCTTCCCCGGGCTGGCGCTGACCTTCACGGTGGTCGCCTTCAATCTCCTCGGCGACGGCCTGCGTGACTACCTCGATCCGCGCACCCGTGGGAGGTAGCGACGCGATGGCGACGGCGACCGCGCGGCGTTCGGCCGCTGAGGGAGGTGTCTATGTAGGCGGGTGATGGCCGGGTTGGGCGCACACCGCCGGCCATCCGAGCGAACGGTCAGTGCTGTTCGGTTCGATCGCAAATCGAGCCCGTGTGAGTGGGGAGGCAAAGGCTCATGGCAGACGAAAAGACCGGCGCGTATGTCGATCTCTTACTCGGTGCGGCATCCGGGCGCTTCTCGCGCCGCGCGGTGCTGAAGCGCGGGCTGGCGCTGGGGCTCTCGACGCCCTTGCTTCTGAGCCTGCTCGAAGCCTGTGGCAGCTCCAGCCCGGGAACGGCAACGTCGGGGACGGACGAAGGGGGCACGCAGCCCACCGCGAGCGGTAGCGCCGCCGCCGGAGCCAGCCCCAGCGCCGGATCCGGCAAGCAGTCGAGCAATAAGCAATTCGTGATGGTCCTCACTGGTGGCGTGCCGGACGTGGACCCCCAATCGGCCTACGACAACGCGGCCAGCTCACTCTTCTTCGGCACCTACGAGATGCTCATCCGCTTCAAGGGCTCGAGCACGTCGGAGTTCGTGCCGATGCTGGCCAAGTCGTGGGACCAGAACGACGAGCAAACGGAGTACACCTTCACGTTCGATCCGGGAATCAAGTTCCACGACGGCTCGGCCTGCGACGCGCAGGCGGTCAAGGACTCTTTCACCCGCTTCCTCAAAATGGGGCGCGGTCCGGTCAACGTCATCAGCCGCTTCGTGCAGGACCCCGACAAGCAGATGACCGTGGTCGATCCGACCACGCTCAAGTTCACCATGACGCAGCCGCAGCCGCTCTTCCTCTCGGCCATGGCCTCCGAGTACGGCCCGCTCATCGTTTCGCCGACGGCGATGAACGCGCACAAGACGAACGACGACCCGTACGCACACCAGTGGTTCAGCCAGAACATGGTGGGGACGGGCCCCTGGAAGGTGACGGAGGCCTCACCGCAGGAGAAGTTCGTGCTGGACCGCTTCGCCGACTTCCACGGCAAGCCCCCGTTCTTCGACCGGGTGACCGTCCGGGTCGTGACCGAGGACGCCACCCGGCGGCAGTTGATCGAATCGGGCGAGGTCGACGGTGTGGCAGAACTTCCGCCTGACTACTACCAGGAGATGGCGAAGAATCCAGCCCTCCAGATCGTCAAGTACGACACGACGGAGTGCGACTGGGTGCGCATGAACTACGCCAAACTCTCCAAGGAGATGCGCCAGGGGTTCTGCTACGCGTTTCCCTACGATGAAGTGATCTCGCAGGTACTCAAAGGATTCGCCAAAGAGCAGGGTCCGATCGCCGACACGGTGATCGGCTTCGATTCGAGCATTCCCGTTTACAAGACGGATCTCGACAAGGCGAAGCAGATCCTGCAGCAGGCCGGTGTCAAGTCGAGTGATGAGTTCACCTACATGTATGCCTCCGGCGACGCCTCGGACGCCTCGCTGGCGCAGCTCTTCCAGGCCAACTTGCAACAGATCGGGGTCAAGCTCACGCTGCAGCAGGTCGATCGCTCGGCCCTGATCAGCCTGAACTACGGCGACTCGCCGCCGGAGCAGCGCCCGCACTTCACCTCCAGCGGCTGGTGGCCGGACTACAACGACTCCTGGAACCAGCTCTACCCGAACTTCCACTCGGACTCGGTCGGCAGCAAGGGATCGAACTCCAGCTTCTACGAGAACAAGGACTTCGACGCGGCCATGGATCAATTGAAGAACGCCAAGACGCTGGACGACATCAAGCAGGGCACCGGCAAGGTCGTCAAGATCTTGATGTGGGACGACCCGGCGGCGATCTTCTACGCCCAGATCATCCGGGCCATGAACCTGCGCAGCGACATCAAGGGGTTCGTGCCCAACGGCATCTACATCAACTCGTACAACTTCAACGAGATGTGGCGCGAGGCGACGTAGCGCGGCGGATTGGACACGCCCAGTCTTCGAGAGACATTGGAGAGATTCTTCAGCCGCGGCCTCGGGATGACAGGGAGGGAGCGCTGTTCTCCTTGTCATCCCGAGCCGCGGCGAAGGCTCTCTTTTCGCTCCCCACGGGCAGCAACCGTAGCCGATGATGATGAGGGTGTTTGCGCGGCTGTGGCGCGCGAGGCGGGAGCACCATTGGGGACCCGTACATGGCTGGGGCCGTCGCTGCTGCACGCGAATTGCGACGGATTCCCGCGACGTTATCGGACTCGATGGCATCGGGCTGCCCGATCGTCGCGGGCCGGGAGGTGCGGAGCAATGAGCCAGACAGCGCCGGAGCACATCTCCGACCAGCCGTTCATCGACCACAAGCTGGCGGGCGCGCGCTATCAAATCGACACCCTGCGGCGTCTCGTGGAGGAGGCGGGCCACCAGGACGCCGCCGAGTCGTGCGCCTGCGCCGCGATCGAGCAGCTCCTCCAGGTGGTGGCAGCCGCCCTCCAGCAGCTCAATCTGCAGCTTCCCCAGCCGCTTCCCGCCTCGCGCGTCAATCTGCGCAACCTGCGCGACGAGTTCCAAAGCGTCCAGGCCGAGAGCGCCGGCTTGCAACTCTTCGAGCAGGCGGAACGGCCGGGCGTCTGGCTCGACCGGCTCCGGCAGCAGCAGCTCGGCTCGACTTTCGCCCCGCTCTTGCGCCAGATCGACGGTGGCTACCAGCTCTACCGCGATCCGCTGGAGCCGGACGCGGGCGTCGAGCCGGAGGCACCGGCCGAGTACCTGGACCAGGCGGCACGCCAGGTGGAGATGCTGGTGCGGCGGGCCGGCGCGCGGATGCCGGACGATACCCTGCGCTTTCGTGAGGGACGGCGCAAGCAGACGCGGCGGCTCATCTGACCAACTGAAGCGACCGCCGGAGCGGTACCCATGTCCTCCTTGCACCGCGTGCGCCGCTCGCCTTGCTTGACACGCATCTAAGACCGACGGTATGATGGCCGAGATGTCCAGCGTTACAGGTGGTTTACCGTCATTGGGTGGGACGATGGCGACGACGACGCGCACAACGCAGCGCTGGGGTGGATCGGCTCTTTGGCCGGTCGCCGGTGGTGTGTGCGGGTTCAGCGCGGCCCTCGTCGATGTAGACCTTCTTGGCCTCATTATTCTTTCGGGCATCCTTGTATGCCCGGGTGACGCCGAGGGGGACGCGAGCCAGTAACCGCCAGATTGAACCAGCGAATCTCGCGAGCCCCCGGCAACGGGGGCTCGTTTTGTTGGCTGGGTGGTGCCTTGCGGGTTATGGGAGGTTGACCGGATGGTGATCGAGACGAAGCGTGAGCAGGAGGCCGCCGCAGCGACGACGGCGCCCGAAATGGGCGCCCGGCTTCTCTGCCGGGCGCTGGAGCGCGAGGGCGTCGGGACGATCTTCGGCTACCCGGGCGGTGTGGTCATCCCGCTCTACGACGTGCTGCCGGAGTTCGGCATCCACCACGTGCTGGTCCGCCACGAGCAGGGTGCGGCCCACGCCGCCGACGGCTACGCCCGCGCCACCGGCAAGGTCGGCGTCTGCCTGGCGACCTCGGGCCCCGGCGCGACCAACCTGGTGACCGGCATCGCCACCGCCATGCTCGACTCTGTCCCGATCGTCGCCATCACCGGCCAGGTGTCGCAGGCGGTCATCGGCTCCGACGCCTTCCAGGAGATCGACATCACCGGCATCACGCTGCCGATCACCAAGCACAACTTCATCATCCGTAGCGTCGACGACATCGGGCCGACGATCCAGAAAGCCTTCCATCTCGCCGGCTCCGGCCGCCCCGGACCGGTGCTGGTCGATATCCCCAAGGACATCCTGCTCGGCATGGGCACCCTGGCCCCCAATACGCCGGTCAACCTCCCCGGCTACAAGCCTACCGTTATCCCTCACCGGCGCCAGGTGCGCCGCGCCGCCGAGCTGATCCAGCAGGCCGAGCGCCCGCTGATCCTGGCCGGCCACGGCATCCTGATCTCAGGCGCCAGCGATGAGCTGGTGCGCTTCGCCGAGCAGGCGCAGGTCCCGGTCGGACTGACGCTCCTCGGGCTGAGCGGCTTCCCCGCCTCCCACCCGCTCTGCCTGGGTATGGTCGGCATGCACGGCTTCACCCAGGGGAACCACGCCATCAACGCCGCCGACGTGCTGATCGGCATCGGCATGCGCTTCGACGATCGCGTCACCGGGCGCCTGAGCGAGTTCGCGCCCAGCGCTCGCGTGATCCATATCGACATCGATCCGGCTGAACTGGGCAAGAACGTGCCGCCCGAGGTGCCGGTTGTCGGCGACGCCCGCGAGACGCTCAAGCTCCTCTTGCAGGAGGTCACGCCGACGCGCCACGACGCCTGGCTGAAGCAGATCGCGTCCTGGCGCCGCCCGGCACCGGCCGCGCCGGTCGATCCCGACGGCCCGCTCGCGCCGCAGACGGTGATCTCGCGGCTGCACGCTCAGACCAAGGGCCGGGCGATCGTCACCACCGACGTCGGCCAGCACCAGATGTGGGCCGCGCAGCTCTACGGCTGCGACCGGCCGGGGCAGTTCATCAGCTCGGGCGGGCTCGGCACCATGGGCTACGGCGTGCCCTCGGCGCTGGGCGCGGCGCTGGGTAGGCCGGACGAGGATGTTTGGGCCATCGTCGGCGACGGCGGCGTGCAGATGACGCTCTTCGAGTTCGCGACGATCGTGCAGGAGCGAGCGCGGGTCAAGGTCGCCATCGTCAACAATGGCTACCTCGGCATGGTGCGCCAGTGGCAGGAGCTCTTTCACAACCGCAATTACTCCGAGACGCCGATCAGCAGTCCCGACTTCGTGCTGCTGGCCCAGGCCTACGGCATCCCGGCGCGGCGTGTCTGCCACCCCGCTGCGGTCGACGAGGCCATCCGCTGGGCGCAGGCGATCGACGGCCCGGCGCTGATCGAGTTTCAGGTTAGCCAGGAGGCCAACGTCTTCCCGATGATCCCCTCAGGCGGGTCCGTGCGCGAGATGATCGAAGCGATCGACGAGATTGAGGAGCGATAGGGGTGCGCAGACACACACTGGTGGTGCTGGTCGAAGATCAGACGGGCGTGATGAACCGGGTCATGAGCCTCTTCCGCCAGCGCGGCTTCAACGTGGATAGCGTAGCCGTCGGCCACAGCGAGCTACCCGGCCTCTCGCGGATCACCCTGGCGGTCCAGGGCGACGACCGCGACATCGAGCAGGCGACCAAGCAGCTCTACAAGCTGCTGGAGGTGATCAAGATCACCGACGTGACCGGCGAGAACCTGATCAACCGCGAGCTGGCGCTGATCAAAGTCAGCGCGTCGGAGCGGACACGGGGTGATATCATGCGGCTGGTTTCCGAAGTCTACCGGGCGCGGGTCGTTGACGCGTCTCCCGAGGCGCTGGTGATCGAGGTCACCGGGCCGAGCGAGAAGATCGACTCGTTGATCACGCTGGTCCGGCCGTACGGAATCAAAGAGGTCGCGCGGACCGGCGCGGTGGCGATGGTCCGCGGCAGCGGCGCGGTGGCCGTGCCGCAGGAGGCGCTCGCCTAGCATTGTGCGGCGCGACGACTGGTGAGGGAGGGCTCGCGCGGGGGGCCGTGCGAGCGAGAGGAGTATCAATCGTGGCTCGTGTCTACTACGACAACGACGCCGATCTGTCCGTGCTCAAGGGCAAGAAAGTGGCGATCATCGGCTACGGCAGCCAGGGCCACGCCCACGCGCAGAACCTGCGCGACAGCGGCGTGGACGTGATCGTCGGGCTCTACGAGGGCAGCAAGAGCTGGGCGAAGGCCGAGGCCGACGGCTTGCCGGTGGCGACCGTGCAGAACGCGGCGCACCAGGCCGACGTGATCATGCTGGCGATCCCCGACACCACGCAGAAGCAGGTCTACGAGGAGAGCATCGCCCCAGAGCTGGCGCCGGGTAAAACGCTGATGTTCGCCCACGGCTTCAACATCCACTTCGGGCGCATCGCTCCGCCGGACTACGTCGATGTCTCGATGGTCGCGCCCAAGGGCCCCGGCCACATCGTGCGCGACGTCTACCAGGAAGGCGTCGGCGTGCCGGCCCTCCTGGCGATCCACCAGGATGCCAGCGGCCACGCGCTGGAGACCGCACTGGCCTACGCCAAGGCGCTCGGCGCCACCCGCGCCGGGGTGCTGGTGACCACCTTCAAGGAGGAGACCGAGACCGATCTCTTTGGCGAGCAGGCGGTTCTCTGCGGCGGCGTCAGCGCGCTGGTGCAGGCCGGCTTCGAGACGCTGGTCGAGGCGGGCTACCAGCCCGAGCTGGCCTACTTCGAGGTGCTGCACGAACTGAAGCTGATCGTCGACCTGATGTACCAGGGCGGCTTGCGCTACATGCGCTACTCGGTCAGCGACACCGCCGAGTACGGCGACTACGTCAGCGGCCCGAAGATCATCGACGAGCGCGTGCGCGAGACGATGCACGGCGTGCTGCAGGACATCCAGAGCGGTCGCTTCGCCGAGCAGTGGATTTCCGAGAACGAGACCGGCCGTGGCCGGTTCCTGCAGATGCGCCAGGCCGCGCAGACCCACCAGCTCGAGGAGGTCGGCGAGCAACTGCGCGCCATGATGCCCTTTCTCAGTTCCAAGAAGGTGCCGACCGGCGCCTGATCCCCGACAATTGCCCGGGGCAGGCCATCATGTCTGCCCCATGTCGGCCACTGACAGCCACAAACACCATACCCGCATGCCGTACAGTCGCGCGGCCGCTACTTGGAGCCTTTCCAGCCGCGTGCTATACTGATATGGTGATCAATTGCGGGGTTTCGTGGGCACACAACAGAGGGAGGCGCCGTCCGCATGGCGTTGTACAAGGCGGAAAAAGACCAGATCATTGATGACTTCCAGACCCATGAGAACGACACCGGCTCGAGCGAGGTCCAGATCGCGCTTCTGACCGAGCGGATCAATAACCTGGTTGAGCACCTGCGGGAGCACCCCCACGACCACCACTCAAGGCGTGGGCTGCTGAAGCTGGTCGGCCGCCGCCGCCGCCTGCTTCGCTATCTGAGCGATAACGACGTCGAGCGCTACCGCTCGACTATCGAGCGCCTCGGGTTGCGCCGCTAGCGCCGTGCCGGCCCGAATCCCCCGCAAGCGCTCGCATTGTCGATTGTGGCCCAGCCGTACCACATCCAGACGGTGACGATGACGCGACCCAGGGAGCTTTCCCTGGGTCGCGCGGTATCCGGCTGCCAGAGGCCACGGTCTTGCTAAGGAACCGTCGTGCGGCGGAGGAGGCGTTAGGAATTGGAGCCCGGCGAGGAGCCTGCATCGTCGCCGAACGCCAGTCCCTAACACCTCTCGCACCGCGGACGATCAAGCTGGCGGCAGCGAGCCGCCAACACCTGAGAGAGGTACCATGCCCCCAACACCAACGACCAAGACACTCGAGCTGGGCGGTCGCACGCTCACGCTGGAGACCGGCCGGCTGGCGCAGCAGGCCGGCGGCGCGGTGCTGGTCCGCTACGGCGACACCGTCGTGCTGACCACCGCCACCGCGGCTTCGGCCCCGCGCGAGGGGATCGACTTTTTCCCCTTGACCATCGACTACGAAGAGAAGATGTACGCCGCCGGCAAGATCCCCGGTGGGTTCATCAAGCGCGAAGGTAGGCCGAGCGAGAGCGCTATCCTGGCTGCCCGCTTGACCGACCGCCCGCTGCGGCCGCTCTTCCCCAAGGGCTTCCGCAACGAGGTTCAGGTCGTCTCCACCGTCCTCTCGGCCGACCAGGACAACCTGCCCGACACGCTCTCGATCATCGGCGCCTCGGCCGCGCTGACCATCTCCGACATTCCGTTCAACGGGCCGGTGGCGGCGGTGCGTATCGGTGAGATCAACGGCGAGCTGGTGGTCAACCCGACCGCGCACCAGTTGCAGGACAGCACGCTCGACATGGTGGTCGCCGGCACCGCCGACGCCGTGATGATGGTCGAGGGCGACGCCAAGGAGATCGCCGAGGAGCGCTTTCTGGAGGCCGTCGCGCTGGCGCACGAGCAGATCAAGCGCATTCTGCCGCTGCAGCACGAGCTGGAGCAGGAATGCGGCAAGGACAAAATGAGCGTCACCGCGCCGGCGGAGCACACCGAGCTGAAGCAGCAGATGCGCCAGTTCGTCGGCGACCGGCTGCGCGAAGCGCTGTTCAATCCCGACAAGAGCGCCCGCAGCCGCGCCACCGATGCCCTCAAGGAAGAGGTGCTGGCCCACTTCAAACAGGCAAGCGACGGCGAGACCGAGCCGGCCTGGACCACCAAGGACGTGGGCAGTGTCTTCGACAGCCTGGTCAAGGAGATGGTGCGCCAGACAATTCTCGACCAGGGTGAGCGGCCCGATGGCCGCGGCACCAGCGAGATCCGCGAGATCTGGGCGCAGGTCGACGTGCTGCCGCGCCCTCATGGCTCGGCTATCTTCACCCGCGGGCAGACGCAGGTCGTGAGCGTCACCACTCTCGGCGCCACCTCCGAGACACAGATGCTCGACGGCCTCGGCATCGAGGAGTCGAAGCGCTACCTGCACCACTACAATTTCCCGCCCTACAGCGTCGGCGAGGTGCGCTTCATGCGCGGCCCCAGCCGGCGCGACATCGGGCACGGCGCGCTGGCCGAGCGGGCCCTGCTGGCAGTCTTGCCATCGAAGGAAGACTTCCCCTACACCATGCGCGTCGTCTCCGAGGTGGTCAGCTCGAACGGCTCGACCTCGATGGCCAGCGTCTGCGGCAGCACGCTCTCGCTGATGGACGCCGGCGTGCCGATCGCCAAGCCGGTCGGCGGCATCGCCATGGGTCTGGTGACCGACAAGGAGAGCGGCAAGTTCACCATCCTCTCGGACATTCAGGGGATGGAGGACGCCCTGGGCGACATGGACTTCAAGGTCGCCGGCACGCGCGACGGTGTGACGGCGATCCAGATGGACATCAAGGTCCAGGGGATCACGCTGGAGATCATGCGGCAGGCGCTGGAGCAGGCACGGCAGGGCCGCCTCTTCATCATCGATAAGATGATGGAGACGATTCAGCAGCCGCGCGGCGAGATGTCACCCTACGCGCCGCGCATCATCCGCATCAAGATCAACCCACAGAAGATCGGCGAGGTCATCGGCCCAGGCGGCAAGACAATCCGCGGCATCCAGGAGGCCACCGGCGCCAAGATCGACATCGAGGACGACGGTTCGGTCTACATCAGCGCCGCCAATGGAGAAGCCGCCCGTCGCGCCACCGACATTATCGAGCGCATGACCCACGAGCCGGAGGTGGGCGAAATTTTCTCCGGACGAGTCAAGACGATCATCCCCTCGGGCGCCTTCGTCGAGATCATCCCCGGCAAGGACGGCTTCGTGCACATCTCGGAGCTGGAGCCGCACCGGGTCGAGGCGGTCGAGGACGTGGTCCAGATCGGCCAGGAGGTCAACGTCGTCGTCACTGGCATCCGGCCCGACGGCAAGATCAACCTGTCGCGCAAGGCGCTCCTGACCGGCGAGATGCCCGAGCCGGGCTCACAGCCGAGCCGTGAGAACCGCGGCGGCGGTAGTGGGCGCGGGCACAGCGGCGGCGGCCGGGGTGGCGAGCGCGGGGGCTTCGGCGGCGAGCGCCGCGGCGGCCGCCCGGGTGGCGGGCAGTTCAACCGCGGCCACGAGCGCGAGCACGAGCGCGGTGAGTCGCGCCCCCAGCCCCAGCCCCAGCCACAGGCTCAGTCTCAGCCACAGTCCCCGTCGCCGGCGAGCAACGACGGCGGCGAGCGTCAGGAGCGCGCCGAGCAGGGCGAGGGCCTGATGCGCCGCCCGCGCGACAGCCGCACCTTGCCCGGTCAGGGCGGCGAGCGCGAGTAGCAGCCAGCGCGTCAGCTTCGCACACGATCGAGCCGGCCCATGGGCCGGCTCGATCCCATTTGGAATCAGGCAGTGTGCGCGACACGCAGGGGGCGCGGTTTGGGGCGGGACTGATAGCTCGGCATGGCTCGAAGGGCGAGTACTGATAGACGATGTCTCAGCTTCCATGAGCCACCGCGCCTGTGTCGCGCGGGGCTAAAGCCAACCGCGCTAACATCAACGAAGCCCACTGAAGGGGCTGAGACTCCGCTCTCCAGGCATGGTGACGGCCGTGAACGCCGGCCGTCGACACCGTTTGTAGCGAGGCGTCGGCTGCGGCCGCGCCCCGTCAACGCGAGCACCTCACCCCAGTCATCCTGAGCCGCAGCGAAGGATCTCTCCTGCCGCTCACCGTCAAGGCGTCGTCGAGGCAATTGTGCATCGTCCACTGGTCCGGTTGGAGCTACATTCCAGGGCAAGGAGGCTTCCGACTTGGCATCCTCCTTCGCGTTCCATTAGACGGCCCCGATTCTGCTTTGCTAGACTGCGATAACTGGTGCGTGGCGATCACCGTGGCGAGAGCGAACCAGGAGCTAAGATGGAAGCGACCACCGAAGCCAAGTACCGCGAACTTCAGCGCGTCATCGGTGCCATGGGATCGGTGCTGGTTGCCTATAGCGCGGGCGTCGATAGCACGCTGGTCTTGCGCGTCGCGCACGATGTCCTCGGCGATCGCGTGCTGGCCGCCACCGGACTCTCCGATACCTATCCTGATGAGGAGATGGCCGAGGCGCGAGCCCTGGCGGCCGAGCTGGGCGTCGAGCACATCATGGTGCGCACCGAGGAGCTAACCGACCCGCGCTACACGCTCAACTCGCACCAGCGCTGCTTCTTCTGCAAGCACGAGCTCTACGGCCGCCTGAAAGCGCTGGCCGACGAGCGTGGCATCGCTGTGATCCTGGACGGCACCAACGCCGACGACCTGGGCGACCACCGCCCCGGCCTGCGCGCGGCTCGCCAGCTTGGCGTGCGCAGCCCGCTGCAAGAGGTCGGGCTGACCAAGAGCGAGATCCGCGCCCTCTCCAACGAGCTGGGCCTGCGCACCTGGGACAAGCCCGCCTTCGCCTGCCTCTCCTCCCGCTTCCCCTACGGTACGCCGATCACCGTCGAGAAGCTGAAGCAGGTGGCCGACGCGGAGCGGGGGCTGCGTGCCCTGGGCCTGCGCGGCTTCCGCGTGCGCCACCACGACGCCGTGGCCCGGCTCGAGGTCGATCCCGCCGACTTCCCGCTTGTGCTGGAGCAGCGCGAGGAGATCGTGCGGCGCGTGCGCGCGGCCGGCTATCGTTTCGTCGCACTCGATCTGCTGGGCTATCGCACGGGTAGCCTCAACGAAGAGCTGAACTCGATGGTCAAGCAGGCCAGCACGGGCGGGCCAGCGAACGCTTGAGTGCCACCGCACCCCCAACCGCACCCCCAGCTGAGGTAGCTTGCGCCCCGGCATCCATGCGCTCGCACCTGCCCAAGTCCGCTCATTAGCGCAAGTCGCGGAATCACTGACCGCAGCAGGGAGATCCCGCCGAAAATCTCAGGACAACAGGACAGACTGAGTCGCCACCCCTGTCATCCTGAGCCGCGGCGAAGGATCTCTCCAGAGCGTGAAGCAAGAGTGGCGCTTCAAGGCAGAGGAGATCCTTCGGCTGCGGCCTCGGGATGACAGGGGGAAAGGCGCAGCCTCCCCGGTCATGCTGGGCCGTAGCGAAGCATCTCCCCACCCTGAGTGCTCCGCCAATGGCTCTGCACGCTGCGCTAGCGCCTGACGGGCCATCACCGGACGACGCGCTGTGGCAGACTACTTTATGTTGATTGTGGACGTGCGGCTTGGAGACGAGGGAAGATGGTCTGCCGGGAAGAGGTCGAAGCCGCGGCGCGGCGAATCAGCGGCTACGTGCGCGAGACGCCGATCATTCGCCTGCGCGGCGAAGAACTGGGACTGCACGGCTGGCTCGTCCTCAAGCTGGAGCAACTGCAGCACACTGGCTCCTTCAAAGTGCGCGGCGCCTTCAACGCTATCCTCTCCCAGCCCATCCCGGCGGCCGGCGTGATCGCGGCCTCCGGCGGCAACCACGGCGCCGGCGTGGCCTACGCCGCCCGGCGGCTCAACGTACCCGCCGAGATCTTCGTGCCGGAGTCCTCCCCGGCGGTGAAAGTGGCACGCCTGCGCGGCTATGGCGCGACAGTACGCCAGATCGGCGCGAATTTCGCCGAAGCCCAGGCGGCCTGCCGTGAGCGCGCGGCTGAGACCGGCGCGCTGAACATCCACGCCTACGACCAGGCGGAGGTGCTGGCCGGGCAGGGCACGCTGGCGCGCGAACTGGAGGCGCAGGCACCGGAGCTGGACACGGTGCTGGTCGCGGTCGGCGGCGGCGGGCTGATCGGCGGCATCGCCTCCTGGTACGACGGGCGCACCCGCATCGTCGGCGTCGAGCCGGAGGCGGCTTCGACGCTCTGGTCGGCGGTCCAGGCCGGCCAGCCGGTCGATGTCGAGGTCGGCGGGATCGCGGCCGATGCCCTCGGCGCCCGCCGCGCGGGGCAGCTCGGCTTCGCGGTGGCACAGCGGCACGTCGATGATGTCGTTCTGGTGCCCGACGAAGCCATTCTGCGGGCGCAGCAGGCGCTCTGGGACGAGCTGCGCCTCATCGCCGAGCCGGGCGGCGCGACCGCGCTGGCCGCGCTCCTCGCCGGCGCCTACACCCCCCGGCCCGACGAGCGCGTCGGCGTCATCATCTGCGGCGGCAACACCGAACCGGGTAAGCTCGCGTAGCCGGCGGCTCCGTCGAACGGTCGACCATCTTGGCCACGGGGTGTGCCCATCGACCCCAGTGGTTGCCGCCCCACGTTGAATCCCTCGACTGGGCTCGGAATGACGGGGTTAGTTCGGAGCGGACGACGAAGATCGATGCCGTCCGGCCGGCCACTCGCATTACCCGGTCAACCCCAACCCGTCGAGGGATCCAACCTGCCCCGTCGCCAAACCTTCAACTTTAGCCGCGTGACCTCCATCGCGATGCATGCGAGAGAAGGCCGCGTCAGCCTCGCTAGACCAGCCCCTCCTTGTAGAGCAGCTCCGCGTTCAGAATCGAGGCGCCGGCCGCGCCGCGCACGGTGTTGTGCCCGAGCACGACGAACTTGACGTCGAAGATCGGGCAGGGGCGCACGCGCCCGACGACCGAGGCCATGCCGCGCTCGACATCGCGGTCGAGGATCGGCTGCGGCCGGTCAGGCTGCGCGCGCACGACCACCGGATGCGCTGGCGCCGAGGGCAGCTCCAGCTCCTGCGGCCGGGCGCGGAAGCCGCGCAGCGCCTCGACGACCTCGTCGATCGCGGCCCGGCGGCCGAGCTTCAGACTGACCGCCTCGGTGTGGCCGTCGCGCACCGGCACGCGGTGGCACTGCGCGCTGACTGCCAGCGGGGCATCGCGGAACGACTCGCCGTCCCAGGTGCCGAGCAGCTTGCGCGACTCCGTCTCGATCTTCTCCTCTTCTCCACCGATATAGGGCACCACGTTATCGATCAGGTCCATCGAAGAGACGCCGGGGTAGCCGGCGCCGGAGGCCGCCTGGAGGGTCGTGACCATTGCCTGCTCGATGCCGAAGGCATCCCAGAGCGGCTTGACCGCCAGCACGAAGTGGATGGTCGAGCAGTTGGGATTGGTCACGATGTAGCCGTCGCGCCAGCCGCGCCGCTCCTGCTGCGTGCGGATGGCGGCCGCGTGGCCGGCGTTGACCTCGGCGATCATCAGCGGCACGTCCGGCTCCATGCGGTTGTCGCGCGTGTTGCTGAAGACGCGCTTCCCCTCGCTCGCCAGGTGCGCCTCCAGCTCGCGCGCGATCCCGCCCGGCAGGGCCGAGAAGACGAGGGTACTGCGCACCGGCTCGTCCAGCCCCTGCACACGGAGGCAGCTCGCCTCTTCCGGCGGCGCCGCGCTCACGCGCCAGTCGCACGCTTCGGCGTAGCGCCTGCCCGCCGAGCGCTCGCTGGCGGCGACCTCGGCCACGCGAAACCAAGGGTGGCCGTCGAGGAGCTGGACGAAGCGCTGTCCCACGCTCCCCGTCGCCCCCAGCACTGCCACGTCGATCTTCTCCACCACCAGGCTCCCTTCCAGTTTCGATCCACAAACAAAAAGCAGAGGCTTTCGCCTCTGCCGACGGTCACGGGTTGTGGGGCCGCGCGCTAGGGCACGTCGCCCGCCCGTGTGCCGGCGGACGCGGTGGTAGTGCTCCAGCTCATGCGCGACAGCGCACTCATCTCCGGCTGCCCCACTTCCGCGCGTATACTGCGAGCGGTTGCCCACACGATGGCGACACGATAGCAGGCGAGCCGGTGCGGCGTCAAGGGGAACGGGACGATGGAACGAGTGGAATCGACGGTTCAGCAAGTCGGCGTCGCGATCCTGGGGCTGGGCACGGTCGGCGCGGCGGTGGCGCGCACGATCGCCGAGCAACGGTCGCTGATCGCCATGCGCGCGGGCGTGCAGCTCACGGTGCGTGCGGTGCTGGAGCGCGGGCCGGAACGTCTGGCCCGCGCGGATCTCGACCAGTCGCTCTTCGTCGCCTCGATCGATGACATTCTGGCCAACGATCAGATCCAGGTCGTGGTCGAGACCCTGGGCGGCGAGCAGCCGGCGGCGGGCCAGATGCTACGGGCGCTCGAAGCCGGCAAGCACGTGGTCACCGCCAACAAGGAGGCGCTGAGCAAGCACTTCGTCGAACTGCTGCGAGCCGCTCATCAGGCCGGCCGCGCCCTCCTCTTCGAAGCCAGCGTCGGCGGCGGCATCCCGCTGATGGTCGCCTACCGCCAGATCCTGGTCGACAATCAGATCAGCCTGGTTCGCGGCATCGTCAACGGCACCACCAACTTCATCTTGAGCCAGATGGCCGAGCAGGGCACCTCGTACGCCGACGCGCTGGCCGAGGCGCAGCGGCGCGGCTACGCCGAGCCCGACCCGACCGCCGACGTCGAGGGTTACGACGCGGCCTACAAGCTGGCGATCCTGGCCTCGCTGATGACCGGACGCCACATCCACCCCGATCAGGTCGAGCGCACCGGCATCGCCAATGTGACCGCGCAGGCCGTGCAGTCCGCCCGGCGCGAGGGCGGCGCGCTCAAGCTGATCGCCCGCGCCGAGTGGAACGTCGATCAGTTGGTGCTGACCGTCTCGCCCGAAGTGGTGCCCGGCGACGACCTGCTGGCCCACGTCCCGGCCAACTTCAACGCCGTCGAGCTGGTCGGCCAGCGCGTCGGCCCGGTCCTGCTCTACGGCCAGGGCGCCGGCCCCCTACCGACCGCCAGCGCCGTCGTCTCCGACATCGTCGAGGCAGCCCGCATCGGCGCGAAGGCGCTGGCGCCGATAATCCTCGCGGTCTAGGCGCGGGCCCTCATCCTCCCGCCCCTTCTCCCAATGCTGGGAGAAGGGGAGTTGGTTACGATCAGACTTTGTAAGCCCTTCTCCCAGCATTGGGAGAGGCTCCGTCCGGGTTGGGGAGAGGGCCCGTCTTACGCCGTCGCCACCGTCACCCGATTCAGCGCCGTGTCGAGCGCCTGGTCCAGGTCATCGACGATGTCTTCGACGTCTTCGATCCCGATCGAGAGCCGGATGAGATCGGGCGTCACGCCCGCGCTACGCTGCTGCTC
>DASSHC010000154.1:0-5851 GCA_035693105.1 Thermomicrobiaceae bacterium | reverse complement strand
CGTCAGGTGCGATAGTGTTGCTACGTTCCCGGCCATCGGGCACGGCACATGCTGGACTAGCGCTGGAGGACGCTGATGACGACTAAGGAATTGAAAGGTTCGATCGTTCCCCTGGTGACACCCTTTCGCGACGGGCAGTTTGACGAGGCCGCCTTTCGCGACCTGGTCGAGTGGCAGATCGAGAGCGGTAGCCACGGCATCTCGATCACCGGCTCGACCGGCGAGCCCTCGGCACTGACGCCCGAGGAACGTGAGTACGTCATCGCGACCACGGTCAATGCCGTGCGCGGGCGCGTGCCGGTCGTCGCCGGCACCGGCACCAACAACTTCGACGAGACGGTGCGCTACACCCGCTTCGCCGAGCGCGCCGGGGCCGACGCCGTGCTGGTGATGGTCCCCTACTACAACCGGCCCAGCCAGGAGGGCCTCTATCAGCACTTCAGCGGCGTGGCCGAGGCGACGTCGCTGCCGATCATCATCTACAACATCCCCGGCCGCACCGCGCTCAACATGGAGCCGGAGACGATGGCGCGCGTGATGCGCGAGCATAGGAACATCGTCGGGGTCAAGGAAGCCAACAAGGATTTCGAGCAGGTCACCAAGGTCTTCGACCGCTGCGGGCGCGACACGCTGGTCTACTCCGGCATCGAGGCGCTCTGCTTCCCGCTGCTGGCGCTCGGCGGCTCCGGCTACATCAGCGCTACCGGCAACGTGCTGCCGCGCCAGACGGCCGAGCTCTACAATCTGGTCGCCGCCGGCAAGTGGAACGAGGCGCGCGACCTCCACTACGAGTCCTTCCCGATGAACGAGGCGCTCTTCTGGGAGACCAACCCCGGCCCGGTCAAGTACGTGCTCAGTCTGATGGGCAAGATCGCGCCGGAGCTGCGCCTGCCGCTGGTCCTCCCCTCGGAGGCCAACCAGCGCAAGCTGCGCCAGGTCGCGGAGAAGTACGGCTTGGTGCCGGCCGCCGCGGTGGCCGGCGGAGAGGATGCCGATCGATGAGGACCGTGCGCTTCATGGCCCAGGGGCGGCTGCACACCGGCCACCCCGACGAAGACCGCCTGATCGACGAGGCCGGCCACAGCCACCAGCAGTCCGAGGTGATGTGGCTGCCGCCGGTCACGCCCAGCAAGGTGCTCGGCCTGGTGCTCAACTACGCCGAGCACGCCAAAGAGCTGGGCCTGGAGACGCCCCAGGCGCCGGTCCTCTTCTTCAAACCGCTGACGTCCTTGATCGGCCACCACGAGCCGATCGTCTTCCCGGACGGCGTCGAGCAGCTGCACTACGAGGTCGAGCTGGGGGTGGTCATCGGCCGCCGCTGCCGCAACCTGAAAGCGTCCGACGCTTTCTCGGTCGTCCGTGGCTACACCATCGGCAACGATGTCACCGCGCGCGACTTCATCACCAACTACTTCCGCCCGCCGGTCAAGGCCAAGGGCTTCGACACCTTCGGCCCGCTCGGCCCCTGGGTGGTGGAGGGCGAGAACATCGACCCGGACAACCTGGAGCTGCGCGCCTTCGTCAATGGGGAGCTGCGCCAGCAGGGGAACACCTCCAAGCTGATCCACAAGGTGCCCGAGATCATCGAGTACATCACCGGCTTCATGACGCTGGAGCCCGACGACGTCATCCTGACCGGCACCCCCGAGGGCATCTCCTACGTGCGCCCGGGCGACACGCTGCGGGTCGAGGTCGAGGGCGTCGGCGCGCTGGAGAACCCGATTATCCCGCAGCCGTCCTGAGCGCGCGCTGGTCTGAGCGGCGAGAGACAGGGAGGAGGCGACCAATGGGTGCCCGGACGGGCGAGCAATACCTGGCGGGGCTGCGCGACCACCCGCGCGAGGTCTGGATCCACGGGGAGCGCGTGCAGGGCGACATCACCAGGCACCCCGCCTTCCGCAACGTCACGCGCAGCGTGGCCGCCCTCTACGAGTTGCAGTCCGATCCCGAGCTGGAGCACGAGATGACCTACGTCTCGCCCAGCAGCGGCGACCGCGTCGGCCTCTCCTTCCTCCAGCCGCGCTCGCGCGACGACATCATCCGCCGCCGCGAGATGATGCAGCGCTGGGCTAACTACTCCGGCGGCATGATGGGCCGCTCGCCCGACTATCTCAACAGCGGGTTGATGGCGATGGCCGCCGCCGCCGAGTTCTTCGCCAAGAATGACCCGCGCCACGCCGACAACATCCGCCACTACTACGAACACGTGCGCGAGCACGACCTCTGCCTGTCCCACACCCTGATCACGCCGCAGGTCAACCGCTCGCTCGGCCCCAGCCAGCAAGCCGACCCCTTCATCGTGGCGCGCGTGGTCAAGGAGAGCGACGACGGGCTAGTCGTACGCGGCGCGCGCCTGCTGGCCACGCTCGGCCCGATCGCCGACGAGATCGAGGTTTTCCCCAGCACCGTGCTGCGTGGCGGCCCGGAGGACAAGCCCTACACGTTCGCCTTCTCCATCCCCTGCGACACGCCGGGGCTGAAGTTCATCTGCCGCGAGTCGTTCGACTATGGCAAGACACCCTTCGATCACCCGCTCGGCGCGCGCTTCGAGGAGATGGACGCGGTGGTCGTCTTCGACGACGTGCTGGTGCCCTGGGAGCGCGTCTTCCTCTACGGCGATGTCGAGCTGGCCAACGGGGTCTTCAGCGAGACCAACGCGGTCATCCACATGGCCTATCAGGTGATCGTCAAGAATCTGGCCAAGGCCGAGTTCATCCTGGGCATCGCCGCCTCGATCGCCGACCGTATCGGTATCGACCAGTTCCAGCACGTGCAGGAGAAGCTCTCCGAGATCATCGTCACGGTCGAGATGATGCGCGCCTTCCTGCGCGCCAGCGAGGCCGACGCCGCCGTCGACCGCTGGGGCTTGATGACGCCGGCCTGGGGCCCGCTCAACGCCGCGCGCAACCTCTTCCCGAAGCTCTACCCGCGCCTGGTCGAGATCATCCAGCAGCTCGGCGCCAGCGGCCTGATGGCCATTCCGACCGAGGAGGACATGCGCAGCCCGATCCGCCCCCTGATCGACCGCTACCTGCAGGGGCGCAACGTCGACGCCTACGAGCGCGTGCGGCTCTTCCGGCTGGCCTGGGATGTCGCCCTCAGCGCCTTCGGCTCGCGCCAGGTGCTCTACGAGCGCTTCTTCTTCGGCGACCCAGTGCGCATGGCCAGTGCGCTCTACACCGGCTACGACAAGGAGCCGTACAAGCAGCGCATCCAGGAGTTCCTGGAGGCCGTCACGGCGCAAGATCCCACCGCGCGCTACCAGTCCGGCGACTGAAGCTGCGGCGGGTGGCGAGCTAGGGCACAATTGGGCCGGAAGGGTGCCGGGGAGAAGTGGAACGGAGTGTCGGTCGGGACGTGGCCGGGGAGCGTGCTTCCCACTAAGGTGTTGCCCTCCGCCCGAGCCAGCCAGAGCCGCTCCCTCGTGTCAGCCCGAGACCTGCCCCTGTCATCCTGAGGCCGCAGCGAAGGATCTCTCATCGGTTAGGGGTGACAGCCACTCGAAGCGGAGAGGAGATCCTTCGGCTGCGGCCTCAGGATGACAGGGGGAAGAGCGCTGGTCGATTGGGACGGTTGAAAAGGCGGGAGCGCTGGTTGGAGCGCGGCGACGAGGCAGGAGCGTGGGCGGGCGATGGGCTTCCGGGAGATTGAGCCGGATCAGCTGAGCTTCCGCCGTACGCTGGGCCTGTTCGCCACCGGCGTCGGGCTGATCACGGTGCAGTCCGGCACGCGCATCCACGGCATGACCGCCAACGCCATCTCCTCGGTCTCGCTGGAGCCGCCGCTGGTGCTGGCCTGCGTCGGCAAGCAGGCGCGGCTGGCCGGGCTGGTGCGCGAGACCGGCGGCTTCAGCATCAACTTCCTCAGCCGCGACCAGGAGGCGGTCGCGCGCCACTTCGCCGGCTCGCGTTCGGGCACGCTACCGCCCGAGGTCCACTTCGAGGCCTGGCAGTGCGCGCCGCGCCTGCAAGGGAGTCTGGCGGCGGTCGGCTGCCACCTGGTGCAGGCGGTCGATGCCGGCGACCATCTCATCCTGATCGGGCGCGTCGCCGCCATCGCCGAGGGCGCGCTCGATGCCCAGCCGCTCCTCTTCTACCGCGGCGGCTACCAGCGGCTGGCGCCCGCTGGCGAGCACGCCGCCGCCGAGCCCGACCTGATGACCAGCACCGGCGCCAGCCTCTACTACGACGAGTGGAGCGAGCACCCTTCGGGAGAGAGCCACGGGAGGCACGAGCCATGAGCGTCCCACAGCGGCCCTTCGCGATCCTCAAAGCCGGCCACGCCGAGATCCGCGTCACCGACCTCGACCGGGCGCGCGACTTCTACGTCGAGCTGCTCGGCTTCGTCGAGAGCGAGCGCGCCGGGGATCGGCTCTACCTGCGCTGCCTGGAGGACTGGGAGCACCACAGCCTCGTCCTGCGCCAGGCGCCGTCGCCGGGCCTCGGCCACCTGGCCTATCGCGTGGCGCGCGACGCCGACCTCGACTTACTGGAGCAGTTGGCCTCGGCGCGCGGGCTGCCGCGGCGCTGGGTCGCGCCCGGCGAGGAGCGCGGCCAGGGCCGCGCGCTGCGTATCCAGGATCCCTTGGGCTTCCCGGTCGAGTTCTACCACGAGGTCGAGCGGGTCGAGCGGCAGCTACAACGCTTCCACCGCTACCACGGCCCGCACGTGATGCGGGTCGACCACTTCAACCTGCAGGCGCCGGACGTGCAGCGCGCCAGCGACTGGTACATGGGTGAGCTGGGCTTCGCCTGCGCCGAGTTCACCGAGAGCGACGACCAGCCGCCGCGCCTCTGGGCCACCTGGCTGCACCGCAAGCAGAACGTGCACGATGTGGCGCTGATGACCGGCCCCGGCCCGCGGCTGCACCACGTCGGCTTCTGGACCCAGGAACCGGGCAACGTGCTGCGCGCGGCCGACATTCTGGCGGGCGCCGGTCACATGGACGCCATCGAGCGCGGCCCCGGCCGCCACGGCATCTCGAACGCCATGTTCCTCTACCTGCGCGACCCCGACGAGAACCGCATCGAGCTCTACACCAGCGACTACCTGATCCCCGACCCCGATTTCGAGCCGATCCGCTGGAGCCTGAGCGACCCGCGCCGGCAGACCTTCTGGGGCGCGCCCGCGCCGCCGAGCTGGTTCAACGACGCCTCGCTGGTCGAGCGCATAGAGGGGGAAGGCTTCGTCCCGGTCGAGGCGCCACTGCTGGCCGACCGCCCCAGCTTTGTCGGGCATTGAGCGAGGAATGATTCAAACCGAGCGCCTGCTGCTGCGGCCGATGGTGGCGGCGGATGCCGGGCCGCTGCTGCGCGTCTTCGCCGATCCGCGGGTGATGGCGTCGTTCGGGGTGGCGCCGTTCGGCAGCGAGCAGATGGAGCAGTGGGTGGCGCGCAATCTGGCGCACCAGGACGCGCACGGATATGGACTCTTCTCGGTGCTCCTCAACGAGAGCGGCCTGCTGATCGGCGACTGCGGGCTGACGCGCATGGAGCTGAATGGCGCGAGCGAGGTGGAGCTGGGCTACGACCTGCGCAGCGACTATTGGAACCAGGGCCTGGCGACCGAGGCCGCCCGCGCCGTTCGAGACTACGCCTTCGCCGTACTCCTCTTGCCGCGGCTGGTCAGCTTGGTCCGACAGGGGAACCGCGCCTCGCGCCGGGTCGCCGAGAAGGTCGGGATGCGCTTCGCGGCCGACCTGGTAGAGGACGGCCGCGACTACTGGCTCTTTGCGCTGGAGCGGGCCGGCGGCTGAAGAAGGTGGCTCGGCGGCGTGTGAGAACGGATCCCTCGACTGCGCTCGGGATGACAGGGAAAGGGAGGAGCGTACGAGAACGTCATGTCGTCGTCG
>DASSHC010000153.1:0-3916 GCA_035693105.1 Thermomicrobiaceae bacterium | reverse complement strand
AGGCGAGGCGTTCGCGTCCGGTGGCCCCAGGACGGCAAACACGCAGGAGAGCAGTTCATCCAGATCGCAGGGCAGGACGACCACGGCGCTGGCGGGCACGCGACCCGTAGCATGCTTGCGCGCCAGCCGCGGACTGGTGGTCAGGGCGATCAGCCGGAGCTTGGGGTCGCTCGACCAGGCGCGTATCTGCGTCAGCAGACTCCGGTCGGGTTCGGGGCCATACAGGTGCAGATCAAGCAGCACCAGGGCGGGCTGCCGCCGCCGGAGGAGGTCGCGGAGGTTGCCGGAGCCGGGCAAGCACGGCTCGTAGCCAGCGGTCGCCAGCAGCTCGGCGAACATCTCGGCGACGCCCGGGTCGGCGTGAATCACGGCGACGCGGCGACGATTCATGGCACACCTCTCGGCCCCAGGCTAGACAACGAACGCGCCGATGTCAAGTGTTCGTTCAGGTGAGCCAGGCATCGAGCGAGCCTCCATGCCCGCGTGCGGCGACGCACAGCGAATGTCGTGGGGTGCTAACTAGTCGTGGAACGCTATCTGCATCGTGGTTAAGCCGCGATGTTCGATGCGACTCAAGGCGATGCGCGGCACGCGGCGTTTTCGCCGCCCGACAGTTCATGTTCGTTTGCTCTGATTGGAGGCAACCCCGATGGAGACCCGTACTCCACTCGGCCCGCGCGCTGACCGCATGCGGCAGATGGTCGTGGCGAGCGGGATCAACCTGATCCTCGGACTCTGGCTGATCATCGCGCCGTTCGTCCTCGGCTTCAGCGGGCAGACACATTCCGAGTGGAACAGCGTCATCATCGGTATCCTGGTGGCGACGATCGCGGCTATCCGCATCTGGGGCGGCCGCGGCGCCAGTTGGCTCTCCTGGATCAACGCCGGGCTGGCGCTCTGGCTGATCGTCTCGCCCTGGATCTACGGCAACAGCGACGTGACCGCCATCCTCTGGAACGACATCATCGTCGGCGCGGTCATCCTGGTGCTCAGCGTCTGGAGCGCCCTGGCGCAGGAGACCCTGTCGCGCTAGATCGCGCATCAATTCGGCCAGCAGGGACGCGCATTTCCCCTTGCTGGGCGCCGGCGCGGCGTTCCCGGCTCGGGTATCCTTGCGCCGATGACGACGCCGCTCGGACCGACTCCCCATCCCGAGGTCCACGCCATGCTCTTGCTCCTGCTGGAACAGGTACGCGGCGTGCTGGCCGGCCAGTTCACCGGCCTCTACCTCTACGGCTCGCTCTCCTCGGGCGACTTCGACCCCGGCAGCAGCGATATCGACTTCCTGGTCGTCACCGAGAGCGAGCTGCCGCCGGAGACCGTGGGCGCGCTGGCCGCGATGCACGCGCGCATCGCGGCGAGTGGCCTCCCCTGGGCCAACCGGCTCGAAGGCTCGTACATCCCGCGCTCCGCGCTGCGGCGCCAGGACCCGGTCAACTCCCGCCATCCGACGATCGGCCTCGACTGGGACTTCGGCCCCGCCGAGCACGGGCCGGAGTGGGTCATCCAGCGCTGGATCGTGCGCGAGCAGGGTGTCACGCTGGCCGGCCCGCTGCCCGCCACACTGATCGACCCGATCACGCCCGGGGAGCTGCGCGCCGCCGTGATCGAGATCCTGCTTGGCTTCTGGGCCGAGCAGGTTCACGGTTCCGAGCCGGAGTGGCTGCGCACGCGCGAGTACCAGGCCTTCGCCGTGCTGACAATGTGTCGCGCGCTCTACACCATCGAGCAGGACGTGCTCGTCTCCAAGCCGGCCGCCGCCGCGTGGGCGCGCACCGCGCTCGGTCCGCGCTGGGCGCCGCTGATCGACCAGGCCCTCTCCTGGCGCCACGACACTCGCCCCGACGACCTGACCGAAACGCTGGCCTTCGTCAGCTTCGCTGTTGAACGAGCGCGGTGGGTGCGGGAGCGTGAAGCGGGCTAGCCTACCGAGAAGGTTGGTGGCCGCTCCACGTTGGATCCCTCGACTGCGCTCGGGATGACAGGGGAAAGGGAGGGACCTACCGGACGATGCTGATCGCCGTCGTACGCCCCTACCTAACCCTGTCATCCCGAGCGCAGTCGAGGGATCCGTGCTGACGTGCCAACCGTGCCTGTCGAAGGCCACCATTTCAACCCCCGGCGGCATGTCCTCTGCTCTAGCCCTCTCCGGTCGGCCGCCAGCCTTCTTCGTAGGAGCGGGACCGACGAGAGGAGCGCCCATGCACGCCACCGCCAGCACCGTCGCGCCGCCGGCCGAGGAGTCCCGGCGCCGGATCTACATCATCTTTGCCGGGCTGATGCTGGTGATGCTGATGGCCTCGCTCGACGGTACGATCGTGGCCACGGCCCTGCCCACCATCGTCGGCGACCTCGGCGGCCTGTCGCACCTCTCCTGGGTCGTCGTCGGCTACCTGCTGGCGGAGACGATCATCACCCCGCTCTACGGCAAGCTGGGCGACCTCTACGGGCGCAAGCTGCTCCTGCAGGGCGCCGTCGTCATCTTCCTGCTCGGCTCGGCGCTCTGCGGGCTGAGCCGCAACCTGCCGGAGCTGATCCTCTT
Source organism: Thermomicrobiaceae bacterium (assembly GCA_035693105.1). Taxonomy (GTDB): domain Bacteria; phylum Chloroflexota; class Chloroflexia; order Thermomicrobiales; family Thermomicrobiaceae; genus DASSHC01. The sequence goes on along the minus strand of DASSHC010000153.1, from coordinate 1,374 downwards.
CCGTACCTTGCAGGGGATCGGCGGCGGCGGGCTGAGCGTCACCTCCACCGCCGTCATCGGCGACGTCATCTCGCCGCGCGAGCGCGGGCGCTACCAGGGCATCTTCGGGGCGGTCTTCGCGGTGTCGACCGTGATCGGCCCGCTGCTCGGCGGCTTCTTCGTCGATCACCTCTCCTGGCGCTGGATCTTCTACGTCAACCTGCCGGTCGGCGCCCTGGCGCTGGCGGTCATCGCCGTGGCGCTGCCGCCGATCGCCGCGCGGGCCGAGCACCGCATCGACTACCTGGGCACGATCCTGATCGCGCTCGGCCTCTCCGGCATCGTCCTCTTCACCAGCCTGGGCGGCACCACCTTCGCCTGGAGCTCGCCCGAGAGCATCGGCTTCGCCGCGCTGGGCGTCATCTGCCTGATCGGCTTCGTCTTCGCCGAGCGCCACGCCGCCGAGCCGGTGCTGCCGCTCTCGCTCTTCCGCAACCGCGTCTTCACCGTCACCAGCGCCATCGGCATGATCGTCGGACTGGCGCTCTTCGGCTCGGTCACCTACCTGCCGGTCTTCCTGCAGGTCGTGCAGGGCGCCAGCCCCACCCGCTCGGGTCTGGAGCTGCTGCCACTGATGCTGGGCGTGCTGGTCACCTCGGTCGCCAGCGGCTTCCTGATCAGCCGCTGGGGGCGCTACAAGATCTTCCCGATCGTGGGCACGGTGGTCACCACCGTCGGGCTCCTGCTCCTCTCTCGTCTAGGGGCCGATAGCGGTCGGGTCACTACCTGGCTCGCGATGGTCGTGCTCGGGCTGGGACTGGGTTTGGTGATGCAGGTGCTGGTGGTCGCGGTGCAGAACGCGGTCGACTACCGTCAGCTCGGCGTGGCAACCTCGGGGGCCACGCTCTTCCGTCTGGTCGGCGGCTCGCTCGGCACCGCCATGTTCGGCGCCATCTTCGCCAACCGCCTGAGCGCCAACCTGGCCCAGCTCCTGCCGGCCTCGGCCGGCGCACAGGGCGCCAGCCTGGCCCAGGGGAACCCGGCGGCGCTGGCCGCGCTGCCGCCGGAGCTGCACCGCGACATCATCCTGGCTTACGCGCACTCGCTCGGAACCGTCTTCCTGATCGCCGCGCCGATCACCGCCGTCGCCTTCCTGCTGACCTGGTTCCTGCGCGAGGTGCCGCTGCGGCAGACGGTGGAGGCGGGCGCGACCAACCTGGAGAAGGGCTTCGCCATGCCGCAGGAGCCGTCGTCGCTGGAGCTGATCGAGCGCGGGCTGGGCCGGATCATCTCGCGCGAGGGCGCCTTCCAGATCTACGCCCGCATCGCGGCGCGCGCGGGATTACCCACCTCGCCGCAGGCCACCTGGCTGCTGGTGCGCCTCGGCGAGGCGGC
>DASSHC010000152.1:0-7903 GCA_035693105.1 Thermomicrobiaceae bacterium | reverse complement strand
GCAGCCGCGCTTCGAGCTGGGTCACCCAGGCAAAGCAGGCTAGCAGGAGCGGGAGTGCCAGCAGCGCGATGAGCCGTGAATCGCGGCCGCGCGGCCGGAGAGGAGCGGGCCGCGCGGCCGGCACGTCCTGCCACGACATATCCGCCTCGATCGCCGGCTCGGCTCCAGGCATAAGCATGTCCTCGCTGGCCTGGTGCGCGCTCGTGTGGGTCAGCATCGGCAGGAGTATAGCAGCGGCGGGTTCTCCCGGCCCGTGCGCGCCGTGTGAGAGTGTGACGGCCCGTGGAGGAACGGTATCATCTAGTTCCGTCCGGCGTGGGCCGGGTGATGAGCCCGAGAGGTGGTGGCTGGTGCTCGCCGCGTTGCGGCGCTTCCGTTTGACCGAGTTTCAGCTCCTGGTCGTGCCGTCGCTGATGACGGTGGTTGGGCTGCTCACCATTTTCCTGGCGCGCACCGGCACGACGACCTGGACCTGGAGCGACATCTGGATCAGCCTGGCGTACGTCGCCTTCATCTTCGCCATGTCGATCTGGTTCAGCCTGCGTGGCTTTGGCGGAGACGAAGTGCTCTTCCCGATCGTCGCCACGCTGGCCGGAATCGGCCTGCTCGTGATCCAGCGGCTCGGCCCCGACCTGGCCGCCCAGGATCCACGCCTGAGCGGGCTGGCCGCCAAGCAGGTCGTCTACCTTGCCGCCGGGCTGTTTCTTCTCTGGGGGATCGTCGTCTTCGTGCGGCGGCTCGACTGGCTGCGCCGCTACAAGTACACCTGGGCCTTCTGCGGTCTGCTGCTGATGGTGGTGACGATGGTGGCCGGGACCAGCATCGGCGGGGCGCGACTCTGGCTATCCCTGGGGCCGATCACCATCCAGCCGAGCGAGCTGGTCAAGATCATCCTGGTTGTCTTTCTGGCCGCCTACCTGGATGACTATCGCGGCCTGATCACCGGCTCGTACCGCATCTGGCGCATCAACCTCCCGCCGATCCCCTACTTACTGCCGATGGCGGTTATGTGGGGCATGTCGCTGCTGGTGGTGATCTTTCAGAACGACTTTGGCACCGCGCTCCTGTTCTTCGGCATCTTCCTGGCGATGCTCTACATCGCAACCGGCCGGATGCTCTACGTGCTGGTCGGGCTGATCCTCTTCGCGGCCGGCGTCTACGGCGCCTACCACGCGGTGCCCCATGTAGCGACCCGTATCCAGAACTGGACCGATCCCTGGCGCGATCCGCTGGTTGCCGGTTTCCAGCCGATCCAGTCCGACTACGCGCTGGCCGCCGGCCACATCTTCGGCGCCGGACTCGGCTTCGGGTCGCCGACCGCGATTCCGCAGGTCTACAGCGACTACGTCTTCGCCGCGATCGGTGAGGAGTTGGGCCTGCTCGGCAGCGTGGCGGTCGTGCTTCTCTACCTGCTGCTGATCACGCGCGGGGCGCTGATCGCGCTGCGTGCCAATGGCGGCTTTCCCCAGCTCCTGGCCGCCGGGCTGACGACGATTCTGGCCGTCCAAACGCTGATCATCGTCGGCGGCGTGCTGCGGCTGATCCCGCTGACCGGCATCACGCTCCCCTTCATCAGTGCCGGCGGGAGCGCGCTCTTGACCAACTTCATCGCCGTCGGACTGTTGCTCAAGATCAGCGACGCGGGAACGAGGCTCTAATGCGGCTCTACCTGCGCGCCGTGGCCTTGCTCTCGACGCTCTTGATCATCGGCTACGGGCTGGTGGCGACGCCGCGCTTTTCCTCGGCCACGATGGAGTGGCTCGCCATCCTGGGAATCAGCTTCGTGCTGCTCCTGGTCGCGCTCTGGCCGCGGTTGCCAAATTGGATGCCGCGCACGCAGCGCTCGCTGGTGCGCACCATGATCGTCTTCTTCGTCACGTTCATTCTGATCACCGTGCAACTGGTGCGGGTGCAGGTCGTCGACAGCGCCGCGATCGGCGCGCGCACCGGACGGCACGCGGGCGAAGTGACCGTGCAGGACCCGCGGCTACGCTCGGCCGCGAGCGAGGTGCTGCGCGGGGCGATCTTGACGAGCGACGGCAAAGTGGTGGCGCGGACGACCCAACTGCCCGACGGAAGCCTGCTGCGCAGCTATCCCGACCCGACCACCGCCTATCTGGCCGGCTACTACTCCCCGCGCCTCTACGGCAGCAACAACCTCGAAGCGGCCTACGACGACGTGCTGATGGGCCGCAAAGGCGGGAACCCGGTGACGCAGTGGCTCGACGGGCTGCTGCACCGCACCAAGAAGGGCTACAACCTGACGCTGACCGTCGACGATGACCTGCAGAAGAAGGCTGACGCGCTGCTGGGGGATCGACAGGGCGCGGTGGTCTTGCTCGACGCCAAGACGGGCGCGGTGCGGGCATTCGTCAGCAAACCGAACTTCGATCCCAACAAACTCTACGTCAACGAGGGGCCGGAGCTCGATCAGCAGGTGAATGCGGCAACGGCCTACTGGCAGCAGCTGAACGGCGCCACCGGCTCGCCGCTGTTGCTCAAGCCGACGCAGGGGCTCTTCATCCCGGGATCGATCTTTAAGACCGTCACGGCGTCGGCAGCGCTTGAGACGGGCACCGCCAAACCGGACACGGTCTACCGCGACGAAGGGCAGCTCGCGGTCGAGTCGCGCGTGATTCCCGAAGAGAATCGGCCCGATCCCAACCGAATCGATTACTCGCTGAGTGACGCCTACGCGTACTCGCTCAACGTCGTCTTTGCCCAGGTGGGCCTCCAGCTCGGGCCGGAGAATCTGGCCGAGTACGCCCACCGCTTCGGCTTCGGTCAGACGATCCCCTTCACCCTGCCGGTCGTTCCCAGCCAGTTGGCGAGCGATCCAAACTTTCTCAGCAGCCCGGCGGCCCTGGCAGTCACGGCCTTCGGTCAGGGACAGCTCCAGGTAACACCGTTGCAGATGGCGCTGGTGGCCGAGGCGGTCGCCAACAACGGCGAAATGATGACGCCCTATCTGGTTGAGAAGACCAGCACACAGGACGGCAAAACGTTGGACGAGCGCGATCCGACGGCCTGGCAGCGGGCGATTACCGCGGAGACAGCGGCGACCATGCGGCAGATCATGGTGCACTCGGTCCAGAGCGGCTATGCCTCGCCGGCCCAGATTCCAGGGTACGTGGTCGGTGGCAAGACCGGAACGGCCGAGGTGGGCTCCGACCAGCAACCGCACGCTTGGTTCATCGGCTTTGCCGGCAAAGACCAAAACAATCCCCAGTACGTCGTAGCAGTGCTGGTGCAGAACGGTGGCGAGGGCGTCCAGGCGGCACTGCCGATCGGCCGCGACCTGCTCCAGGCGGCGCTGCAGCGGCAGCAACCGTAGAGGTTGGCTCGTACCGCCGCCCTCGCCTGCTCCGACGGCCCTGCGGGGATCCGTCGTCACGCGCCCATCGTTTGACTCGTCGGCCAGCAATCGCCAGAAGCGCTCTTGCGGGCCGTCCGTACGTCGCTGTCCGCTCCGTTTTTGGCGTCAGGACGCGGATTCTGGTAAAATTGTGTCATGTTCGGCGCGGGGGACCGGGCGCGATACGCAGCGTGAATTACGCGGCTCAGTGGACCGCCGACCGTCGATGATGTGTCGCGCGATGCGACGAAGAGCCGGGCAGGAGATCTCGCGCTTGATCCGGCACGGAACGGAGGCGCATGCGCAGCGAACCGGCCAGGACACCAGGTGCACCCGCGGAGCCGGCTGGCATCATCGACACCATTGGCCAGGCGTTTGCCTTGCTCGTCGGCCGCCCGTACCTGATCTGGCCTCCGGTGCTACTCGACCTCTTTCTCTGGCTCGGGGTCCATCTCTCGGCCCGGCCATTGACCGACGTGCTGCAACAGTGGATCCGCGGCTCCAGCGCCGGCAACGAGACGACACTGCGGCAACTGCAAAACCTCGGTCAGCACTACAACGTTTTCGAGCTGTTCGGGGTCGCGATGCCGAGCCTGGTGCAGGGTTTGGGAACCGAGCCGACTGCCGGGGTAGCACCGACCTGGATAGCTGGGCTGTCGTGGGGCTGGCTGGCGTTGGTCGCGGCCGGGTTGTTGGTCCTGGGCGCGGCGGTGGGCATGGCCTACCTGACCATCATCGGCTACCTGGTGGGTTTAGAGGCGATTCGCCCGGCGCCCTTTGTGCGCGCCGCGGCGCGCAACGTCCGGAACCTGATTGGCTTTGTACTGGTTACGGTCGGCATCGTGATCCTGCTGGCGTTGCCAGTGCTGACGCTGACTATCGCGCTGCTGGTGCTGGGCATCAACGTTTTGCCGTTCGCCGAGTTTGTGATCACGGTCGGCGTGCTTTGCCTGGTGCTGCTGTTGTACTTCGGGCAGGATGCCATCGTCATCTCCGATGCCGGGCCGATGCGCGCCGTCTACCTGAGCTACAACGTGGTGCGGCGCAACTTCTGGCCGACCGTCGGTTTCGCCCTGGTCAGCACGATCGTCGGTTCGGGCGTTCCGCTGGCGATGAGCGTCTTCACCCACTCGCCCTGGAGCATGCCATTCGCGCTGGTTGGGCACGCGTTCATCGCCACCGGCATGCTCGCCGCCTCGATGCTCTTCTACCGGGAGCGCGCGCGTGCGCTTCTCGCGGCCCCTGTATCCGTCCCGGCATCTGATAGCCGGCACAGCTGAAAGGCCCTGATCTCGTGGCAAACACCACGCTCACGCACTACACCGCCGCCGATATTCAAGTGCTGGAGGGACTGGAAGCCGTCCGCCGCCGGCCGGGCATGTACATTGGCAGCACCGATCTTCGCGGGCTGCACCACCTGATCTACGAGATCGTCGACAACAGCGTCGATGAAGCGATCGCTGGGTTCTGCGACCAGATCCTGGTGACCATCCACGCCGATGGTGCCGTGACGGTCGAGGACAACGGCCGCGGCATCCCGATCGACCTGCACCCCAAGCTGGGCAAGTCGGCGCTAGAGGTCATCATGACGGTGCTGCACGCCGGCGGGAAGTTCGGCGGGGGCGGCTACAAGGTCTCCGGCGGCTTGCACGGCGTGGGCGCCTCCGTGGTGAACGCGCTGTCGGAGTGGGTCGAGGTCGAGGTCTGCAAGGACGGCTCGCTCTACCGACAGCGGTACGAGCGTGGCGTGCCGCAGGGCGAGGTCGAGCGTGTCGGCGACGCCGAGCCGGGGTGCAGCGGCACCACGACGCGCTTCCTGCCGGACCCGACGATCTTCGAGGCGCTTGACTACAACGCCGATATCCTGCTCCAGCGCTTCCGCGAGATGTGCTACCTGACCCGCGGCCTGGGCATCACCTTTCGCGACGAGCGTGACGACCGCGAGATGTCCTTCTACTTCGACGGCGGGATCATCAGCTTCGTTCGCCACCTAAACCGCAACAAGAACGTGCTGCATCCGAAGCCGTTCTACGTGGAGCGCGAGGTCAACGACTCCATCGTCGAGGTCGCACTGCAGTACAACGACGGCTACGCCGAGTCTACGCACACCTTCGCCAACAACATCAACACCGTGGACGGCGGTACCCATCTCACCGGCTTCAAGGCGGCGCTGACGCGTACGATCAACGACTACGCGCGCCGCAATGGCTTCCTCAAGGAGACGGACGACAACCTGAGCGGCGAGGACGTGCGCGAGGGCCTGACGGCCATCGTCAGCGTCAAGCTGCCGGAGCCGCAGTTCGAGGGGCAGACCAAGGCGAAGCTGGGCAACGCCGAGGTCGCCGGGCAGGTGCAGTCGGTGCTCAACGACGCGCTCTCGGCCTACCTGGACGAGAATCCCGCGATCGGGCGACGGATCGTCGAGAAGTGCGTTTATGCGGCGCGCGCCCGTGAGGCGGCACGCAAGGCGCGCGAGTTGGTGCAGCGCAAGGGGAGTCTCGATACCTTCAGCCTGCCGGGCAAGTTGGCCGACTGCGCCGAGCGCGATCCGGAGCGCTCCGAGCTGTACATCGTCGAGGGCGACTCGGCCGGCGGCTCGGCCAAGCAGGGGCGCGACCGGCGCTTCCAGGCGATCCTGCCGCTGCGTGGCAAGATCCTGAACGTGGAGAAGGCGCGGCTGGACAAGATGCTGCAGAACGAGGAGATCCGTGCGTTGGTGACCGCGCTCGGCACGTCGATCGGCGACCAGTTCGACGCCAGCAAGCTGCGCTACCATCGCATCATCCTGATGACCGACGCCGATGTCGACGGGGCGCATATCCGCACGTTGCTGTTGACCTTCTTCTTCCGCCATCTCGAGGAACTGATCAGCGACGGCAGACTCTATATCGCTCAGCCGCCGCTGTTCAAGCTGCAGTCGGGCAAGGACTTTCACTACGTGTACTCCGACGCGCAGCGCGACGAGATTGTGGCGGCGAATCCCGGGCGCAAATGGGAAGTCAGCCGCTTCAAGGGCCTGGGTGAGATGAACCCCGAACAGCTCTGGGATACCACCATGGACCCCGCACAACGGACGCTCTTGCAGGTGACGATCGATGACGCGGTGCGGGCTGACGAGACGTTCGACATGTTGATGGGGAACGCGGTGCCGCCGCGCAAGCGCTTCATTCAGACCCACGCGCGCGAGGTGCAGAACCTCGACGTCTAGCTCGGAGTAGCGCATGGCCGCCATGCCCGTGGCGACGTTGCCAGTGGCGCTCGACGCCATGGGCGGCGACCGTGCCCCACGCGAAACGGTGGCCGGGGCCGTGGCGGCCGTCCGCGATCATGGTATCCCGGTCTTGCTGGTGGGGCGAGTGGGCGAGTTGGAGCCGCTCGTGCGCGCGTTGGGTGGGCCGTTACCCGGCCTGGCGCTGCTCGACGCGCCGGAGACCGTGGCGATGGAAGAGCACGCGGTAGCAGCGGTGCGCCGCAAGCGCCGCGCGTCGATCGTGGTCGCCTGCCAGGAGGTGCGGGAGGGCCGCGCCGCCGCCGTCGTCTCCGCCGGCAACTCCGGCGCGGTGGTGGCGGCCGCCATCTTCGTGCTCGGGCGTCGTTCGGGCATCGAGCGCCCGGGAATCGCGATCCCCTTCCCGACCAGCGACGGCACACCCTGCTATCTGATCGATGCCGGCGCCGTAGTCGATCCGCGCCCTCCGGTGCTGCTGGGCTACGCGGAGCTGGTGACGGATTATCTGCGCCAGGTGCGGGGTCTCGCGCGCCCACGAATCGGCCTGCTCAATAACGGTGAGGAGCCAGGTAAAGGGAACGCGCTGGCGCGCGAGTCGTTCGCGCTGCTCTCCGCGGCGCAAGATGTCAATTTCATCGGCAACGTCGAGGCCAATGTGTTGGCGCTTGGCGCAGCCGACGCGGTCGTGACCGACGGCTTCTCCGGCAACGTAGCGCTCAAATCGGCGGAAGGGGCAGCCGCGCTGTTTCAGTCGGTGCTTCGGCGCGAGCTAACCCGAAGTTGGCACGACAAGCTGGTGGCGGCGCTGCTGCGGCCGGCGTTCCGCCGGGTGGCGCGGTCGCTCGACTATCGGGAATACGGCGGCGCGCCCCTCCTGGGCGTGCGCGGCACCGTCATCATCGCGCACGGCCGTTCGGACGCGCATGCCATCACCCGCGCGATCGTGGCGGCGCAGCGCTCGGTCGTGCCCATCGAGGTGACCGGCAGCAAAAAAGAGCCGGTGGACGACGTTCCTCCGGCTCCGAGCTAAAGGCGTTGCGAGCTGTGGTGCGGGGCGTAGCGGCTAGGATTCCTCCGTCTCACCAGCCACGGCCCGCTTGAGCTGCGTGCCTGGCTTGAAGCCGGGGCTCTTGCGCGCCGGAATGGTAATGCGCTGACCGGTCTGCGGGTTGCGGCCCTCGCGCGCGCTTCGTTCGCTGATACGGAACGTGCCGAACCCGGCGATCGAGACATCTTGACCCTCGGAGAGCGCATCCTGGATCGCGTTGAACGTGGCGTTGACCACGGCTCCAACCTGGCTCTCCGGCTGTTGCACCTTC
>DASSHC010000151.1:0-3191 GCA_035693105.1 Thermomicrobiaceae bacterium | reverse complement strand
GTCGCCCGGCCTCTCAAGACACCCCTGTAGGGGCAGACCCCTGTGTCTGCCCTGTTGCCCTCAAGGCGCGGCGACGGGGGGAAAGGGGAACGTGGGTGGCGTTGTCGCGACTGCGCGTTGGCCGAGGCAGGGCAGACACAGGGGTCTGCCCCTACAGGGGTGTCTTGAGAGGCCGGGCGACGAGGGCGATCCCCGTGGTTCACACGGTGAACTGGCCGTCCTGCATGAAGAGCTGGCCGTCGACGTGGACGGTGCTGGACTTGCGCAGGTCGCAGATCATATCCCAGTGAACCGCCGACTTGTTCTGGCTCCCCGTCTCCGGGTAGCCCGAGCCGATCGCCATGTGCATCGTGCCGCCGATCTTCTCGTCGAAGAGGATCTCGCCGGTGAAGAGACCGATGGCGTAGTTGGTGCCGAAGGCGAACTCGCCCAGGCGGCGCGCGCCCGGGTCGGTCTCCAGCATCTGATGCAGGTACTCCTCGTTCTTCTCGGCGGTCGCCTTGACCACCTGGCCCTGCTCAAACCAGAGCTGGATCCCCTCGACCTCGCGCCCGCCGACGCTGGAGGGGAAGCTGAAGGTGACGTGGCCGTTGACCGAGCTCTCCACCGGGCCGGTGAAGATCTCGCCGCCGGGGAGGTTCTTGCGCCCGTCGTCGTTCTCCCAGGTGCGGCCGGCGATCGAGAACTGCAGCTCCGTGCCCGGCGCCTCGACGCGGATCTCGCGCTTGCCACGCAGCCAGTCGATCAGGCGCTGCTGCTGCTGCGCGCGGGCGCGCCACTCGGCCACGGGGTCGGCGTGCTCGACCAGCGCGGCGCCGTAGACGAAGTCCTCATAGTCGGCCAGCGACATCTCGGCGTCCTGGGCGTAGGCCTCGGTCGGGTAGAGGGTGATGCACCAGTTCAGGCTCCCCTCGGCCGAGCGCCGCATGAAGGTCTCGAAGAGCTCGGTGCGCGCCTGCTGGGCGAGGCGCTGCCGCGCGGGGTTGATCGCCGAGAGCTCCTTGGTGTTGGCGTCGCTGAGGATGTAGAGCGTGGCGTCGGCCTGCTCGCGGAAGGTGCGCTCGGCCGGGGTGATGTAGCGGAGCTGATCGTCGCTGGCGTTGCGGAACATGATCTCGGCCATGCCGGGGAGCTGCAATTGCAGCAGCGGGTGGCCGCCGGCGACCAGCACGCGCCGCGCCACCTCGCGAATCAAGGGCGCGGCCAGCGGCGTGGCGGCGATCACCACGAGCTGCCCCGGCTGGACATTCAATGAGTAGTCCACCAGGACGCGTGCCAGTCCCTGCGTGCGGGCGTCGGGCATCGGGAAGCTCCTTTCCGGTCGCGACGAACCGCCTGATCGGTTAGCCCGCGACGCAGATGCCGTTCCAGCTCGGTACCAACGTCCTTTATCGGAATCCCCCCGCCGGATCACACTCAACTCCCGCGCCGCGGCTAAGCTGATATGGTGACGTGCGGCACGACCAGGCGAGGGAAGCAGATGGCGCGCGCGAGAGCAGAGTCTAGCCATGGGCGGGAGCGAACCGCGCGCCGGGGGTTGCCAGCCCAGGCGATGGTCGAGTTCGCGCTCGTCGGCACCGCCTTCCTGCTGATCTTACTCGGTAGCCTCGACTTTGGGCGCGCGATCTTCATGTATTCCGACCTGCAGAACGGCGTGCGCGAGGGCGCGCGCTACGCCCGCGTCCACCCGACCGATACCTCCGGAATCAAGGACCGGGTGATCGACAAGACCACGGTGCTGGGCCTGAGCAGCAGCGACATCACCGTCTCCTGCAGCGGCTCCTGTGATACCGGCGACAACATCACGGTCACCGCCAGCATACCCTTCCAGGCGATCACGCAGCAGTTTCTGGGCATCTCACCCATCACGCTGAGAGCGACGGCAACCGATGTCACCGACTGAACAGTCACCGACTGACGGGCCGGCCTGGCGCCGGCACAAGAGCCGGGGGCAGAGCATCGTCGAATTCGGCCTCGTCTTGCCGATGCTCCTCCTGCTCATGCTGGGCACGCTCGACCTGGGCCGCGCCTTCTTCGACTATATCCAGATGCGCAACGCCGCCTATGAGGGGGCGCGCTACGCCTCGCGCTTCCCAAGCGACACGACCGGCGCCAAGGCCAAGGTGACCCAACACGGCGTGCCCAGCGCCACCACGATCTCGATCACCTTCGACCCCTCGAACTGCTGCACCGTGGATGAGACGGCCACCGTCACCGTGAGTTTGACGCACACCTTTACCCCGATCACGACGAGCTTCTTACAGCGCTTCTTCGACATCGGCCCCTGGACGCTGGTCTCTTCGGCCTCCGCGCGCGTCGTCAGTTGACCCGCGCCCCGCGTTGCCGGGGCGCCCCTGCTTGACGCCGGCTCCGCCCTTGCCGATGATGCCGCCGGATGCGGTATTCAATAGCCAGGGAGGCGGCGGCAGCATGGTTTCGATCGTTCGGTTCCAGCTCGGCAACGAGCCGAGCTACGGCTTGCTCGAGGACGGCATCGTCTACGCGGCCAGCGGCAACCCTTTCACGGAGATGGTCGAGAAGGCCCAGGCGATCGGCCCGCTCGACAGCCTGACGCTCTACCCGCCGGTCGAGCCGAGCAAGATCGTGGCGATCGGGCTCAACTACCTCGACCACATCACCGAGGACGCGCCCAATTTCCAGCAGCCGGAGAACCCGATCATCTTCCTCAAGCCCCCCAGCTCGCTGACCGGCTCCGGCCAGCCGATCGTGCTGCCGGCCGGGCCAGAGCACGTCGATAGCGAGGCGGAGCTGTGCATCGTGATCGGGCGGCAGGCGCGTTATGTCGAGGAGCACCAGGCCCACGAGTACATTCTGGGCTACACCTGCGGCAACGATGTCAGCGCGCGCGACTACCAGTTCAAGGACGGCCAGTGGGTGCGGGCCAAGGGCTTCGACACCTTCACCCCGCTCGGCCCGGTGATCGCCACCGGCCTCGACCCCAGCAACCTGGCGGTCACCTGCCGCCTGAACGGCGAGCTGCGCCAGAGCTCCTCGACCGCGAAGCTCCTCTTCTCGGTCCCCTACCTGGTGCAGTTCGTCAGCCGGGTGATGACGCTGGAGCCGGGCGACGTGATCATGACCGGCACGCCGGCCCACCCACCGCAGATGCAGGTGGGCGACGTGGTCGAGGTGGAGATCGAGGGCATCGGGGTGCTGCGCAACCCGGTGGC
>DASSHC010000150.1:0-6009 GCA_035693105.1 Thermomicrobiaceae bacterium | reverse complement strand
GATGACGGCAAGTCGTGGTCGCACGCAACATCCCTACCCCTGTCATCCCGAGCGCGGTCGAGGGATCCGTCCGCATCCGGCACGCAGTCCACTCGTCAGCTTCCCTGCTTCCCCGACACGGCCAGCATGACCGAGCCGTCGTAGCGGGCGACCAGGGCGAGCTGATTGGCCAATGTCTCCTGTAGCCACTGACCGGTCGATTGCATCCCCTGTTCGGAGGCCTTCTCGGACTCCCAGCAATGCACCACGACCAGGCGTCCTTCGACGCCCTCGATCGCCCGGTACGAGACCAGTCCGGTGGCCTGCCCCAGCATCGGGATCAGCGCCTCACGCGCCTTCTCCGTCATTTCCTGTCGGTTAGCGCCGGGTAGGACATCCCAGACACCGATTCGGGCGTAGCGCGCCTGTTCCAGCGGCTGGCGCGAGATGTCGATCGCGATCGGACCGTGGAACCAGCTCTCCAGGGTCGCCCGCTCGCCGATCGCCTGCCGCACGTGATCGCCGATCTGGGCGCCGGCCTGAACTGCTTGCTCGGGAGTCTCCCAGGTTTGTACACCGGCAGCCTGGTCGCTACCCGACCCGACCGCCAGGTAGCTGACGAAGCCGGCTTGTTGCCGCAAGTCCGGTACGATCTCCTGGCGAAACAACTGCGCCAACTCGTCCCGGTTGCTTCCCGCGGTGAGCTTCCAGATGCCGACTCTCGCGTGTGCCATTGGGCCTCCCTTTCGCCGTGACCTGGACCGGGCCGCGCGCCGCCGCGCCGGCCTTTCTCCGCCTCCGGAGCCGGAGTTGTTTCTCCGCAGGCGACGTGCCGGCCCGGCGCGCCGATCGGCACGGATCATGCATCGAACCAGGCGCCGGGCGACAGGCCCGGCCGCGAGAGGTGGAAACATGCGCATTGGAATGGTCGCGCCGCTGATCGAATCGGTACCGCCCACGCTCTACGGCGGCACCGAACGGGTCGTTTCCGTGCTGACCGAAGGGCTGGTCCGGCGCGGGCACGAGGTGACCCTCTTCGCCACCGGCGATTCGGAGACGACAGCACGGTTGGTCCCCTGCGCGCCGCGGGGTCTGCGCCTCGACGATCAGGTGCATGACTACAACGCATTCACCATCATCGAGCTTGGCGAGGTCTACCAGCGCGCGGAGGAGTTCGATGTTATCCACAATCACACTGATTACTTTGGCTTCCCGTTCGCCAGGCTGACCGAGACTCCGACGGTGACGACGACACACGGACGGCTCGATCTGCCGGAAGTGCACCGCGTGTACCAGCTCTTCCCCGAGCAGCCGCTGATCTCGATCAGCAACGCGCAGCGCTCGCCGTTGCCGGACCAAAACTGGCAGGCCACGGTATATAACGGCATCGAGCTGGACAACTACACCTTCCGGTCCGAGCCGGGTGACTACCTGGTCTTTCTCGGTCGGATCGCTCCCGAGAAGCGGCCCGATCGCGCCATCGAGATCGCGCGGGATACCGGCATGCCGCTGATCATCGCGGCCAAAGTCGACCCGGTCGACCAGGCGTACTACGACCAGGCGATTCGCCCGTTGATCGAGAGCAGCCGCCTGATCGACTACATCGGCGAGGTCGACGAACGCGAGAAGGACCAGTTGCTGGGAGGGGCCTACGCCTACCTCTTCCCGATCGACTGGCCGGAACCGTTCGGACTGACCATGGTCGAAGCCATGGCGACGGGTACGCCGGTCATCGCCTCGGCGGTGGGATCGGTGCCGGAAGTCGTGGTCGACGGCGTCACCGGCTTCGTGCGGCAGTCGCTGCACGACATGGTCGATGCGGTCGCGCGGGTGGGCCAGCTCGACCGCGCCGCCTGCCGCGCGCACGTCGAGGCCTGCTTCTCGGCCCAGGCGATGGCGCGGGGCTACGAACGGGTCTACCAGCGACTGGCCGGGCGCGTTCCAGCCCCGGCATAGCGCTTGCACGTGCCAGGGCAGCTAACCTGATACACCGGCAGGCAACGACGGAGGACGAGCGATGGTGCACAACGAGTCGGGCAACACGGAGCCGCGAGAGAACGATACCGGCTACGCCGGGCGCCGCGTCCAGCCGGAGCAGAACTGGTCGTACACGCCGCCGGGCTCTCAGGTCAACCTGAACGAGCCGATCTGGCAGGCCGAGAACTACAACCGCGGCGCCTTCGCCGGCTGGCCCAATCGCAACTGGGAAAACGATCGCCCGACTTCGGGCGTTTGGCAGGTGCGTGGGCCATACATCGGCCAGGGTCCGAAGACCGAGCGGCAGGACGCCTTCATCCAGGAGCAGGTCTCGGAGAACCTCTCCGAGCACCCGCAGCTCGACGCCTCCGAGATCACCGTCTTCGTGGAGCATGGCGAGGTGACGCTGGAGGGGAGCGTCGACAGCCGCTGGGCCAAGCGCCAGGCCGAACAGGCCGCCGATTCCGTGGCCGGGGTGAAGGACGTCCACAACCGGCTGCAGATCGCGCCGGTGGCCGAGGAGGGCTGGCGCCGGGGACTGGCGCCGCAGCCGCTGGGCACCATCAGCGGCGCGGTCGAGCCGGGGACCGGGGCGGGCCGGCGCGGCGGGCCGGCGGGCGCGCGCCCGGCGTTCGCCGGCTTCGAAGGGGGCTGGCGTCTGCGTCCGGGGATGTACGTCATGGGCGCCGACGGGCACCAGATCGGAACGATCAAGGGAGTGCGCGGCAACGACTTCCTGGTCGATCGCAACCTGGAGCGCGACGTCTACGTCCCGTTCCAGGCGGTCCAGTCGATTCAGGGGGACCGCGTCACGCTTGGAGTCACGGACGCGGGAGTGAACGCCAGGAACTGGCCGCGGCCGCCGCTCTTCGGTGGAGCGTAGGCGGTCAGGAGCGGTCGCGGATCAGGCGGGGCGAGCGAGCCAGCGAGACGGCGGTGACCAGGCCGAGGAGCAGTCCCCAGGCGATGAAGGAGACGACCATCATCGAGGTCGGGGCGTCGCTCAAGCCCGCCGGGATGAACCGCGCGTCGATGAAGGCCACCCCGACCGCCCAGAGGAGTAGCCCCCAGCCGATACCGAGCGCGATGATCGCCCCCTGTCCCAGGCTGCTGTGGGACACGCCGTAGCTGAAGATCAGGCCGAAGAGTGCGGAGAGGACGATCAGGATCACGACCCCCAGCAGGTCGGCGCCAGCCGCCGCATCGTGGCTGACTCCGCTCTCTCCGAGCAGGAGACTGCCGACGAGGCTGAGCGGGTACCAAAAGCCGAGGCCGTTGAACCAGGCCCAGATCGTGCTGGTCAGCGCCAGCGCCAGGCCGCCCAACTCGCCTCCGATCAATCCGACCGGGACCCAGCCGAGGTAACGGTCGCGCGCTGGTGGCCGCGGCGGCGTGATCGACATTCGTTGTCCTCCCTCCGGCGGCCGCTCGTGACCCGGCCGCGCTCGGGGTGCGAGATTGCACGGCGCGTGCCGAAGGGCCGTCGCTCGGGTACCATGATAGTGCCTGGCGACGGCACGGCTGACAGGGGAAGGGAGTGCGGCCATGACGTTCACGCTGGTGGCGCGCTGCCCGCGTACCGGGATGCTGGGGATCGGCACGGCCACCCGCGCCTACGCGGCTGGCGTGCGGGTGCCATTCGTGCGGGCCAACCTCGGGGCGGTGGCGATCATGGCGATCGCGGATGAGCGGCTGGGGCCGACGGCCCTGCGCTTGCTGGAGCTGGGCTACAAGGCGCCGGGCGTGATCGAGGAGCTGGTGCGCGCCGACCCGTTCCCTGAGTACCGCCAGCTCGCCGTGGTCGACGCCGACGGCTACGCCGCCGCCCGCACGGGAGCGATGAACCGGGACTGGGCCGGCCACCGGATCGGTGACGGGTACGTCGTGCTCGGCAACGCGATCGCCGGGGAAGTGGTGATCGACGCCATGGAGTCTGCCTACCTGGCCGACCCGGACGAGGATCTGGAGGAGCGCCTGCTGCGCGCGGTGGAGGCCGGGCGGGATGCCGGAGGCCAGCCGGGCGGGCAGCGCTCCGCCGCATTGCTGGTCTTCGATCGCAAGACGTTCTCGCGGGTCGATCTGCGGGTCGATCTGCACCCGGAACCGGTTGGTGAGCTGCGGCGTATCTTTGATCAGTACCGGCCGGCGATCCCCTACTACGAGGAGCGCCAGGTCGATCCCCGGGTTCCGCCGCTCGACGACTGGCTGATCCAGCACGGGGCCGAACCGGCGCCAGCAGTGGAAGGGCGGCGCCCCGCCAGGTGACCGCCGTCCGTCGGGACAACGGCTGACCTTCGTCACCGGGCTTATACTGGAGTGTGAGGCTGGCGGCAAGGAGAGGAGGTGCGGCGATGGGTGGATGTCTCCTTGGCTGTCTGGTAATTCTCGCGATGCTGCTCCTGCTGCCCTTCCTCGGGGTCGTGTTGCCGATGCTCCTGCCGATGATTTTGCTGGCGGTGATCGTCTACGTCGGGGGCCGTGCGCTGCTCAACTGCTGGCAGTCCGAGCGGCCGCTGCGCACCAAGCGCGCCGTCACCGGGCTGCTCCTGTACCCGGCTGGCGCCTATTTCCTCTATCGCTACACCCGCTATCCGGCCAAGGTCAAGCACGCCTTCCTGGTCGCGGCGATCATCGCCACCGTGCTGGCGGCCCACGCCACCTCGCTCGTCTTGCCGCTGATGGCGGTGCTCGGCGCCGTTTTCCTGGCGCTCTTCATGGCCGGCACCTACGCGGCCGAGCCTGAGGCCGCCACGGTGAAGATCACACCCGCGCGCTCCGTTGGCCAGCGGCGGCTTGAGGTGCCCTCGGAGGATATGCGGCGGCTGCTCGAGATCGAGGAGGCGCGCGGCGAGGACGAGCGCCGGCTGCTGCTGGCGCGCGAGTTCAACCGGCTGGCGACCGAGGCCTGCGGTCCGGCTCCGCTGGACCGCGCCTTCTGGCCCGATCGGCAACGGCTGGGGGTGCTCCGCGTGGAGATCGGCGTGCTGCGGGCCAGCGCCGTAGAGACCCCTGCCGCGCTGCGCGATCCTCAGGATGAGGTGGTCGACTACGCCGATCTGCGCGGGGCGATCGACAGCCTGCGAGGCTATGTCGGGATGATGCTGGCTTTGGATGGCGATGAGTATCCCGACCCCGAGCAGCTTCGCCGCCTGGCGCGCGAGCGCGGGCGCATTCAAGCGGTGCAGGATCAACTGCTCTCGCGGCTTCAGAAGTCGTAGCGTCTCCGGTCGGCGATTGTCGGCCGGCAGGCGATCTCATCGGCCATGGCGCTAACAACCTGCCGGCAGGCATTGGCGTCGGCCAGGGCGCGGTGCGCCGGGCTGGCGCGAGCGCCGAGCGCGGCCAGCGCATCTTGCAGGCGCCAGCGCTTGCCCGGGCCGGCGTACTGCGCGTAGCGGCGCATGGCGCAATGCGCCTCGATCGTCGCCGAGAGCGGCGACAGATCGAAGCGCCGGCAGGTCTGATCGAGCAGCCGCAGGTCGAACGGGGCGTTGTAGATCACCAGGCAGGGAAACGCACGCAGCAGGCGGCGCAACTCGGGGTAGACCTCCGGCCAGGGCGGGCTGCTCGCGACGTGGGCGTCCGTGATGCCGTGGATGGCGACGACCTCGGGGGGGATTGGCCGGCTGGGACGCACCAGCGTGTTGAGCAGCGTCTGCCCGGCGGCGTCGACGAGGGCGATGTCGACGATCTCATCGTGGTGTCGCAAACCGGTCGTCTCGGTGTCGAGGAAGGCGACATCGTGCCGCTGCTGGATCGTGCGCGCCCAGGTCACGATCGCCTGTCTCTGCTCAACAGCCATATCTTCCCATTCCTCCCTTTGGATGAAGGGAAGATAGCGCGAGACCGGCTGGGCGGCAAGCGTGCCGAGCTAGCTGCGCTCGGGGAGCGACGGACGTGCGGCGGAATCGGCGTGGTGAAGCTGCACCGCGACGTCGGCCAGTAAGGCGTCGAGATCGAACGGCTTGGCGATCAGGCTGTCGGCAGGAAGCTGATCGGCGACGCTGCGCAGGTTGTAGCCCGCCGACATGGCAATGATCCGGATGCCGTCGG
>DASSHC010000149.1:0-8914 GCA_035693105.1 Thermomicrobiaceae bacterium | reverse complement strand
AGAACTCGGCTTACTCGCCCGGCATCATTCGGCACGGTGTCCCTAGCTCAATCGGCAGAGCACTGGTCTGTGGAACCAGGGGTTGCGGGTTCAAGCCCCGCGGGACACCCCACAACTGACCTCCTTCGGGAGGTCTTTTTTATTGTCGCGGCGCGGACTCTCGACCTGCGCCTCGTGGATTGTACAAAGGCCGCCGATCCAAATGCCGCGCTCCGGTGCTGGCGTTCGAACTGTACGCTGGCTGTACCCCCGGCAGATGCGCTATCGTCAGGCGGCGATCACGTTTGAAAGGAGGGCGGCATGGCTTTGGGCGGAGTAACCTACGGCGTCGCGATCCCGCAGATCTTTGTCGATGAGCCGGTCGACTACGACCTGATCCGCCGCGCGGTGCGGCAGGCCGAAGAACTGGGCTACGCCAGTCTCTGGACGCAGGAGCAGATCATCGGCACCGCTGCCACTCTGGAGCCAGTCAGTCTCTTGAGCTACGTGGCGGCGCTGACTACGCGCCCCCGCCTCGGCGCCTCGGTGCTGGTGCTGCCGCTGCGCAACCCCGTGCAGCTCGCCAAGAGCCTGGCGACGCTCGACCAACTCTCCAACGGCCGGCTGACTGTCGGCCTGGGCCTCGGCGGCCACCTGGATCGCTACCCGGCCTTCGGGCTCTCCCCAGACCACCGCGTGCGCCGCTTCAACGAGAGCCTGCGCGTGCTGCGCGCGCTCTGGACTGAGCCGAGCACGACGCTCGATGGCACGTTTCAGCAGCTCCGCGACCTGCCCATGGAACCGAAGCCGGTGCAGCGTCCCGCGCCGCCGATCTGGTTCGGCGGCCGGCAGCCCGCCGCTCTGCGCCGCGCCGCGCGCCGGGCCGATGGTTGGATGGGTGCCGGCTCCAGCGCCATCGACTCCTTCAAACAGCACGCCGCCATGCTGAACGAATTCCTCCACGAAGCCGGGCGCGACCCTGCCCGCTTCACCATCGCCAAGCGCCTCTACATCGCGGTCGACGACGATCGTGTCCGCGCCGAGAACCGCCTGCGTCAATGGTTTCGCGGCTACTACGGCTCCGACGAGTTGGCCCTACGCGTCAGCGTCTTCGGCGACGCCGCCGAATGCCGCGCGCGTATCGCGGAGGTAGCCGAGGCTGGGGCGAACGAGATCCTGCTCAACCCGGTCTTCGACCAACTCGATCAAGCCGAGCGCCTGGCCGAGATCGTGGGCCTGGGAAAGGCGTGAGGAAAATGCACCATCCGTCCCTATCGACTCCATTGGGCGCCGCTCCACGACGGATCCCTCGACTCCGCTCGGGATGACCGGGGGAGATAGGGGCGAACGACCACACGTTGCATCATCCGGTAGGCCGCGTCCCTAACCATGTCATCCCGACCGAAGTGGAGGGATACGACCTGGACTGGGACCCAACCTGTTCGACGGGCAGCGCCCCTCTCTCCGAGCGGAGACGCGCACGGCGCGAACAGAGCCGTCCAAAGAGGGGCGGTGCCTGAGAACCCCTCCTAGCGCTCGCCCAGGCGCGGGTCGAGCGCGTCGCGCAGGCCATTGCCGAAGAGGTTGATCGCCAGCACCGCGATGTAGATCACGAAGCCCGGAATGAAGACCAGCGACCACGACTGCGACATATAGGTGATCGCGCCGTTCAGCATGTTCCCCAGGCTCGGCACCGGCGGGTGCACGCCCAGACCCAGGAAGCTCAGCGACGCCTCGATCAGAATGAAGGCCGGCAGGCGCAGCGTGGCCCAGACGATCACGATCGGAGCGATGTTGGGAATGATGTGCCGCATGATGATGCGGCTGTCCGGCACCCCAACCACCTGCGCCGCGACCACGTACTCGCGGTTGCGCACCGCCATGATCTCGCCGCGGACCAGCCGGGAGAGCCCCATCCAGCCGACGGCCGCGATCACCAGCGCCAGCGCGCTCGGGCCGATCGTGAACATGCTGCCGACGAAGATCAGCAGATAGAGGGTCGGGATCGAGAGGAGCGTGTCGACCAGGCGCATGATGACGGTGTCGACGAAGCCGCCGTAGTAGCCGGCGATCGAACCGAGCGCCACGCCGAGCGTCAAGGCGCTGACCGTGCCGAGGAGCGCGACCTCCATCGAGACGCGCACCGCGTAGGCCAGCCGGGTGAAGACGTCGCGGCCGAGGTTATCCGTGCCCAGAATATGCCCCGACGAGCCAATCTTCTTGAAGCGGTCCAAGAGTGACTGATCGGCGTAGCCCTGGTGCGTGAAAAAGTGGGAAATCAGCGGCGCGCCGAAGCCGAAGACCAGAATCAGGATCACCACGAACAGCGAGGCCACCGCCAGCCGGTTGTGCTTGAAGCGGGCCCACGACTGCTGCAGGTAGGTGCGCGGGACGGTCTCCTCCGCGCGCGACAGTCGCGAAGCGCCGGCCGACACCGCGCCGGCGCCGCGAAGGGCAGTCTCGCTCTTGACGTCCTCAGCCACGATCCCCGCCTCCCTCTAGGAATACGTAATGCGCGGATCGAGCAACCCGTAGGCCAGATCCGCCAGCAAATTCGCGACGACCGTGAGGGTTGAGATGAAGAGCGTGATGCCCATCACCACCGTGTAGTCGCGTTTGGACACCGCGTCGAGAATGAACCGTCCCAGTCCGTTCCAGGTAAAGATCTGCTCGATAATCACCGAGCCGCCGAACAGCGCCGGCAGGTCGAGCGCGATCAACGTCACCAGTGGCAGGATCGCGTTGCGCAGGCCATGGCGGAAGATGACCGACACCTGGGCCAGCCCCTTCGCCTCCGCGGTGCGCATGAAGTCCTGCCGCAGTACCTCGATCATCTGCGAGCGGATGTAGCGCGTCCAGGCGGCCATCTGCACGAAGCCGAGCACGAAGGCCGGCATGATCAGATGCTTCGCTCGGTCGGCCAGCGTGGCGTGTCCGAGCGTATACACGCCGCCGGATGGTAATATGTGAAATTTGACGGAAAATACCAGAATCATCATCAGGCCGAGCCAGAAGGTGGGCACGGCGAAGCCGGCCACCGATCCAACCGTGGTTATTTGATCGAACCAGGAGTTGCGTTTGACGGCCGCATACACGCCAACGGGGATGGAGACGACGAGTGCGAAGAGGAGCGCGCTGACGGTCAGGAGGAGCGTGTTGGGCAGCTTCTGCATGATCGACTGGGTCACCGGCTTGTAGGTGACCAGCGAGATACCGAGGTCGCCGCGCGCCACATGCGAGATCCACTGGACGTAGCGCACGTAGACCGGCTGGTCGAGACCCAGATTGTGGATAATGCGCTGCTTGTCGGCGGGACGGATGTCGGGATTGAACTCGAGGTCGGAGACGGGGCTGCCGGGGACCAGGTTGGCGAGGCCGAAGGTGATGATGGTGATGCCGATGATCAGCGGCACGAGCTGGAGCAACCGGCGTACCAGGTAGCGGCCCATGAACGTTTCCTCGCATTCTCGGTCAGCAGCGAAGGCACCGAAAAAGTCCGTCTGGGTGAGAGTTTACATGATTAATCATCGCAGGGAAGACCCTTTGGCGCAATCTCGTGTGGCGGCCGGAAGCAAACAGGCGGCGGCCCAGCCGGACCGCCGCCGCCCCCATCGAATGCGCTAGCCGTTCACCCACCACTGATGGGCGTTGAAGGTCACACTCACCGCGTTCGGGAAGAGGTTGTGCACGCGCTTGTTGAGCACCGCCAGCGCCTTGGGGAATACCAGGATCGGGCTCGGCAGATCGTCCAACACGAGATTCTGCATCTGGATGTAGAGCTGCTTGCGCTTGCTGACGTCGCTGGTCTCCAGCGCGTCCTTCAGGATTTTGTCCACCTGCGGGTTGCTGTACTTGTTCATGTTGAACCCGCCGTTGTAGGCGTCGCTCGACCACATCGTGCTCTGATCGGGATCGACATCCCACTGGAAGCCGACAAGGAAGATCTCGAAGTCGTGCGAGCTGGTGATGCGATCGAGGAAGGCATTCCACTCCTGCGTCTGCGGCTTGGCGTCGACGCCGATCTTCTTCCACTGCTGCTGGAAGATGGTAACGAACTGCTCGCGCACCTCATTACCGGCGTTGGTCCAGACGCTGAAGGAGAGCTTCTTGCCGTTCTTGGCGCGGATCCCATCCGAGCCCTTGGCCCAGCCGGCCTGATCGAGCAACTGGTTGGCCTTGTCCACATCGTAGTCATACTTCAGCGTGATCTGATCTGGCGCGTAGGCCCAGGAGAGCGTTGGCTCGGTCCCGATCGCCACTACCGCCTGCCCGAAGTAGATTGCATCGACCATCGCCTTGCGGTCGAGCGCGTAGAAGAGTGCCTGGCGCACTCCCTTGTCCTGGAAGAGATCGCTCTTGGACGCGTCGAGTTGGTAGGCGTAAAAGGTGAAGCTGAAGGTATCGTAGGCCACGACATTGACGTTCGACTGGCTCTGCATCCCCTGCAGGTCGGCCGGCTGGATGCCGCCGAAGTCGATCTCACCGGTCTTGAGCTGGGCGCTGATGACCGTCTGGTTGGGCACGACCTTGTAGATGTACTTGTCGAGATTCGGCGCGCCCTTGAAGTACCCGTCATACTTCACCAGCGTCATATGGTCGTCCTTGACCCACTCGTCGAACTGGAACGGGCCCGTGCCGATCGTTACGCCCTTCTTGCCGGTGGAGAAGTCGCTCTGCGCCAACCCGGCGGGGTCGACATCCTTGAGGATGTGTTGCGGCAGGATGCCGTAGCCGGCATTCGAGACCAGGAACGGCGCGGTGGGGTGATTGAGGGTAAAGACGACCGTCTTGGGATCCTTGGCGTCGACCGTCTTGACGCGATCGGTCAGCTCCGACGTACGCGGCGAATTCGTCGCCTTGTTCATCAACAGGTCGTAAGTGAACTTGACATCGGCGCTAGAGAGCGCCTGGCCGTCCTGGAAATTGATGCCGTCGCCCAGGGTGAAGGTGTAGGTCAGCCCATCGCCGGAGATATCCCACTTGGTGGCGAGATCGGCCGCCGGCTGCACCGTCGTGGGATCGACCAACACCAGGCCGTTGAACATCAGATCGATCACCCGGCCGGAAGAGGTATCGCTTTCGAGCACGGAGTTGAGCGTCTTGGCGTCGGCGAAAGTGCCCTCGATCAGCTGGCCGCCCTTGTGCTGCGCCGGCTCGACGTTCAGCTTTTGTCCACCGGGTGCCGGCGATCCGCTGGCCACCGGCGAGGCCGCCGACGGTGTCGCAACCGTCGTAGTCGTGGCGCCCGCCGTGCCGGCCGGCGAGGCCGCTCCAGCGCCGGAGCTGGTTGTGGGAGCCGAGGTCCCGGCGGCGCTGGTTCCAGCCGGCGTATTGCTGCTGCTGGAGCCGCCGCAAGCCGCGGTCAGTCCGAGCGCGGCCGCCGCCAGCGCGGATCTGGTCACCAGCGAACGCCGGGTCAGCACGACCCGCGATGCCTTGCCGATAAGACGACCTCGTTCCTCAAGGGGATTCATCAAACGCTCCTCACATAGGGACTCAATCGATCCAACCACACCCCGCCGGGGCTGGGGCGGCGGTCCACCCCATCACAGGCGTACGTCGCGCGTTGAAGCGAAGGATTCATCGGGGTCCATGCGCTCGCGGTCAGTCAGTCAAACCGGTCGCTCCTCTCGGATAGTGTTTCAAAGCTCGGCGTTCACGCGCTGCGTCATTAATGCCAAATGGCATGCAGATAATTCGCCTTGCACAGAATTCAGCACGAGTTGTGCCAGAGCGCCGTCGTGTGCCGATTGGTCCGCGTGGGATCAGGTCGGTTGACAAGCGGGCACGCGGCTGCCATACTGTACGTACATGTCAGGCGGCTGGCCCGCGTTCTCCTCGGCCCGGTACAATGAAGGGCTACTGTTTGCCTGATGCGACTGGGATATCACACACGATGAAGAGCCAAGAGATCCGCCAGGTTTTCACCGACTTCTTCGCGGAGCGGGGGCACCTCTGGGTGCCGAGTTCCTCGCTCATCCCGAGCAACGATCCCACGGTCCTGCTCACGACCGCCGGGATGCAGCAGATGACGCCCTACTTTCTCGGTCTGGAGCCGCCGCCCAGCCCGCGCATGCTCTCGATCCAGAAGTGCTTCCGCACCGTCGACATCGAGGAAGTCGGCGACGAGTCGCACCTGACCTTTTTCGAGATGCTGGGCAACTTCTCGGTCGGCGACTACTTCAAGCCGCAGGCGATCTCCTGGGCCTGGGAGCTTCTGACCCAGGTCTTCGGCGTCCCCGCCGAGCGCTGGTGGCCGACAGTCTTTGAGAACGACGACGTGGCCTTCGACTACTGGCGCGACGAGATCGGTATCCCCGCCGAGCGCATCCGCCGCCTCGGCGCGGAGGACAACTGGTGGGGGCCGGTCGGCGCCAGCGGGCCCAACGGCCCCGACTCCGAGATCTATTACGATCGGGGCGAAGAGTTCGGCTGCGGCCGCCCCGACTGCGGCCCGGCCTGCCCGCACTGCAACCGCTTCCTGGAGACCTGGAACCTAGTCTTCATGGAGCTGTACAAGGAGAAGGACGGCACGCAGCGCGAGTTGCCGCGCAAGAACATCGACACCGGCATGGGCCTTGAGCGCATCGCCATGATCCTGCAGGGCAAGAACTCGGTCTTCGAGACCGATCTTTACTTCCCGATCCAGGAGCGCGCCGCCGAGATCGCCGGTGTGCGTACCCACGCCAGCCCCGCCGACGATCGCGCCCTGCGCGTCATCGCCGATCACGCCCGCGCGGTGACCTTCCTGGTCGGCGACGGTGTCTTCCCCGGCAACGAGGGCCGCGGCTACGTGCTGCGCCGCGTGCTGCGCCGGGCCGTGCGCTACGGGCGGCTGCTCGGCATCGAGCGCCCCTTCCTCACCCAGATCGCGGACACGGTCATCGAGATGTTCGCGCCGAGCTACCCCAACCTCGGCGCGTCGCGCGCGCGCATCCACGACGTGCTCGCGCACGAGGAGGAAAACTTCGGCCGCACGCTCAACACCGGCATCGCGCGCTTCGAGTCGCTGGCGGGAGAGCTGCGCGCAACGGGCCAATCAGTCGTACCGGGCGCGGAGGCCTTCCGCCTCTACGACACCTACGGCTTCCCCGTCGAGTTGACCGAGGAGCTGGCCGAAGACGCCGGGCTGACCATCGATCGCCTGGGGTTCGAGGAGGCGATGGCCGGACAGCGGGAACTCAGCCGCACCAGCGCCCGCTTCCGGGGCGCGACGGACGAGAGCGTCGAGCTCTACGCCAGCCTCAGCCTGCATCCGACCGTCTTCCTCGGCTACGACACGACGGCGTCCGAGGGCAAGATCGTCGGGCTACTGGGAAATGAGACGGCGCTGGGGCTGGCCGAGGCGGGCGATCACGTCGAGCTGCTGCTCGATCGGACCCCCTTCTACGGCGAGGCCGGCGGCCAGGTCGGCGACACCGGCCTCATCACCACCGATACCGGCATCTTCGTAGTCGAGGACACCATCAAGCCGACGGCGGGGCTGATCGTACACGAGGGTGTGGTGCAGGAGGGCTTCCTGCGCTACGGCCAGATGGCTCGGGCCACGGTCGACCACGCCCGCCGCGCCGACATCCGCCGCAACCACACCGCCACTCATCTGCTGCACGCCGCGCTACGCGCCACGCTCGGGCCGCACGTGCAGCAGGCCGGCTCGCTGGTGGCCCCCGATCGGCTGCGCTTCGACTTCACCAATCTGGAGCCGCTCAACCGCCAGCAACTGCGCCACATCCAGGAGTTGATCAACGAGGAGATCCTGGGGGACCGCCCGGTGACGACCGACCTCACGACCTACCAGGAGGCGGTGGCCGAGGGGGCCATGGCCCTCTTCGGCGAGAAGTACGGCGACGTCGTGCGGGTGGTCAGCGTGCCCGGCTTCAGCAAGGAGCTCTGCGGCGGCACTCACGTGGCCAGCACCGCCGAGATTGGCCTCTTTCTGATCACCGGCGAGTCGAGCGTCGCCAGCGGGGTGCGGCGCATCGAGGCGGTCACCGGCCACGCCAGCGCCGAACGCGCCCTGCGCCTGGAGGAGTCGACCACCGAGCTGGCGCGCGGCCTGCATGTGCCGGAAGAGGCGATCACGGCGCAGGTCTTCGAGCTGGCCGAGCGGCTGCGGGCGCGCGAGCGCGAGCTCGAGCGGCTGGAAGTCGAGCTGGCTAACGCCCGGCTGGGGGATGTGCTGGGCAGTGCCACCTCGGTCGACGGCGTGCGCGTGCTGGCGACCCAGGTCGAGGCGCCGGGGCGCGAGGCGCTGCTGCAGATGGGCGACCGGCTGCGCGAGCGGCTCGGCTCCGGCGTGGTAGTGCTCGGCGCGATCATCGACGAGGAGCCGGTGCTGATCGCGATGGTCACCCGCGACCTGGTCGGGCGAGGGCTGCACGCCGGCACGATCATCAAGGAGATTCTGTCACTGGTGGGCGGACGCGGCGGGGGACGCGCCGAGTCGGCCCAGGGTGGCGGCGGAGAGCCAGGCAAGTTGGGGGCCGCTCTGGCGGCCGTGCCGGGCGCGGTGGAGCGACAGGTCGCGGGCTAGACGCGGGCTTGCCCCGACCACGCCAGCAATCGAGGGAAGGGCAAGCATGAGCACGCGTGAGACGACCGTCGTGCACGTCGCCAGCGAGGCGGAATTCGACGCCTTCGTGGAGCATCTGCGCGGGCTGCGTCACGAGCACATCCTGATCACGCTGGACGAGACGAGCGACGTGCTGCTGACCGGCGTCGAGTATCGCCGCGCCGCCAGCATCGCGCGCCTGGGCGAGGTCAGCCTGACCATCGCCACCAGCGACCCGCTGCGCCAGCAGCTTGCGTCCATGCTGGGCTGGAGAGTCGAGTCGCCGCCCGATGCCGCGTCTGATCGGGAGCCGGTCGTCGACCATTCCACCACCGCCGATCTGGCAACCTACCGCCCCGAGCACCTACCCCCAGTCGCCGAGGA
>DASSHC010000148.1:0-2243 GCA_035693105.1 Thermomicrobiaceae bacterium | reverse complement strand
GCTCGGGCTCGCCGCCGCGCCGGGCGCGGCGGCGTCCCTCTCCAGGGATCTGCAGGCGCTCATCCGGCCCGTCGCGACCGAGGCGGGCCTGCGGTGGCTGTACGAGCGTGCCCGTGACGCCGACCTGCTGCCGCCGGACCTCGATCTCGACCATCTCGCCGGGCTGTTCGCCACCTTCGCCCACCACCGCCGCGCGCTGGCATGCTACCGGCCCCGGCCGTACGGCGGCCCGCTGGTCCTGTTCCGGGCCGATGAGGGTCCGCCCCCGTACGACCCGCTGTTGGGATGGGGGACTCTGGCGGGCCCCCACATCTCAGCCCACGAGGTGCCGGGCGATCACTATTCGATGCTGCGGGCGCCCCAGGTGGCCGTCCTGGCGGAGCGTATCGCCGGCGCGCTGGCGCGCCATGACGAAGAGAGGAGCCGCGAGTGACCCCTCTCACCACGGCAGGGTCGCCTCTAGCCCCGGCTTCCGCCGCCGCTCCGGCGGCGCCGCTCGTCTGCCTGCATTCCGAGATCGCCGACCCGCTCATGCCTGGGTTGGGGGGCAAGGGGCGGGGCCTGGCCCGGCTCGCGGCTCTGGGCCACCCCGTGCCGCCCTGGTATGCGGTGACCACCGCCGCCTTCACGGCCGCCCTCGCCGCCAGCGGCCTGGCGGCGCGCATCGCCGCCCGCCTGGACGGCCTGGTGGGGGCCTCGGCCGAGGACGTGCGCGCGGCCGCCGTCGAGATCCGTGGCTGGATCCTCGCCGGCGAGCTGCCCCCCGAGCTGGCGGCGGCCGTGGCGGAGGCCCATGCCGCGTGCCTGCCGCCGGACGCCGCGGTCGCGGTCCGCTCCTCCGCTGCCGACGAGGACGGAGCCTCCTCGTCTTTCGCCGGCCTGCACGACACCCTCCTGGGCGTGCGCGGGGTCGACGGCGTGCTGGGAGCGCTCAAGGAGGTCTGGGCGTCGGCCTACAGCGAGCGTGCCCTCATCTATCGCAAGGCGCGCGGCCTGCCGTTGTCGCCGGTGGCGATGGCGGTGATCGTGCAGCGCCTGGTCCCGGCGCGCGCCAGCGGGGTCCTGTTCACCGTCAACCCTGCCAATGGCGACGTGCGGGAGGTCGTGATCAGCGCCGTATACGGCCTCGGCGAGGGGCTGGTGGGGATGGGGATGGCCGCCGACCGCTACGTCTTCGCAAAGCCGGCGCTGGCGCGGTCGATCCGCTCGGGAGAGCCGACCGCGCCGAGCGTGGAGCTGGCGATGAAGACGGAGCAGATGCTGCCCCAGCCTGCGGGGCCGGGGCTCGCTCCCCAGCCGGTGGCCGCGGAGCTCCGCGACCGCCCCTGCCTCACCGCGGAGCAGGCGCTGGCGTTGGCGCGGATCGGCCTGACGGTCGAGCGGCAGCTCAAGCGCCCCCAGGACCTGGAATTCGCCTTCGACGAGTCGGGCCGCCTGCTGTTGCTCCAGGCGCGGCCGATCACCGATCTCGAGGAGTATGGACCGGCCGTCGGCCAGCGCATCGTCTGGGACCATGAGAACTGGGCGGAGAACTACCCCGGGATCACCCTCCCCCTGACCTACAGCGTCCTCCGCCGGCAGGAGCGGGTCGGCTATCGCAGCCTCGCCGAGATGATGCGCATGGACCCGCGCCGGGTCTTCGAATATCAACTGACCTACGATCAGCCGCTGGGCTACATCTGCGGCCGCATCGTTACCAACGAGGTCAGCCGCTACCGCTTGATGCGCCTCATCCGCGGCATCGATTTCAATCGCTGCGGTCTGCTCGGGGCGCTCGGCTTCCGCATCGACGAGCTCGATCCCGAGCCGGATCCCGAGCCCACTCCGCTGCGCCGCTATCTCGTGGAGCTGCCGGCTCTCCTCTCCCTCTTCGCCGGGCTGGGGCGCGACTTCCTGCGCGTGCACCGGGACGTCGAGGCGCTGCTGCAGAAGGCGCGACACTTCCACGAGCGCTGCGCGGCCATGGGCTTCCACGCCCTGGAGCCGCACGAGCTGCTCGCCATCTACACCGAGGTCGAGACGCAGTTGGTGGCGAAGTGGAAGTCGCCGCTGCTCAACGCGCTCTTCCTGCGCATGCTCTACGTGGTGCTGCGCCGCCTGTGCCGCGTCTGGTGCGGCGACACCGCGGGGTCGTTGCACAACGCCCTGCTGCGCGGCGACCGGGGCTCGGAGAGCGCGCGACCCGTCAAGCTGTTGCTGCGGCTCGCCACCACCGTGCACCGGGATCCGGCGCTGCGCGAGCT
>DASSHC010000147.1:0-16131 GCA_035693105.1 Thermomicrobiaceae bacterium | reverse complement strand
GTTCCGCAACCAGGACGAGATGTTCGACTTTCTCACCAATCGCCTGGCGCGCGTGCCGGGCACGCTGCGCACCGAGACCTCCGTGGCGCTGCGCGTGCTCAAGAAGCAGCACGAGTGGGCCACCGAGCTGACGAGCAAGGTTGAAGCGGGAGTCGGGGCGAGCACCGATTAGTTTCGTGCGGGGCAGGACCGTGGCCGACTACGATCTCGTCACCTTCGGCGAGACGATGATCCGGCTCTCGACGCCGCTGGGACAGCGGCTAGAGACCGCCCCGGCGCTGGACGCCGGCATCGGCGGCGCGGAGTCGAACGTGGCCGTGGCGCTGGCGCGCCTGGGCCGGCGCGTCGCCTGGTTCTCGGTCCTGCCCCGCAACGCCTTCGGCCGGCGCATCGCCAGCGAGCTGCGCCGCCACGGCGTCGACGAAGGCTTCATCCACTGGCAGGAGCACGGCCGCGTCGGCGTCTACTACCTCGACACCGGCAGCCCGCCGCGCCCCACCCACGTCCTCTACGACCGGGCCGGCTCGACGCTCGCCAGCTGTGAGCCCGACACGATTGCCACCACCCTCCCCAGCCGCGCACGCCTGCTGCACCTGACCGGCATCACCCCGGCGCTCAGTCCCTCCGCCGCCGAGATCGCGCGCCGCCTGGCCGCCAGCGCCGCCGAGGCCGGCGTGCCGCTCAGCTTCGACGTCAACTACCGCGCCCTCCTCTGGCAGCCAGAGGAGGCCGCCGAGAGATTGGCGCCCTTCTGCGCGGCCGCCGGCATCCTCTTCTGCGGCCGCGCCGACGCCCGCACCCTCTGGGGCTTGGATGGCGACGACGAGGCGGTCCTGCGCGCGCTGGCCGGGCGCTTCGGCGCGGCCGTTACCGTACTGACGCTCGGGGAGCAGGGCGCGTTGGCATTGACGCGCGACGGGCAGTTGCTGCGGCAGCCGGGCGTGCCGGTCGCCGTGGTCGACCGGGTGGGGGCGGGTGATGCCTTCGCCGCCGGGTTCCTGCACGGTTATCTGGACGGCGACCTGCCCGCGGCGCTGCGCCTGGGCGTCAGCTTGGCCGCGCTGAAGATGACCATCCACGGCGACCTCAGTCTGATCAATGGCCAGGAGCTGGCCGCGTGGTCCGACCCGCACGGCCGCGGCATCATCCGCTGACCCGCCAACCGGCGTATCACGGGGTAGGATCAAGCAGGCGTGAGGGGTGCCGGGGTTGCGGCGGCCTGACACGCGAGATGTGATTCAAAAGTAGAGGTTGTTCTGCCGCATGATGTCGAGCACCAGCGGCCGCAGTGTGGGGTCATCGAGGCGCAGCACATCGTCGGGAGCGCAGATCAACGCAGCCCTGGCGCGCTCGAACAGCGCCAGGGCTGACTCGCCGTTGTGGGCGTTGTGGTAGGAGATCCCGTCGATCGTGTCAAAATCATCGGTGTTCTCGTAGAAGTAGCATGCCCAGCGCTGCGAGAGCCGGTAGTCGCAGGCGGTGATGGCCGTCACCGTGCCGGCGCGCATCGCACCCACCCCGCGCAGGTCGAGGAGATGGAGTGGGCGCGTCAGCGCCGGCAGCGCCACCGCGCGATCACCAAGCTCAACCAGACCGGTGTCACCGAAGATCTCGGCGAAGCAGCTGGAGAAGGCCTCCGCGGGCGTGCGATCGGACCAGGCGGCATAATAGATCGCCCGCTCGGGATCGTCGCACGGCGCTCGCTCGGGGTTCGTGCCGCGATGGTGATCGAAGCGCTTGCGCGGTCCGTTGGCGCGGAAGGTGAGCGCTGTGGTGCCGTGCCGCGTGGGGTCGAAGATGCGAACCAGCTTCTCTCCGGCGGAAATGGCGGTGAAGCAAGGTGTCACCGGTCGAGCAGGTGGTGGGGGATTCACCACCACCACGCTAGTCCAGCCCCACCGCGCGCGCCAGGGCCACCACCTCCTCGATCCGTCCGGTCTTCAAGGCAGCAAGCGGCGTAGCGCCGTCGAGCACGGAACTGGCGCGTGTCAGCCAGCTCACCTTCGCCATCGGCGAGACATCGAGCGCACGCAGTACATGCGGCAACCCTGCCACGACGCCGTCCGGTCCATCGGGATCGAACTGCCAGGCCGGGAAGCGCAGCGCGCCGCGATCCATCACCGCCAGCAGCGAACCGCTGGCGAAGCGGTCATGTGGCGTCTGTCGCGAGGTCTTGAGCAGCGTCGCCACCTGGGCGCTCGACAGCGCATCGGCCAGCAGTTGCTGGCGGCGCAGGAACGAGCGCGCGAGCACCTCGAACTCGGCCACCACGCGCTCGGCCGGACTGAAGCTGAGGCCCCTGCTGAGCGTCGCGGCAATGGACGGAATCGGCTGGGCGCGCTCCTCCAGCGCGCGTGCGGCGGCCTCCACCACGGCGGCGACCTCCGCGGGTGTCAGGGCATTTAACTCATGCTCCAAACGTCGCAGGCTCTCGTCGATGCCTGGCTCTACCGCCTCCAAGTCGGCGCTTGCCTTGAGTTGCACTGCCATCGCCCTGCGGTGCCTCCAAATCCCAAACCTGCTGCCATCATAGCTCATGTGTAAGAGATGTCAAGATCCGTGCCGCCCAGCGACGCGCCGTCCAGCGATGCACCGCGCCGCGTTGTAGGATCATGCTGCCTACTGAAGGTTTCGAACGCCTGAGCGGTGGCGATGCGAGATGATGAGGTACCGCGTGCGCTGGCAGATCGAAAAACATGACACGGTCGGCTCGACCATGGATCTGGCGGCGGGGCGCGCGGCGGCCGGGGCGCCGGCCGGGCTGGTGGTCTGGGCCGAGCAGCAGAGCGCGGGCCGGGGGCGGCTGGGGCGCGTGTGGCACTCGGAGCCCGGTACAAGCCTGCTGGTGACGCTGCTGCTGCGGCCCGCGCTGGCCGTGGTGCAAGATCCCGAACTGAGCCGCGCGATCGCGGCCGGCGTCGCCCGCGCCATCCGGCGCGTGACCGGCTTCGAGCCCGAGATCAAGGCGCCGAATGACCTGATGGCGGGCGAGGCTGGGCGCAAGCTGGCTGGCATCCTCTGCCAGACCAGCCTGCGCGGCGATGAGGTCGACTACCTGCTGGTCGGCATCGGCCTCAACGTCAACCTGCCCGCCGAGCGTTTGCCGCTGCCGACCGCCACCAGCCTGCTGGCCGAGACCGGGCGCGAGCATAATCGCGATGAATTGCTGGCGGCGATTCTGGCGGAGGTGGATGCCATGCCTGGGCTGGCTGATGACTGAGCACGACCGTGCTCCGATGACGCCCGCGGGTACACTCTGACTGACAGGCTGATGATGACAGGAGCAGGCGGCTGGTGGTGATCCCCGACGTGCGACTAGCGAGCGACGCGCGGGCGATGCGGCGCGGGCCGTGGCGCGCGCTGCTGGAGGCGGCGCGGCCGCGTCAGTGGACCAAGAACCTGATCGTCTTCGCGCCGCTGGTCTTCGCTGGGGATCTGTTGCATCTCGCATCGCTGCTGCGAGTCGGCGCGGCCTTCGTCCTCTTCTGCCTGGCCAGCGCGGCCGTCTACCTCTTCAACGACGCGCGCGACGCCGAGGCCGACCGGCGCCACCCGCTCAAGCAGCAGCGGCCGGTGGCGGCGGGGCGGCTGGCGCCGGGAACCGCGCTGCGCGCTAGCGGCCTGCTGGCGCTGGTCGCGCTGGGGGCGGCGGCGCTGCTCAACCCACGACTGGCCGCGGTGCTGGCCGGCTACGGGCTGCTGATGGCGATCTATACTCTCTGGCTGAAGCGCCTGGTGCTGCTCGACGTGCTGGCGATCGCGGGCGGCTTCGTGCTGCGCGCGGCGGCCGGCGCGGTGGTCATCGGGGTGCCGCTCTCGCTCTGGCTCTACGCCTGCACCGTGCTCCTCTCGCTCTTCCTCGGCTTCGGCAAGCGGCGTCACGAACTGGCGCTGCTGCGGGTGGCGGCGGGCGCGCACCGGCGCAATCTCGACGCCTACGCGCCGGCGCTGCTCGACCGCCTGATCGTGCTGACGGCGGCGGCCACCATCCTGGTCTACACGCTCTACACCCTGGCCGCGACCACCCTACCGGCCAACCACGCCATGCTGCTGACGGTTCCTCTCGTCCTCTTCGGCCTCGGCCGCTACCTCTACCTGGTCTACGCTCAAGGACACGGCGGCGCGCCGGAGCGCGTGCTGCTGGAGGACTGGCCGCTGCTGCTCAGCGTCCTCCTCTGGGGCGCGGCCGCGATCGCGGTCCTCTACATCTTCTGAATCCGTCCCGCGATCAGATGGGCGGAGCCCCGACCGGGAAGGAGCACCGGAGGCATCCAGATCGGCATGCGTGGCAGCCAGATGAGCGCGGCAGGAGGCCACGCCTGCCCGGTACGTTCCGCTGCCGATCTGAATGCCGGTTGGCCAGCTCTCGGCTAGACGATGACGATCCCTCCTGGGCTCGAACCAGCCGGGAGCGCGACGGGCGAGGAGCTCAGCTCGGCCAGGTTCCCACCTTTTGCGGTGAGGGCAGCAACCTTCTGCACGCCGCCCTCGAGCTGATAGAGGTACCTGCCGCTCGGATCCAGCCCCAGATCGAAGATGCCCAGACCGGAGCCGCCACGGAGCGGCACCGACTCTACCAGCGACAGCGAGCCGCTCGGTGCGATCCGAAAGCTCGAGATGGAACTGCTGCCGGTATTCGCCGCGAACAGGTACCTGCGGTCGGGCGAGAGCGCCACCCAGCAGGGTGCGGTCTCGCCATTCGGGTAGGGGGAGCCAGGCAACGAGGTCAGTATTCCGCTGTGGGCGACCTCGAATGCAGAGACGCTTCCCTGGCCTGGACCGGCGTGGGCGTTCGATACGAAGAGTTGGGCCGGGAACGTGCCCGGGCGGAACGCGCTGCCGAAGGGGCCCGCCGCCTCGGCTGCGAAGGGCGAGCCGGGCGCAGCGGTCAGGTGGCCGTCTGAGTCGACGATAAAGCTGTCGATGAGGCTCGGATTGACCCGCATCCCGACGAGATGCTTGCCACTATGATCGAAGAGCACCAGGCCGATGCCCGCCCCATCCGGCACCTCGAACGTCGAGCCTGCGAGCGGCCGCAATTGACCGTCGTGGCCAAGGACAAAACCCGTATAGTTGGCGCCACCGTCCCCGGCGTTCGCGACAAAGACCACGTCGTGGTGGACGGTTATGCTCACTGGCTTGACGCCGTTCGAGGGGAATGGGCTGCCGGGAACCCCCGTGACCGAGCCGTCTGGGTTGATTCGGGCGACCGAGACCTGGTCGCTGCCTGCGTCGACGGCCAGGAGGTAGCGCCCGTTCGACGAGATGGCCAGGGCACCCTGGGAGGCAAGCGCCGCGCCGGTCCCCGCCCCACCGACTGGGAAGGGCGACCCAGGAAGCGGGTTCAAGGAGCCGTCTGCCCGCCGTGAGAAACCGTCGATGGTGTTGACGCCGGTCGTGTTGCCGTTGACGTAGAGATAGCCGACGGACCGCCTCGCCTCCGCCAGGTTCGCGCTGCCCGCGGCAGCGGCAATCGGGCCGCCGGCGGCTGACAGTGCGAGCGCGGCGAAGGAGGCGGCGGCGCCTCCGAGCACATGTCGACGCGAGATCCGTATGGTCTGGATCTCGTCGCTGTTCCAAGGCATAGGGCTTCTCCTTTCTGCCTTGATGTTCGGCGGGTTGGACCGAGCTGGTCGCAAGCGGAACCGCGCCTCACATTTCTTGGTCCTGACGGAGGCTGGTTCGTTACAGGAGGCGGATCGACCACGCGCGGCTGGAACGGCTGGCTTGAGGGTGGACTGAACGATGAGCGTCGGCGATCGAGGGCGCGTGTTCGATCCTCTGATCTGTCAGTCTGACAGCTTCGTGATCTCCTTCGCGTGGTGACCGCTCGCTACGTGGATTGGGGAGGTGAGTTGGCACGACTGGTCTTCCAGTCTCGGAACGCTCGGAGTAACTCCTCCTGCGCCTCGGGCGCGATCCCCTCCTCAGGAAGCTGGCCAAGCAATTCGATCGTCTGGCGTATCTGTTCCAGATAGCGCCGGCAGCCTCGACAGGAATCGAGGTGTGCCTTGACGAGCGCGAGCATGGTGGGACTAAGCGCGCCCTCGAGGTAATCGGTTACCAGCTCAACCAGTTCCTTGCAACTCAGTTCGCCGGGTTGTTCCATGCGCTAGCCCCGATCCTGGCTATCGCGCGACTCGGCGACAAACCGCTCGAGCTCGCGTCGCACTCGAGAACGAGCCCGGTGCAGGAGCACCCGCTGATTGGTCTCAGAGATGTCGAGAACCTCACAGACCTCACCAGACGTCCAACCCTCGACATCGCGGAGGGTGATGACCGCGCGCTGGCCGGCTGGCAGCAGCTCGATGGAGTTCATGACACGTTGCCCAGTCTCCTTGGAGACGAGTACATCCTCGGGGTTGTCTCCCCAGTCGAGCGGCACCGACACCCAATGGCCGGGCCAGCGGTGGTTCGCCGGGTGGAAGCGCGACGGATCGACGGCGGGCTCGTCCGGTCCGGCATCGAACACATCGAGCGATGAGAACGGTACCGAGCGGCTTGTGCGCTGGCCCTGTGTCTTGGCGCGATTGATCAAGATGCTGAAGATCCAGGTCTTCAGCGAGGAGCGCCCCTCAAAACGATCGATCCCTCGCAGGACTCCGAGCCAGGTGTCTTGGGCAGCCTCCTCGGCCAGTGCACGGTCTCGAACAAACGTCGTCGCCAGGTGAACCAGAGCCGTTTGGTAGCGCTGGACGAGAGCGGCGAATGCCGCCTCGTCGCCGCGACGAAGTGCCTCGATCAGTTCCTGGTCGGCCTTTGCCCCCCCACCGACACCGCGACCGTCACACGCTGTCGGTGCCGAGGTCTCTGGTGAGACCTCTTTGGTCTTCTCATCAAGCGACTCACTCACGACGCGCTCCCTACGGAAGGGCGTGGTCGACTTTACGCACCTGCAATTGGTTGTAGCGACGATTATACGTCGCCGGCCGGAACGCGCGTGGGTGCCCGCGATAGACCCTGAGCGTGTGTCCGTAGCGGGGCTGCGAAAGCCCTCTGCTATACTCGCAAGCGCCGCACGGGCCGGCACCCAGTCCCTCTTCTCCTCGTCTCCGCTCGCGCCCACCGGGGAGAGGGGCCGGGGGTGAGGAAGGCTCCGCCGATAGCCGCGGGAGGGCACGATGGATTTCGAGTTCACCAAAGAGCAGTTGCAGGTGCGTGACATGGTCCGCGAGTGGGCCAATCGCGCCGTGGCGCCCTACATCCAGGAGTGGGACGCCAAGCAGGAGAAGCACCCCGAGGTCCTCTACCAGATGGGCGAGCTAGGTATCCTCGGCCTGCCGATCCCCGAGCGCTACGGCGGCAGCGGCCTCGACTACGTCAGCTACGGGCTGGCCTGCGAGGAGCTGGAGGCGGTCGATACCTTCCTGCGCGTGGTGATGAGCGTCCACGTCGGCCTCAACAGCCTGACACTGCTGCAATGGGCCACGGAGGAGCAGAAGCAGCGCTGGCTGACGCCCCAGGCCGAGGGTAAGAAGCTGGCCGCCTTCGGGTTGACCGAGCCGGGCGCCGGTTCCGACGCCGGCAACATCCAGACGCGCGCGCGCCGCGACGGCGACCACTACGTGCTCAACGGCGAGAAGACCTGGATCTCGCTGGCCAACACCGCCGACCACTTCCTGGTCTTCGCCACCGTCGATCCCGCCAAGAAGCACAACGGCCTGGTGGCGCTGATGGTCGAGCGCGGCGGCGAAGGGGAGGGCCTGACGACCGGGTCGCTGCACGGCAAGCTCGGCGTGCGCGCCGGCGACACCGGCTGGCTGGCCTTCAATAATCTGCGCGTGCCGGTGGAGAACCGCATCGGCGAGGAGGGCGAGGGCTTCAAGATCGCCATGAGCGCCATCGACCAGGGGCGCTTCACCGTGGCAGCCGGCGCGGTCGGCACGATCCGGGCGAGCAAAGAGGCCAGCCTGAAGTACGCGCACGAGCGGGAGGCGTTTGGGCAGGAGATCGGGCGCTACGAGTTGGTCAAGCAGATGATCGCCAAGATGGTGGCGGGCGAGGAAGCCTCGCGCCTGCTGGTGATGCGCTCGGCCGAGCTGAAGAACCGCGGCGGCCGCAACACCAAGGAGACCTCGCTGGCCAAGTGGGTCGCCTGCAACCACGCCTTCGAGGCCGCCAACGACGCCATCGAGATCCACGGCGCCTACGGCTACTCCAACGAGTACCCGGTCGAGCGCTACCTGCGCAACGCCCGCGGCGCCCAGCTCTACGAGGGCACCAACGAGATCCACACCATCATGCAGGGCGACTACGCCCTCGGCTACCGCGTCGATCGCCCGCTGCGCTGCCCGCAGCCGCCGGCGCAGCCCTTCGAGGAGGAGGCCAAGCAGGCGGCCAAAGCGTGAGGCCAGGAGGGAGCCGCCGTTGGCCATGATCGTGCCCTTCCAGGGCAAGACCCCACGCATCGCCGCCGATGTCTTCGTCGCCCCGACCGCCGTGATCATCGGCGACGTCGAGATCGGCGAGGGCTCCAGCGTCTGGTTCGGCGTCGTCATCCGCGGCGATGTCGAGGCGATCCGCATCGGCCGGCGCACGAATATCCAGGAGAACGTGGTCATCCACGCCGATCCCGGCGTGCCGACGACCGTGGGCGACGAGGTCACCGTGGGCCATGGCGCCATCGTCCACGGCTGCCGGGTCGCCTCGCGCGCTCAGATCGGCATGGGCGCGGTGGTGCTGAACGGCGCCAGCGTCGGCAGCGGCACGCTGATCGGCGCCGGGGCGGTAGTGCCGGAGGGAGCCGAGATCCCGCCCGGCGCGGTGGCGCTCGGCGTACCGGCCAAAGTACGGCGAGAGTCCACCCAGGAGGAGCGCCAGGGGCTGCTGGCCAGCGCCGAGCACTACGCCCAGCGCGGGCGCGCCATGCGCGCCGCGCTGGAGGACGAGCAGTCCCACTGGCTCTAACCCAAACCTGGCGCGGCGCCGGCCTGGCTCTAGGCCGGCGCTTACTGCTTCCCCATCGACATGCCAGCCTTCAAGCTGCCCGGCGCTATAATGCCGCCACGCGGAACGCCTGCGATTTTTGGTAGCGGAGACTGGAGGGCCGGCATGGCCGAACCGGGCTGGACTCTCGCCGATGACGAACGGCGAACGCTGGCATTGGCGCTGGACGCGCTGCTGCCTCCCGAGGAGGAGGGGAGCTTCCCCTGGCCGTCGCAGACGAGCCTGATCGACGAGTTCATCCTGCGGCGGGTGCCGCCGGCCGGCGCCGCCCGGGTGCCCTACCCCGGCCTCGATAGTGACGGTCTGCGGCGGCTGCTCGGGCAACTCGCGCCCGCCGGGGATCTGGCCGGCATGACGGCGGCGCTGGCGCGGCTGGAGGCGGAGGACCAGGAGTCCTTCACCGCCCTCTGGCGCCTGGCGGTCTACGGCTACTACTCGCGCCCCGAGACGATCGCCGCCATCCAGCGCGAGCTGGCGCCCGCCTACCACGGCGCGCCGCTGCCGCTGGGCTACGCGCACGCCATCGAGCCGTGGAGCCCCGACGACCCGCTGCAGCATCCCCGGCACCGGCGCGGCCACTACCTGCCGACCGAGGTCGTGCGGCGCGTCGACCTCGACAGCCTCACCTTCGAGGGAGGGCGGCGATGAGCGGCGCCAACAGGCACGAGCCGCGCGCGGCCGAGGTGCTGGTGATCGGCTCCGGCATGGCCGGGGCGGCGATCGCGGCGCGGCTGAGCCAGCGGGGCGTGCGGGTCGTCTGCCTGGAGCAGGGGCCGTGGGTCCTCCCCGCCGAGCACCCGCACTACAGCCATGAGTGGGAGTTCGCGCTGCAGCGCGACTGGCACCGCAGCCCGGCCAAACGCCAGGCCGAGCGCGACTACCCCGTTTCCTCCAACCGCGTCGACGTCATGCTCTACAACGCCGTCGGCGGCGCGACCACGCACTACAACGCGCACTGGCCGCGGCT
Source organism: Thermomicrobiaceae bacterium (assembly GCA_035693105.1). Classification (GTDB taxonomy): domain Bacteria; phylum Chloroflexota; class Chloroflexia; order Thermomicrobiales; family Thermomicrobiaceae; genus DASSHC01. Next base: position 6,218 of record DASSHC010000147.1, on the reverse strand, counting down.
GCGCCCCTCCGATTTTCGCAAGGGGACCGAGCACGGGCTGGCCGGCGCCGCCGACTGGCCGATCAGCTACGAGGATCTCGCGCCCTACTACGCGCAAAATGACGTTGAGCAGGGGATCGCGGGCCTGGCGGGCGATCCGGCCGTGCCGCCCCGTGAGCCCCGCCAGACGCGCCCGCATCCCTTCGGGCCGCACGGCAAGAAGATCGCGGCCGGGCTGGAGCGGCTCGGCTGGCATTGGTGGCCGGCGGACAACGCCATCCTCAGCGAGGACTACGACGGGCGCGTCGGCTGCATCCAGTGCGGCTCCTGCCGCAACGGCTGCCCGCGCGGCTCGCTGGCGATGGTCACGCGCACCTACTGGCCGAAGGCGCTGCGGAATGGGGTGGAACTGCGCGCCGACGCCCGGGTCGAGCAAATCACCGTCGACGAGCAGGGGCGGGCCAATGGCGCGATCTACATCGACCTGCGCAGCGGCGAGCGCGAGCGCCAGCGCGCCGAGCTCGTGGTGCTGGCCGCCAACGGCCTCGGCTCGCCGCGCCTGCTCTTCCTCTCGGCGAGCGGCCGCTTCCCCAACGGCCTGGCCAATAGCTCCGGCCTGGTCGGCCACCACCTGATGCACCACGCCTACGCCGAGAACACGGTCGTCTTCGAGGAGCCGATCGACGGCTTCGCCGGGGCCTACGGCGCGCCGATCTTCTGCCAGGAGTTCGCCGAGACCGATGTCAGCCGCGGCTTCGTCAACGGCTTCACCTTCCAGATCGGCCGGGGGATGACCGCCTCGCCAGCCGCGCTGGGCCTCCCCTGGGGCAAGGAACACCGCGCGGCCTTCGCCCGCTTCTTCAACCACGAGCTCTGGTTCAGCGTCCAGGCCGAGGACCTGCCGGTCTTCGACAACCGCGTCGAGTTGGACAGCGCGCACGTCGACTCCTCCGGCCTGCCCGGCGTGAAGCTCTTCTGGGAGCTGCACCCGAACGACCGGCGGCTCGTCGCCTACGGCGTCGAGCGCGCACGCGAGCTGGCCGAGGCGGCGGGCGCCGTCGAGTTCCGCACCAGCGGCGCGGCCAAGCCGAACCCGGCCTGGCATCTGCTCGGCACCTGCCGCATGGGGAGTGATCCCGAGACATCGGTGGTCGACGCCGAGCACCAGGCCTGGGACGTGCCCAACCTCTACATCTGCGATGGCTCATCCTTCGTCACCGGCGGCGCGGTCAACCCGACCTCGACCATCGGCGCCCTGGCCCTGCGCTGCGCCGACCGCATCCTGGCGCGGGCGCGGGTGAGTGGTGGACGGACGGTGGGTCGCGGACCCGACGGTATCGTGCCGCGTGGCGCGCGGGAATAAATTCGCCGCGCTGAATCCACGAAGCCCACTGAAGGGGCTGAGTTTCCGCGCTCCAGGCCGCGCGATGACATGGAGCAGGAGCAATAGTCACCGGTTGGGGAGATGCTTCGCTGCGGCTCAGCATGACCGGGGAAACAGGGGCCCCATCCTGTCATCCTGAGGCCGCAGCCGAAGGATCTCTCCTCAACGTTGAGTGGCAGAGCCGTGGCCGGATGGGCACCGAATCTACCCTCCGCACTCAATGGAAGCTGTGCGAGCGGGGCTGGATCTCGCGCAGGTTGGGCTGGGCCAGGCGATCCTCGCGGTTGGAGTGCTTGAGCGGGTGGTGGTCCTCGTAGTGGCGCGCGGGGGCGTCCGCCTCGGCGAAGGCCTGGCGCGCGCCGGCCAGCGCCGTCAGCCGCTCGGCCACCACGTTGAGCGTGCCGTGGCGCCGCTGCAGGCGCCCCTCCACCACCAGGAAGGGCTCGCCGCGCACCAGCAACCGCTGCTCCTCGTAGAGCGCGGCCGGGACGATCACGTTCACCAGCCCGCGCTCGTCCTCCAATAATAAGAAGGTGATCCCCTTGGCGGTGTGCGGCCGCTGGCGACAGACGACCAGCCCGGCGGTCGTCACCGCGCGGCCGTCCGGCAGCGCCTCCAGCGCGCTGGTGGTGGCGATCTCGGGCGGCAGGTGTGGCCGCAGCAGGCCGAGCGGGTGGTAGCGCGGCGAGAGCCCCAGCGTCTGGTAGTCGGCCGCCATCTGCTCCCAGGCGCTCATCGGCGGCAGCTCGACCATGTCCTGCTCCACCGGCAGCGCCAGCGCCAGTTGCTCCACCACCCGCGGCGGCGCGCCCGGCTCCGCCTTGTCCTTGCCCTTGTCTTGGTCTTTGACCACGTGCCGCTCCGGCGCGATGAAGAGGCCGACCTGCCAGAGCGCCTCGCGCCGCCCCAGGCCGAAGCCGTCGAAGGCGCCGACCGCGCAGAGGTTCTCCAGCGCCTCGCGCCGTGGCGGCGCCCGGCGCACGAAGTCGGCCAGCGAGCGGTAGGGGCCGTTGGCCTCCCGCTCCGCTTCGATCAAGAGCGCCGTCTCCTCGCCGATCCCGGCGACGTAGCCGAAGCCGATGCGCACCGCGCCGCCCTCGACCGAGCAGCGGGCGCGGCCGCGGTTGGCGTCGGGCGGCAGGATGCGCACCCCGTGGCGCTTGGCGTCGTTGGTCAAGACGTGCGGCGGGTAGAAGCCCATCGGCTGGTTGTTGAAGAGCGCGCAGGTGAACTCGGCCGGGTAGTAGCGCTTGAGCCAGGACGACTGGTAGGCGAGCACGGCGAAGGCCGCCGAGTGCGCCTTGGGGAAGCCGTACTCGGCGAAGCCGAGCAGTTGCTTGAAGACCTTCTGTGCCGTCTCCAGTGAGGCGCCGCGCTCACGCGCCCCGTCGCGGAAGCGCTGCCAGTAGTAGACCATCGCCTCGCGCGAGCGCTTGCGGCTCATGGCGCGCCGCAGCCCCTCGGCCTGCCCGGCGCTGAAGCCGCCCAGCGTCATGGCCACCTCCAGCACCTGCTCTTGATACAGCACGACCCCCAGGGTCTCGCGCAGCACCGGCTCCAGCGACGGGTGATCGTAGCTGGGGCGGAAGTTCGGGTAGCGCAGCTGCCGCGCCCGGTTCTGCACGTAGGTCGGCACCGCGCCGCCGACGATCGGCCCCGGCCGGATGATCGCCACCTGCACCACCAGATCGGTTAAGTTGCGCGGCTGGGTGCGCGGCAGCGTCTGGATCTGCGCTCGGCTCTCGATCTGGAAGACACCCAGCGTGTCGCCGGCGCAGATCATGTCGTAGACCGCCGGGTCGTCGAAGTCGATGCGGCTGAGATCGACCGGGTCTTTCCCGGCGGCGACGATCAGCTCCAGGCACTCCTCGACCAGCGAGAGCATCCCCAGCGCCAGGAAGTCGATCTTGATGAAGCGCGCGTCGTCGCAGGAGTCCTTGTCCCACTGGCAGAGGTAGCGGCCCGCCATGGCGGCGGGCTGGATCGGCACCAGCTCGACCAGCGGCTGCGAGGCGACGATCATGCCGCCGACGTGCTGGGTGACGTGGCGCGGGAAGCCGGCTAATTCTCCAGCCAGCGCCACCAGGTCGCTCCAGGGGGGCGCATCGCGCCGGGCGGCGTAGGCCGGCAGGCGGCCCAGCTCGTCGTAGAGGTCGCGCGGCGAGCCGGAGCCGCTGAGCTTGGCGATCTGGTCGAGGTCGGCCTGGGGGATGCCGAGCGCCTTGCCGACATCGCGCACCGCGCTGCGCAGCTTGTAGGTGGCGAAGGCGCAGACCAGCGCGGCGTGCTCGGCGCCGTAGACCTCGTAGACGCGCTCGATCAGCCGCTCGCGGATGTCGCGCGGGAAATCGAGGTCGATGTCGGGCACCGAGGCCAGCTCCTCGTTGAGGAAGCGCCCCAGAAAGAGGTTGTGGGCCAGCGGATCGACGTGCGACAGGCCGATCAGGTAGCAGACGATCGAGCTGACCGAGGAGCCGCGCCCGCGCCCCGGCGGCAGCCGGCTGGCCCGCCGCGCCGGGCTGGGGCCGCGCACCTCATCGGCCACCTCGCGCGCCAGCAGCAGCAGGTCGCGGTAGAGCAGGAAGAAGCCGGCTAATTTGTGCTTGGCGATCAGCGCCAGCTCCTCCGCCAGCCGCGCCTCGGCCTGGGCGCGGTTCTGCTGATAGCGCTCGGCCAGGGCCGCGCGGCAGACGCGCGCCAGCGCGTCGTCTGGCGTCTCGCCGGGCGCGGTGGGGTAGTCGGGGAAGCGGTAGGCGAGGTCGCGCGTCAGGTCGAAGCCGGCGCAGCGCTCGGCCAGCGCCAGTGTGGCGCTGAGCGCGCGTGGGTAGCGCCGGAAGCGGGCGGCCATCTCCTCGGCTGAGTGCAGATAGAACTCGGAGTTGGGGTGGCGCTCGCGGTGGCAGCCGTCGAGCGTGGTGCGCCGGCGGATGGCGACCAGCACGTCCTGCAGCCGGTGGCGCGCGCGCGTGTGGTAGTGGACGTTGCCGGTGGCGGCGTAGGGAAGTTCTAACCGCTCGGCCAGCCCCACCAGCGCCGCCACCCGCCCGGTGTCGCCGTAGACCAGGTTCTGCTGCAGCTCGACGACGACGCTCGCCGGTCCGAACCATTCGACATAATCTCTCAGTAAGACTTCGGCGTCGTCCAATCGCCCGGCATCGACCAGCCGGGCCAGCGCGCCCTGGGCGCAGCCGGTGAGCAGGATCAGCCCCTCGGCGTGCTCGCGCAGCCGGGCGGGGTCGAGCCGGGGCTGGCGCTCGGCGGCGGGGGTGCCGGCGGGGTCGGCGTGGTGGGCGGCGGTCAGCAGGCGGCAGAGGTTGCCGTAGCCGGCGGCGTTCTCGGCCAGGAGAGTGAGGTGCGAGCCGTCGCTCAGCGTCAGCTCGGCCCCGGTGATCGGCTGGATGCCGGCCGCCCGCGCGGCGCGGGCGAACTCCATCGCGCCATACAGGCCGTCGTGGTCGGTGAGCGCCAGCGCCCGGTAGCCCAGCTCGCCGGCGCGCGCGACCAGCTCCTCGGGGAGCGAGGCCCCATCGAGGAAGGAGAAGGCGCTATGCAGGTGGAGCTCGACGTAGTCAGGCGGGTCGCTCACGGGGAGCCCTCAGCCCCTGGGTGGCGTGGGAGAGGGCGGCCACGGGGGGCCGCCCCTACCGGAGATGCGTGACGTTGATGCGGTAGGGGCAGACCCCTGTGTCTGCCCTGCTTCCCCAATGCCGATGCTTCGGGCAACGAGGGCGGATCCGCACCTGCTCTGGGGTGAGGGCCTAATACCCCTGCTCGAACCATCGCCCGGCCACCAGATCGTGATAGACGGTGCGCTGGCTGCCGTCGTCCAGCACCAGGCGAAAGTAGCGGCGGCTGATCGGCGCGCGCCACCACTCGTCGTCGATGCGCCAGACATCCTGCACCTGCGTCACCCGCGCTCGCCGCCCACTCCCACCCCCACTCCCGCGCGAGCGCCCGGCGGCGAGCGCGCGCGGACGATCGTTCTGAGCCTCGACCGCGATCGGCCGGGGTTGGTTCAGGGCTCGTAGCTGATCAGCGCGTAGCGCCGTTCCGGAATGCGTGACCACGATTCCACCCCCACAATCCGCGCCAGCGGCGACGTGCCGTAGCGCCCCACGAGATAGCGCGTGGCCTCGGCCAGCCCGCGCGCCCGGTCGGCCCGCTCATCCAGGATCGTCTCCTGCCGGGCCGCCTCCTGCGTCAACCCCGCCAGCTCCAGCGTCAGCTCCTCCAGCGGCCCCGGCAGCATGACCGCCTGCAAGCGGTGTCCGAGCGCCTCCAGCAGCCGCGCCCCATCGGCGGGAGCGCGCAGGGTCAGCGTGTGCTCCCAGGAGCCGCCGTCCGCCAGCACCCCGAGCACGCGCGCCCGCCGCACCTGCCGCCCGCGCAGCGCCGGCTGGGCGAAGGCGCGCCCGGCGAGCTGCCGCAGCGCCACCAGCAGCGTCTCGCGGTTGGTGGCCGGCGCCGCCAGCGTCAGTTGCTCGACCACCCGCTCCTCGCGCACCTGCGGCCGCACCGGCCGCTCGTCCCGCCCGGAAGCCAGCAGCCAGGCGCGGCCGCCCTCGGCGCCGAAGCGCGCCTCGATCGCCGCCCGCGGCAGCCGCGCCAGCTCGCCCAGGCCGTGCAGCCCCAGCCGCTCCAGCCGCCGGATGACCTCGACCGGCAGCGGCAGCAGCGCCACCGGCTGAGGGGCCAGGAAGGCTCCCGCCTCTGCCTCGCCGCCCGTTACCACCAGCGTGCCGCCCGGCCGCGCCTGCCGGGCCGCCACAAACGCGGTGAAGCGGCCGGGTCCGACCCCGACGCGCGGGCGCAGCACCGGCGGCACCGCCTGCCGCAGCCGCTCGGCTGCCCGCGC
>DASSHC010000146.1:0-3038 GCA_035693105.1 Thermomicrobiaceae bacterium | reverse complement strand
CCGGCGATCGACTCGACCCACTCGAAGCGAGCGGCGACCGCGGGGTCGATGGGCGCGCCCGCCGCACCCGAGCGCCGGTAGGGCCAGATCGCGCAGCGCCAGCCGAGCTGCGCCAAGCGCGCCGCCGCCACCAGGCCGTCGCCGCCGTTGTTGCCAGGTCCTGCCAGGATCAGCGCCCGCCCCGGCTCTCCAGCCACGGCGTCCAGCAGTTCGGCGACACCGCTGCCGGCCCGCAGCATCAGCTCCGGTTCCGGCGTGCCACGCGCGATCGCGGCGCGCTCCGCCTCGCGTACCTGAGTGACCGTGCAGAGCGTTCTCACGCTGGGTCCTCAGCCGCGTCCGGCGCGGCCTTCATCGCGACCACCATCGCGATCGCCTCCGTGCGCGAGTGAGTCAGCGAGATCGCGAAATGGCGCAGGCCAAGGACTGTCGCCCGGCCCTTGGCGGTGCCGTAGAGCACGATCACGGGCTTGCCCCGCGCGTTGGGCATGACCTCGATGTCGCGCCAGCTTACGCCGCGCACGCCGGTGCCGAGCGCCTTCATCACCGCCTCCTTGGCGGCGAAACGCGCGGCCAGCTCGGCCGGCCGCGTGCCATAGCGCTCCCGCTCACGCTGCGTATAGACTCGCTGGAGAAAGCGGTCGCCGAAACGGGTCAGGACGTCCCGGATACGCGCGATCTCGACGACGTCGATCCCGACCTCGATCGGACCGGCGCGCTCCGGGTCCCAATTCGGTTGATACTCAGTGCCCAAACCCGGCGCTCGCCAGGTCGGGCGCCCGGCGCCCCACTCCGGCGTAGATGAACCCGAGCGCCGTGACCTCGCTCTGGTCGTAGATATTCCGTCCGTCCAGGATGACCGGGGCGCGCATGAGCTCGCTCACGCGCTCGAGGTCGGCTTGCTTGAACTCGTTCCAGGGCGTCACCACCAGCAGGGCGTCGGCGCCCAAGACCGCGCCGTAGGGGTCGCTGGAGTAGTCGATCTCGGGCAGATCCTGCTTGGCGTTCTCGAGCGCGGCCGGATCGTAGGCACAGACCGAGGCGCCGCGCTGCAGCAGCATGCGTGCGATGTCGATGCCGGGCGACTCGCGAATGTCATCCGTATCCTGCTTGAAGGCCAGTCCCCAGAGCGCGATCCGTCGCCCCTGCAGGTCGCCCAGAATGTTCTGCAGGCGCCAGACGAAGCGACGGCGTTGGTCGCGATTGATCTCCATCACCGCGTGCAGCAACTGCGGGTGGCAACCGGCCTCCTCGGCCATGTAGGCCAGCGCCTTAACATCCTTGGGGAAGCAGCTTCCACCAAAGCCGATGCCGGCTTCGAGGAAGAGCGGACCGATGCGCGGGTCGTGCCCCATACCCTGCGCCACCACCGAGACGTCAGCTCCCACCTGCTCGCAGATCTGGGCGATCTCGTTGATGAAGCTGATGCGGGTCGCCAGGATGGCGTTGGAGGCGTATTTGATCATCTCCGCCGAGCGCCGGTCGGTGATCACGATCGGGCAGTTCTGCGAGCGGTAGAGCTCGGCCACCTGCTCGGCCGCCTCACGATCCTCGGCTCCGAGCACCACGCGGCTCGGCGCGAAGACATCGCGCACCGCGCTCCCCTCGCGCAGGAACTCCGGATTCGAGACGACCGCGAACGAGCTTCCCTTGGCGCGGCTCTGATCCAGGATCGCGCTGACCAGATCGCCGGAACCGATCGGCATCGTGCTCTTGTTGACGACGATTGTGTGGCCGCGCATCGAGTGACCGATCATCTCCGAAGCGATGCGCACCGCGCGCATGTCGGCATCGCCATCAAAGGACGACGGGGTATTGACGCAGATGAAGACGAACTCGGAATCCGGAACGGCTTCGTCATAGCTCGAGGTGAAGCTGAGGCGCCCGGCGCGGTGGTTGCGTGCCACCAACTCCTCCAACCCCGGCTCGTAGATCGGGATTTCGCAGCGGTTGAGGCGCGCGATCTTGTCCGTGTCGATGTCGATGCCATAGACCCGGTTGCCAAGGTCGGCGAACGCCGCCCCGGTCACCAGGCCGACGTACCCGGTACCGACGATCGAGATGATGGCCATGAGAGCCGTTCCCCTTCCGCTCTTCCCTCCGGGACACGTATCGCGGCGCCTCGCCGGCGCTCACCTCTACTGTACCGGCCAATATGGGCCATCCGGCAGAGCCGCAGGTACTGCTCCCCGCGGTACGATATTCTACTCGGATTTCGGTACCGGGCCGCGCGTGTCGCCCGGCCGTCAGCGACGAACGACGAAGCCGGCATCCAACCCGGCTGCTCGCTGGCTGCGACACGCAACGCGTTCAACCAGCGCACCCGGCGGGCCAACGCGCAGCCGGGTCTCCAGCGCGTCCAGGGCCGGCACCGGGCCCTCCGCTACGACCGACAAGCTGCGGCCGTCTTCCTCGTTGCGCACCCAGCCGCGCAGGCCAAGCGCTGCCGCGGCCTCCACCACGAAGGCTCGGAAGCCGACCCCCTGAACGCGGCCGCTCACGAGGCAGGTGCGCTGCTCCATTATCCTCCCGCCAGCGCTCATCCGACACCCTCCCGCCGGGCTTGCCGCGCACGGCGTTGCGCCGCCGCCGATTCGCGATCGGCCGTGCGGTAGCCGCCCAGGAATTCGGACATCGCCTGGGAAAAGATGCCGGCGGCGATGGCCGAGCGCATCGCCGCCATCTGACGTTGGATGAAGCGCAGATTGTGGATCGATGCCAGCCGGTAGGCCAGCAACTCGCGTGCGCGGAAGAGGTGGTGCAGGTAGGCGGCCGAATAGGTACGGCAGGCCAGGCAGTCGCACGTGGGATCGATCGGCTCGAACTGCCGCCGGAAGCGCGCGTTGTTGATGTTGACGCGCCCTGCTCTGGTGAAGAGCGAACCCCGGCGGGCAACGCGCGTAGGGTGGACGCAGTCGAAGAGATCGACTCCGGCCGCGACGCCCTGCCAGAGATCTTCGGGCGAGCCGACCCCCATTAGATAGCGCGGCTTTGCGTGGGGCAGCGCCGAGATCGAGGCACTCAGCATCTCCCCCATG
>DASSHC010000145.1:0-2874 GCA_035693105.1 Thermomicrobiaceae bacterium | reverse complement strand
CTACCTCGGGATCGGGCTCGCCTCGTACGTCGAGATTTGCGGCTTCGGGCCGTGGGAGAGCTCGACCGTCCGCGTCGAGCCGGGCGGCGAGGTGACCATCTTCACCGGCATCTCGCCCCACGGCCAGGGCGAGGAGACGACCTTCGCCCAGATCGTGGCCGACGAGCTGGGCATCCCGCTGGAGGATGTCAGCGTGCGCGCCAGCGACACCGCCATCACGCCGCAGGGGATCGGCACCTTCGGCAGCCGCGGCACCTCGGTCGGCGGCTCGGCGGTGCTGCTGGCGGTGCGCCAGGTGAAGGAGAAGGCGCGCCGCATCGCGGCCCAGATGCTGGAGGCGGGCGAGGAGGATATCGAGTTCGAGGACGGCCGCTTCCAGGTGCGCGGCGCGCCCGACCGCAGCGTGACCTTCAAGCAGGTGGCGCGGGTGGCCTACGGCATGAACGGCATCCCCAACGGCATGGAGCCGGGGCTGGACGCCACCAGCTACTTCATGCCCAACGGCCTGACCTTCCCCTTCGGCGCGCACCTGGCGCTGGTGGAGGTCGACCGCGACACCGGCGCCATCACGGTCTTGCGCTACCTGGCCGTGGACGACTGCGGCCCGCTGATCAACCCGATGCTGGTCGAGGGCCAGGTCCACGGCGGGCTGGCGCAGGGCTTCGGCCAGGCGCTCTACGAGGGCGTGGTCTACGATCCTGAGAACGGCCAGCTCCTGACCGGCACCTTCATGGACTACGCCGTGCCGCACGCCAACCAGCTCCCCAACTTCGAGACCGGCCACACCGTGACCCCCAGCCCGACCAACCCGCTGGGTGTCAAGGGCGTGGGCGAGGCCGGCACGACCGGGGCGCCGCCGGCGCTGGTCAACGCCGTGCTCGACGCGCTGGCCCCGCTCGGCGTGCGCCAGCTCGACATGCCGCTGACCCCCCAGCGCGTCTGGCAGGCGATGCGGCCGGCCGGCGCGGGCCAGCGATAGACCAACTCCTTGTCGGGGCAGACCTCGGACGGAGCGGTGTCTGCCCTCGTTGTCTCACGCATCGGCAACGGGGAAACCAGGCAGGTGCGGGCATGGAAGAGTGCCCTGACCAGTGATGAGGCTGGCGTCGGTAGGGCGGGTCTCCAATCCACTCGCGAATAGGAGGAACGGATGACGTTACCGGAGACTCGGGCGGCGGAGAGCGCCTACATCGTGGCCGAGCAGCCCTGGGGCAACGCGCTGCTGGCCCAGCTCTACGACGTCTTCCCGTTCGACGCCGACATCCCGTTCTATCAGGAATTGGCGGGCCGGGAGGCCCAAGTGCTGGAGCTGGCCTGCGGCACCGGGCGGGTCCTGGTCCCGCTGGCGGCTGCCGGGCACGAGATCACCGGGCTGGACGCCTCACCGCACATGCTGGCGCTGGCGCGGGCCAAGCTGGCGGCCGTCGGGCCCCAGGTGGCCGAGCGGGCCAACCTGGTCGAGGGCGACATGCGCGGCTTCAGCCTGGACCGGGAGTTCGACCTGGCCATCATCGCGGCCAAGAGCATCGCCTACCTGACCGATCGCCGCGAGCAGCTTCAGGCGCTGCGCGCGGTCACCGCGCATCTGCGGCCGGGCGGCCGGCTGGCGCTCGACCTGCTCCACCCCGCGCCCGCCTTCCTGGCCGAGCGGCCCGGCAGCCTGCGCCAGGACGTGGCCCAGGTGCTGGCGGACGGCAGGCTGGTGGCGCGCACCGAGACGCTGGTCGACAACGACCGGGCGGCGCAGGTGCGGCGCATCCGCTCGGCCTACGAGATCGTCGCGCCCGACGGCGCGGTCACGAAGCATTACGTCGAGTGGCCCTACCGCTACCTCTTCCGCTTCGAGGCCGAGCACTTGCTGGAGCGCGCCGGCTTCACCGTCGAGGCGCTCTACGGCGGCTACCAGCACGAGCCCTTCGTCTCGGACTCGCCGCTGATGCTCTTCGTGGCGCGGCGGGCCGGCTAGCGCGCCGGTTACGTGCTGCTCCCGGGAATGTCGGAGAGGTCCATCGGCTGCGGCCCCTGCTCCCAAGTCAACCTGAGCCCTCCCCCTTGTCATCCTGAGTGGTCCCACCATCGTCATTTGTCTGATTTGGACCGGACTATGGTGGCCCCGCTGGCAACCGCGTGCCGGGGGTCGCGCTGGGCTAAAGCCGCAGCGCGAGCAGACGAAGCCTGTTGAAACAGGCTGAGGTCCGCCGGATGGATGCGTTGGATCCGACAATTAAATTGTGACGTTCGTAATCCCCAGCCTGCTGATGGCGTTTGCGGCAATAACCTGGCGTACGCCATCTCGCTCCTAGCCTGTTTCAACAGGCTTCGTCTGCTAGCGCTGCGGCTTTAGCCCGGCGCGACCCCCGGCGACGGAACTCCAGGATAATTCCGCAAACGCCATCAGCAGGCTTCCGTCACGATCTAGCGCGGTGGCTTCAGCCGCGCACGTCAGGCGGCACGCAGGCGCCCGGGCAGCCAGCAACGGGGTCACGCGACCGGACGAATGACGGCGGTCGGACTACTGAGCCGCAGTGAAGAGCCTGCCCTGAGCTTGTCGAAGGGATCTCCTCTGCTGTGAAGCGTCACTGGTGCCCCACGATCAGGAGAGATCCTTCGGCTGCGGCCTCAGGATGACAAGGGGGAGGAAGGATCTCCCTTGATCGTACCGGTGCTTCAGCGCTCTGGAGAGGAGATCCCTTCGACAGGCTCAGGGCAGGCTCTTCGGCGGCGGCCTCAGGATGGCAAGGGGGACGAAGGGATGACAGGGGAGGCAAGCACCGACTCAACGTCGACGCCATGCTTGACCCTCCGCGGCGGATCGGCCACCCATGCCCGCCTCAGGCGCGCGAAAGCTCAGATCATCGGCTATACTGTCTCCGA
>DASSHC010000144.1:0-5181 GCA_035693105.1 Thermomicrobiaceae bacterium | reverse complement strand
GCGGCGAGGCGGCCGGCATCCTGGCCGCGCTGCTGGCGGGCACGCTTCACCCGACGCCCGCGCTGGTGAAGCCGCCGATGCTGCCGACCTCGCAGAACATGACCACCGAGCGCGAGCCGATGCGCTCGATCTTCGACCGCGCCCACGAGCTGGAGCAGGTGCGCGGGGTGGTCAACATCACCGTGGCCGGCGGCTTCCCGCCAGCCGACGTGGCCGAGGCCGGCTTCAGCGTGCTGGTGACGACCGACGACCAGCCGGAGCTGGCCGAGCGCCTGGCCGGCGAGTTGGCGATGCTCGCCTGGGAGCGCCGCGCCGGCTTCCTCGGCGGGGTGCACACCTGGGAGGAGGCGATCGAGGCCATCCAGCAGAGCGAGCGCGGGCCGCTGCTGCTGGTCGACATCGCCGACAACCCCTGGACCGGCGGCCCCGGCGACGGTACGGAGCTCCTGCGCTTCCTCCTACAGCAGGACGTCCACGACGCCGCCCTGGCGCTGATCAAGGACCCGGAGTCGGTGGCTCGCTGCATCGACGCCGGCCTGGGGCGCGAGGTACAGCTCCACCTGGGCGGCAAGACCGACACGCGCCACGGCGAGCCGCTGCTGCTGAGCGGGCGGGTGCGGGTCATCGCCGACGGCCGCTACGTCAACGCCGGGCCGATGCACGCCGGGGTCGAGGTCGACCTGGGGCGAGTGGTGGTGCTGGTGGTCAACGGGATCGAGGTGCTGGTCTGCGAGCGGGCCGAGACGCCGATCGACCTCAACGTGTTCCGCGCCTTCGGCATCGAGCCGACCGCGCGCCGGGTGATCGCGCTCAAGGGGAAGGGGCACTTCCGCGCCGCCTTCGAGCCGATCGCCGAGCGGGTGATCCTGGTCGAGGGCCCCGGCATCACCGGCTCCGACCTCTCGCGCCTCGACTTCCGCCACCTGCGCCGCCCGATCTGGCCGCTGGACGAGGTCGACTGGACGGGGACAGGCGGCGTCGATAAAGCCCGGTGATGGCCGAAGCAGGGCAGACACAGGAGTCTGCCCCTACAGGATGGGCACGGCGTATTCCCTGTAGGAGCAGACCCCTGTGTCCGCCCGGTTCCCCTACGTCATGTTCCCAAGGTAGGATCCTGTTCCGCAACGCGATGCGGCTGGGCAATCCTCTTTAGCAATTGCCGGGCTCGATCCGAACACGGTGCACAATCGACGAGTGGACGTGGTACGCCTTCTCGGCTTCCGTCAAGCCGGCGAGGTGGAAGGCGATCGCGTCCCGCATCTCCGCCACGGCTTCCTCGATCGTTCGTCCCGTCGCGTATACGCCCTCGACATCCGGGGAGTAGGCCGAGTATCCGGTCTCGGTTGGTTCGAGAATGATGGTGAACTCTTCAGCGTCGTCCATAACCAACTCGCTTTCGCTCGTACATCACCCCTCATTATGGCAGGCTGACGCGCGCCACCAGGGGGCGGTGATCTGAGGCCCAGGTGTCGGGGACGCGGATCGACTGCAGCGTGAGGTTGGGCGTGGCCAGGATGTGGTCGATCAGGCGCTGGTCAGAGGAGGTGGAGGCGCCGGGCGGCAGCTGCCGGTCGAGATCCACCAGCCCGGCGCTGGTAAACAAGCCAAAGACCGGGTCGCCGGGGTCGGCGTTGAGGTCGCCAAGCACGAGCGCCGGGCTGCGGTTGTTCCAGAAGCGGATTAGTTCGCGCGTCTGCGAGAGGCGCACGTCAGTGGCGCCGACCGGGTTGTCGAGGTGGGTGCCGAAGAGCCAGAGCGGCCCGGCGGCGGTGTCGACCCGCGCCGCGACCACCGAGCGCTTGAGATTCTGGGTGGTGGTGTACTGCTCGCGCGCGGCGTCCTGCAGCGGAGCGCGGCTGAGGATGGCGTTGCCCCAGAGGCCGTCGTCGGAGTTGGCGCCGAAGACGGCTTGCATCCCCAGCCGCTGGCTGAGCCAGAGCACTTCGTCGGCCCCGGCCGCCACCAGCCAGCCGCGGCTGACCTCCTGCACGACCACCACGTCGGGGTGCTCCGCCTCGATCGCCGCTGCCTGGCGCTCCAGATCGAAGCGGTCGTCGCGCGAGAAGCCCTCTTGCAGGTTGTAGGTCATCACGGTGATTTGGCGGCCGAGCGTCGCCGGCCGCCAGTGGCTGGGCGTGACCACGGTCAGATCGGGCGCTAGCCGCGCCTCGGCCGCGCCGCGGCGGTGGTCGGCCAGCAGCCAGCCGGCCAGCCCCAACTGCAGCGCGATGATGACGGCCAGCAGCGCCAGGGACCGCCGCATGATCTCCCTCGTCGCACCGATGCGCCCGCGTGCTGCGCCGCAGGCTACACGACGTGGCGCGCCCGCGCCAGTGGGCCGGGTGCTATCCTCTGCCGCAGGAAAGCGCTTGCCGCCCGACGCACACGAAAGGAACGCCGCGATGCCCGCGCTCGAAGAATTGGCCGAGCTGATCGTCTCGCTCTCGTTCCCGGAGGATCCCCGGATCGCGCCCGACGGGCGGCAGGTGGCCTACGTCGCCACGCCCTACGGGCGCGCGAAGGACGCCGAGGGCGCCATCTGGCTGGCGCCGCTCGACGGCGGCGCGCCGGCGCGGCAGGTCACTCGGGGCCAGGGGCGCGACGAGCGCCCGCGCTGGTCGCCCGACGGCCGGGGCCTGGCCTTCCTCTCGGAGCGGGCCAAGCCGGGCGTGGCGGCGCTCTACCGCATGCCGCATGATGGCGGCGAGGCCGAGCCGCTGGTCGAGCGCAAGCGCGGCATCGCCAGCTTCGCCTGGTCGCCGGATGGCCGGCGCATCGCCTTCCTGGCGCCCGACGAGCCGACCGAGGAGGACGAGCGGCGCGAGCGCGAGCGCGACGACGCCGAGGTCTACGGCGAGGACTGGAAGCCGGCGCGCCTGCATTTGCTCGACCTGGCGAGCGGCGAGGTCAGCACACTGCCGACCGCCCAGTCGCACCTGGCCGAGCTGGCCTGGTCGCCCGATGGCGCGCGCATCGCCTTCATCGCCTGGCGCACGCCCGAGCTGGAGTCGGCCCTGCGGGCGCGGATCGCGACCATCGTGGTCGATCACCCCGCGCAGCAGACGACGGTGGTGGACGAGGCGAATGGCTGGTCGGCGCACCGGCTGACCTGGAGCGACGACGGAAGCCGGCTTCTCTTCATCGGCTCGCACGACCCGCTGCCGCAGGCCTCCTTCACCCTCTACGCGGTCGACGCGGCGGGCGGCACGCCACACGTGCTGGGGCCCAGCGCCGCGGACGAGTGCTGCGTCGTCGGGCTGGAGCCGGTGCCTGGCGCGGGTCGGGTGGTCATTAGCGTGGCCGAGGGATTGAGCACGCGGCTGGAGTGGGTCGATACCGCGAGCGGCGCGCGGGAGCTGCTCTACGCGCCCGAGGACGGCGACCTCGGCCCGTTCGACGTGCGCGTGGTCGCTGGCGCGGTGAAGCTGGCGGTGGTGCAGAGCAGCGGCAACCAGCCGCCGGAGCTGTACGGCGGCCAGCTCGGCGCGCTGCGGCCGCTCAGCCAGCACCACGCGGCGCTGCGTGAGTTCGAGTTCGGTAGGCAGGAGCCCTTCTTCTGGACCGCGCCCGACGGGCTGCCGCTCGACGGTGTGCTGATCCGCCCGCCGCACGCGCCGGATGGTCCGCTGCCGCTGGTGGTGCTGGTGCACGGCGGTCCCTACGGACGCTCGGCCAACGGCTGGAACCTGCGCCCGCTGAACTGGGCGCAGTGGCTGGCGGCGCACGGCTACGCCGTGCTGATGCCGAACTACCGCGGTGGGCTGGGGCACGGCAACACCTTCGCCATGCACGCCCGCGGCAACGTCGGCGAGGGCGACTTCCCCGACGTGCTCTCGGGGGTCGACGCGGCCATCGAGCGCGGCATCGCCGACCCCGCGCGGCTGGGCATTGGCGGCTGGAGCCAGGGCGGCTTCATGACCGCCTGGGCGGTGACGCAAACGAGCCGCTTCAAGGCCGGGGTGATGGGCGCCGGGGTCAGCGACTGGGGCATGATGACCATGACCAGCGACATGTCGACCTTCGAGGCGGCGCTCGGCGGCGACCGCCCCTGGGACGGCCCCGGCCCGCACCGTGCCGCCGCCATCTCGCCCATCTCCTACGCGGGGCGGGCTGAGACGCCACTCCTGATGCTGCACGGCAAGAACGACGAGCGCGTGCCGGTGACGCAGGCGATCGGCTTCGAGCGCGCGCTGCGCGAGCGCGGCGTGCCCACGCAACTCGTGGTCTACCCGCGCGAGCCGCACGGGGTGCGCGAGCGCGCCCACCAGCGCGACATCCTGCGCCGGGTGATCGCGTGGTACGACCGCTGGCTGAAGTAGATGGTGATCCGCGGCTGTGACGTTCGCTCGCTCTCGCGCACTGGAGAGCGTAGTGGCTCGTGCGGCGGGGAAATCGCAAAGCTCAGGGCAGGCGCTGAGGCCCCACCCCTGTCATCCTGAGGCCGCAGCCGAAGGATCTCCTCTGCCTTGCTGCGCCACTCTTGCTCCACGATTCAGAGAGATCCTTGGCTGCGGCTCAGGCTGACGAGGGCGTGGCGGGCGGGGCGCGGCGGGTAGCGCTCGGACGTGAGCCGGCGCTGGGTGCGCATTGGGGAATCACGGCGGGATGGAGCAGGGATCCGGGGAGGAACAGGTGGGGCACGCCGCGGGGCCGGCGGGCCGGCCGCCCCAGGCCAGCGCATTCTGGCAGCACTACTACGCGACCCCCGCGCCGGTGCGGCGCCCCGACCGGGACGCCGCACCGGGCGCGCGCGTGCGGCTGCCCTATCTCCCGGCGCTCGACGGCATCCGCGGAGTCGCCGTCCTGGCGGTGATCGTCTACCACGCGCGGCCGGGCTGGCTGCCGGCGGGCTTCTTGGGCGTCGACATCTTCTTCGTGCTGAGCGGCTACCTGATCACGGCCTTGCTGCTGGCCGAGTGGCGCCGCTCCCAGACGATCGACCTGCCGGCCTTCTGGCTGCGCCGGGCGCGGCGCCTGCTGCCGGCGCTCTACCTGTTGCTGCTGGTCACGCTGGCCTACGCCGCCATCTTCAAGCGGGCCGATCTCGCCCAGCTGCGGCTCGATACGCTGGCGGCGCTCGGCTACGTCACCAACTGGTATCTGATCTTCCGGCACCAGTCGTACTTTCAGTCGATCAGCGACCCCTCGCTGCTGCGCAACCTCTGGTCGCTGGCGGTCGAG
>DASSHC010000143.1:0-43907 GCA_035693105.1 Thermomicrobiaceae bacterium | reverse complement strand
CGGGAAACCGGGGCAGCCTGCGGCGAGGACCGGCGACGGTCATCAAAGCAGTTCGCAGCGAAGAGTCGACGGCAGCCGGGGCAACCCGCGGTCGTCCCTCATCGAAGTGAACCGGGCGTCGATGACGAGAGGCTCGTCAGGACCGCATTTTTGTGCCCATTTTCCGCAAGCACTGGCGCGCGTCCGTGCGCCTACAGCCGCCCAGCCCCGTTCGATGAGAGGTCGGATGCCGCGAGAAGCTCAGGATGGGCCGATCCGGCTTGACCCGTTGCATGTGGCGTCCGTGCGGACGGCACTCGTCGCCGTCATCGCCACCTATTTGACTTGTCATCCCGACCGCATTCGAGGGAACCAAGCCCCACACGCCAGGCAACTCGCTCCGCAGGCCGCTCGGCTGCTTGGCGCACGAGCGCGGGGTAGGGGCTTACGACCACGTCGCTTGCCGCTCCACGTTGGATCCCTCGACTGCGCTCGGGATGACCGGGTCTATGTTGTGGCCGCGCGGACGAGACATAGCGTCGTCGCACGCCCCAGCCGCACACGCCACCGAAATCCCTCGGCCGGGTCGCGCTTGCTCGGCAGGACCACCGCGCTACACCTGACGCAGGTGCAGCAGATTGGTGTGGCCCGGCTCGTGGTAGACGGTCAGGCTGCCGACGAAGAGGATGCCCTGGCCCGGCTTGGCCCGCCCGGCTGAGAGCAGCCGCTCGGTCATCTCCTGAAACAGCGCCTCGGTGGTGTCGGCGAAGGGCGCCACCAGGGACGAGACTCCCCAGACCAGCGTCAGTTGATTGGCCACGAACTCGCTGTTGGTCAGCGCCACGATCGGCACCACCGGGCGCTCGCGCGCCACCTCGCGCGCCGAGAAGCCGCTGCGCGTCAGCACCGCGATCAGGTTGACCAGCGGCGAGCGGCGCGCGATGTCGGTCGCGGCGCGGGCGATAGTCGAGGCGACCGTGATCGGCCCCTCGGCGGCGTTCGTGGTCCGGGGCGGGAAGTGGGCCTCGGTGGCGCAGACGATCCGGTCCATCATCTCAACCGCCTCCACCGGAAATTCGCCGGTGGCGGTCTCGGCGCTGAGCATGACCGCGTCGGTGCCGTCGAGCACCGCGTTGGCCACGTCGCTCGTCTCGGCCCGCGTCGGGATCGGCTGGGTGATCATCGACTCCAGCATCTGCGTGGCCGTGATGACCGGCACCCCGTGCCGGCGCGCCACGTCGATGATCTGCTTCTGGGCGAAGGGCACCTCCTCCGGCGGGAGCTGCACACCCAGGTCGCCGCGCGCCACCATCAGCGCGTCGGACTCGTGCGCGATCTCGTGGATCGCCGCCAGCGCCTCGGGACGCTCGATCTTGGCCACGATGCCGGCGTGCCCGCCGTGGCGGCGCAGCTCCTGGCGCACCTGCTCGATGTCGGCGCCCTTGGTGACGAAGCTGACACCCAGATACTCCAGCTCGGCCTCGGCGGCGAAGGCGATGTCGTCCGCCTCCTGCGGTGTGATCACACGCGGCGGGGCCGCGGCGCCCGGCACCGTCACCCCCTGACGCCCGCGCAGCCGCCCGCCGCGCACCACCCGCGCCAGCACCTCGTCGCCGCGCCGCTCCTCGACCACCAGCTCCAGCAGCCCATCGGCCATCAGCACCCGCTGGCCCGGCGCGAGCTGCGCCACCAGCGGCGCGTCCTCGATCGTGATCCGGCCCGGGCGCAGCGGCTCGTCGCCGGCTACCAGCTCGACCGCCTGCCCCCGCTCTAGCGCCACGGTCTGCCCGCTGGGGAGCGGGCCGGTGCGCGGCTTGAGCCCGGCCAGGTCCTGCAAGAGGGCGATGCGGCAGCCCGTCTCGCGCGCCGCCTGCCGGGCGGTGCGCACGATGCGCCAGCGCGTCTCGATGTCGTTGTGGGCGGCGTTGATTCGCAGCACGTTGGCGCCGGCGCGGATCACCTGTTCCAGAGTGGCGAGGTCCCAGGTGGCGGGGCCGATGGTCGCGACGATCTTGGTGTGGCGACGATGGGCGAGGTCGACTGCGCTCACGGCATCATCTCTCTATCCACCCCGCTCCGGAAGCAGCCAACGCCGGTAGCGAGGCCGGGAACGAGGATTCCCCTCAAACCGATACTTCGTGCGAAGTACGATACCATAGCAGGAGGGCGCGCCTCCAAGCGCCGCGCGCCCCGTCGCCCTGGGAAGGAGGTCCCGATGCCGGTCGAACTGGTCAGCTACGCCATCCAGAACCCCACCGCGCTCAACCTGATCTTCGGCCAGAGCCACTTCATCAAGACGGTCGAGGATCTCTACGAGGCGCTGGCCGGCTCGGTGCCGGGGCTGAAATTCGGCCTGGCCTTCAGCGAGGCCTCCGGCGAGCGGCTGGTGCGCCGCGCCGGCAGCGACGACGAGCTGGTCGAGCTGGCCACGCGCAACGTGCTGGAGATCGCCGCCGGCCACTGCTTCCTGATCCTCTTGCGTGAGGCCTTCCCGATCAACGTGCTGCCGGCGGTCAAGGCCGTGCAGGAGGTCTGCACCATCTTCTGCGCCACCGCCAACCCGGTGCGGGTCATCCTGGCCGACGTCGGGGATGGGCGCGCGGTGCTGGGCGTGGTCGACGGCTTCAAGCCGCTGGGCGTCGAGAGCGAGCAGCAGGTGGCCGAGCGCGAGGCACTCCTGCGCCGCTTCGGCTACAAGCTCGGCACCAGCGGCCCAGCGTGATTGCGTGAGTGTTTTCCTCGCTGGAATGGGCGGTACGACTTCGGTACAATCACAGGCTGGGGTGCGATGCGCCATGCTTTGGCATGGGCGCGTGGCAGGGGTATGAATTTGAGTGGTGAACGGACCTCAAGACCTGGCCCGCTACTACCGGGCGCCGCTCCCGCGCGTCGCAGTCGAATCTGGAGGCTGAGGGCATGACCAGTTCGGGAGGTAGTCAGACAAAGGATCGCGTCGCGGAGCAAAGCCATCTTCTCGACCTCTATCGGCAGATGGTCTTGATCCGCCTGTTCGAGGACGCCGCGCAGCTCGCCTTTCGCCAGGGCAAGATCGGCGGCTATCTCCACGTCTACAGTGGCCAGGAAGCGATCGCCACCGGCATGCTCGACGCGTTTGAGGAGGGCGACAAGGTCATCACCGCCTATCGCGACCATGCCCACGCCCTGCTTGTCGGCAGCACCCCGCGCGAGGTGATGGCCGAGCTCTACGGCAAGGCCACCGGGCTGGTCAAGGGCAAGGGCGGCTCGATGCACCTCTTCAACGCCCCCAAGGGGCTGATGGGCGGCTGGGGCATCGTCGGCGGCCACATCCCGGTCGGTGTCGGCCTGGCCTACGCGCTCGCCTACCAGGGAACCGGGGGCATCACCCAGCTCTACTTCGGCGATGGCGCCATTCACAACGGCGCCTTCCATGAAGCGGCCAACCTCTCCGGCCTCTGGGGCCGCGACGGCATGAACCCCTGCCTCTTCGTGCTGGAGAACAACCAGTACGGCATGGGCACCAGCGTCGAGCGCGCCACCGCCATGACCGACCTCGGCGCCAAGTTCAACTCCTACGGCATCGAGCACGAGAAGGTCGACGGCAACGACCTGGAGGCGGTGCTGGAGGTCGCCCACCGCGCGGTCCAGCGCGTGCGCGACAGCGGAGCGCCGTACGCGGTGGAGGCCATCACCTACCGCCTGGAGGCGCACGGCGCCGCCGACTTCCTGCAGAAGTACCGCTCGAAGGACGAGGTCGCCGAGCACCGCAAGCGCGACCCGATCGGCTTGCTGGAGCACCGGCTGCTGGAGATCGGCGCGACCACCGAGGAGGAGATGGCGGACATCCGGGCCGAGAAGAAGGCGATCATCGACGATGCCGTCCAGTTCGCCGAGGAGAGCCCCGAGCCGCCGCTCGCTGAGCTGTACGAGGACGTCTACGCCGAGCCGGAAGAGTAGCCGCGCTCCCAGGAACGTGCTGCAGGAGAAAAGGAGCGGGCCATGCCCGTGATGACCTATCGTGACGCGCTGCGCAGCGCGATGGCCGAGGAGATGGAGCGCGACGAGCGCGTCATCCTCATCGGCGAGGATATCGGCCTCTACGGCGGAACCCATCTCGTCACCAACGGGCTGCTGGAGCAGTTCGGCCCCAAGCGCGTGGTCGATACGCCGATCAGCGAGGCCGGCTTCACCGGAGCGGCCATCGGCATGGCGATGCTCGGCATGCGCCCGATCGTCGAGATGATGACCTGGAACTTCTCCTATCTGGCCACCGACCAGATCGTGCAGAACGCCGCCAAAGTCCACTACTTCTCGGGCGGCCAGGTCTCGGTGCCGCTGGTGATCCGCGGCCCCAACGGCGGCGGGGTCCAGCTCTCGGCCCAGCACACCCACAGCGTCGAGGGCTTCTACGCCCAATTCCCCGGCCTCAAGGTCGTCTCGCCGGTCACCCCGAACGACGCCAAGGGGATGATGCTGACCGCCATCCGCGACCAGAACCCGATCATCTTCCTGGAGGCGGGCGCGCTCTACGGCACCAAGGGTGACGTTCCGGAGGGGGACTATACCGTGCCCTTTGGCCAGGCACGCATCGCCCGCGAGGGGAGCGACGTCAGCCTGATCAGCTATGGGCGCTCGGTGAATCTCCTGCTGCAGGCGGCGGCGACGCTGGAGAAGGAGGACGATGTCCAGGCCGAGGTGATCGACCTGCGCTCGATCCGCCCCTTCGATGAGGCGACGATCGTCGAGTCGGTCAAGAAGACCAACCGGGCGGTGGTGGTGCAAGAGCAGTGGCGCTGGTTCACCGTGGCCAGCGAGGTCGCGGCCATCATCCAGGGGCAGGCTTTCGACTATCTGGACGCTCCAGTCGAGCGCGTCAGCGGCGCCGAGGTGCCCGCGCCCTACGCCCGCAACCTCGAAATCGCCGCCTTCCCCAGCGAGCAGGACGTCCTCAACGCGGCGCGCCGCGCGCTGTATCGGAAGGGGTAGGGGGTAGGATGGCGACCGTGATCATGCCCAAAATGGGCGACGCCATGGAGGAGGGGACCCTCCTGCGCTGGCTGAAGGGCGAGGGCGACGAGGTCGCGCAGGGCGAGCCGATCGCCGAGATCGAGACCGACAAGGTCAATCTGGAGATCGAGTCCAACGACGCCGGCGTGATGCGCAAGCATCTGGTGGACGAGGGCGCCACGGTGCCGATCGGTGAGCCGATCGCGATCATCGCCGCGCCGGGTGAGGAGGTCGAGATCCCCGCGCCTGCCAGCCAGCCGCAGCCCGTCGCGGCGCAGCCGGCGGCGCGCCCACCGGCGGCGATGGAGGCGCAGGCGCCCGCCGAGAGCGCGGCGCCCGGGCGGATCAACGCCGAGCAGGCGCCGGAGGCGCTGAGCAACAACCGCGAGCCGGCCGGAGTGAGCGTGAGCGCGGCCATGCCGGAGCAGGTGCTGGAGCGCGCGCCGGGCGAGCGCGTGCGCGCCTCACCGCTGGTGCGGCGGCTGGCGGCCGAGCACGGCATCGACCTGAGTGACGTGCGCGGCAGCGGCCCCGGCGGGCGCATCGTCAAGGTCGACATCATGCCGCTGATCGGGCGCCCGGCCACCCAGGCCGCGCCCGCCGAAGCGCCGGCCGCCCCCGCGCCAGCCCCGCGGACCGCGCCGGCAGCCGCACCCACTCCCGCGGCGGTCGGCGCGCCCGCTGGCGAGCTGCGCGAGCTGCCGCGGATCCGCCGCACCATCGCCAAGCGCATGAGCGAGAGCTGGCAGCAGGCGCCGCACTTCTTCGTCACCATGGCGATCGGCATGGACAAGGCGATGGCGCTGCGCGAGCAGATCAACGGCGAGATCGAGGACCGGGACTCCCAGGTGTCGGTCAACGACCTGATCCTGAAGGCGTCCGCGCTGGCGCTGCGCGCATTCCCGGCGCTCAACGCCAGCTTCGCCGGGGACCAGTTGCGCATCCACCCGCGCATCGACGTGGCTTTCGCCGTGGCCTTCGAGGGCGGGCTGATCAGCCCGGTCATCCCCGAGACCGACCGCACGTCGCTGGGCGAGATCGCGCGCATGACCAAGGATCTGGCGCGCCGGGCGCGCGAGGGGACGATCCATCCCGAGGAGTTCCAGGGCGGTACCTTCACTGTCAGCAACCTGGGCATGTTCGGTGTCGACTCCTTCACCGCCATCATCAACCCACCTCAGGCGGCCATCCTGGCGGTCGGCACGATCGCGACCGAGCCGGTCTACCAGGATGGGCAGTTCAAGCCGGTGCAGCGAATGAAGGTGACGCTCTCGGTCGACCACCGGGTGTCCGACGGCGCCGAGGCCGCCCGCTTCCTGCAGGAGGTGAAGCGCCTGCTCGAGGCGCCGATGACTTTGCTGGTGGGGTAGGCCGACGCTGCCCCGGAGAGCCCTCACCCCAACCCCTCTCCCGGTGCGCGGGAGAGGGGCGGTGTTTCTGGAGCAGCGTCGAACGGCGTCCAGGGCTGCCAGGTGAAGCGCTGGTGGAAGCGGTCGAGCAGAGCCAGGATCGGGCGGGCCAGGAACGCGATCAGCAGCACGTTGCCGGCGGTGCGGAAGAGGTCGTAGACCAGCGAGGTCACGAGATAGTAGCGGGCGTAGGCGGCCAGCGCCTGCGCGGCGCCCATCCCCGGCGCCCAGTAGAGCCCAACCGGGCGCGCTAACCCCGGCGCGGCGAAGGGCCACTCCCAGAGGTTCATGATCGCGCCGTAGAGCAGCCCCCAGAGCGCGCCGAAGAGCGCCAGCAGCACGATCTCGCGGCGGCCGCTGGTGCGCGGCAGCCAGCCGGCCGTCAGCCCGACCCAGCCGCTGGTCAGCATCTCGAAGGGGAGCCAGGGACCGACCCCGCCGGTGATCAGCGCCGAGACCAGCAGCGTCAGCGACCCCATCAAAAAGCCGAAGTCGGGTCCGTAGCTGTAGCCGACCAGGATGATCAGCAAGAAGATCGGCGAGGCGCCCAGCAGGCTGGGGATGAGGCGCAGCGCCGAATCGACCGCCACCAGCACCCCGAGCAGCGCCACCAGCTTGGAGGCCGAGGGCAGATCGCGCGTCGCCCGCCCCTGCACCTCGCCGATGGTGGTCAGCAGGCAGACCCCGGCCAGCAGCGCGAACAGGAGCGGCACCGCCACCCCGCGCCCCGTCGAGTGACGCCCGAGCAGCGGCAGCAGGAAGGGGTAGAAGATCGTCAGCCCGCCGATCGCGCTCGCCGCCAGCAACAGCGGCGAGACGCGCGGGCGGGTCAGGCGAGCGGCGTCAGTGGGACGCACCGCGCCGCTCCGGGGTCGAGGCCGTCGAACAGCTCCGGGTGGAGGATGGCCGCCAGGAGCGCCACCCCCTGCACCAGGCGCGGCCCCGGCCGGTTGAAGTAGCCCGAGCCGTCGACCGCGTAGACCTGGCCACGGCGCACCGCCGGCAACTCGCGCGCCCGGGGCGTTTGCCGCAGCAGCTCGGCCTGCGCCACGGTGCGCTCCAGATCGTAGCCGCAGGGCATCAGCACCAGCACCTCGGGCCGGGCGGCGACGATCTCATCCCAGCTCACGTAGCGCGACGGCTGGCCCGGGCGCCCCAGCAGGTCGCGCCCGCCGGCCAGCTCGACCATCTCCGGCACCCAGTGGCCGCCGGCCATCGGCGGGTCGAGCCACTCCAGGCAGACGACCGGCACCGGCTCGGCCGCAACTTCCGCCACACAGCCGGCGATCCAGTCGAGCCGCTGGCGCAGCGCCGCCGCCACCGCCGCGGCGCACTCCGCGCGCCCGGTCAGCTCGCCCAGCCGCTCGATATCCGCCAGCATGCCGCCGAGCGAGGTCGGCTCCAGCGAGGCGACCTGTGGCTGGCCCGGGAGCTGCCGCGCCACCGCCAGCACGTCCTGGTAGGAGACGGCGCAGACCGGGCAGAGCTCCTGGGTCAGGATCAGCTCGGGGGCGATCGCCTCCAGCAGCGACACATCCAGTTCGTAGATCGGCTGACCGGCGGCCATGCGCTCGGCCACCAGCCGGTCGATCTCCGCCGGATCAGTGATGCCGGCGGGGAGCACGTTGCGCGTAGCGTGCGGCTTGGCCCGCGCCGGGCGGGGGTAGTCGCACTCGTGCGTCACGGCGCGGAGCTGCTCGCCCAGGCCGAGCGCGTAGCACATCTCGGTGGCGCTGGGGAGCAGCGAGACGATGCGCACGAGGCCTCCTTCCAGATCAATTCCCCGTCGATGATACCGCAGCCCGCGCCGCCGGGTGCTTGTCCTGGATTCCTGGGAACGATTGCCCGGGGCAACCGGGCATCCGTTCACTGGCCGCGCGGGAGACCGAACCGCTACACTTCACCTGTTAGGTTCGGATGGCACCCGGAATGGACCCGGCGCGCACGCGGTCGATCGACCCGCCGCCGACCGCAGGAGCGTCCCGCTGTGGATCACTTGGCAGCAGAGCGCCCCCCGCTGGCGGCACCCGGCTGGCCGGAGGGGCTGGCGCGCCCCTGGACCTGGTGGCTGGCCTGGACCTGCTGCGGCCTGGTGCTGGCCATGCTCATGCCGATCCTGCTCCTGGTCGTCGCCAACCGGCACGCGCCGGACCTCTGGCGCATCGTCAGCCCCGTGCAGATGCTGACCGGCCTGATATACAGCGTCGTGGGGGCGCTGCTCGCCTCACGCGGCGCCGGCCGCGCCATCGGCTGGGTCTTCCTCGCCACTGGACTGGTCGCACAGACCAGCGCGCTGCTCAACCTGTGGGCGGTCTTCGCGCTGCTGACGCATCCCGGCACCCCGGCGGGCGCGCACGCGCTCTGGCTCGGGCTGGCCGCGGGAGCGTTCGGATTCTCGCTCTTCCCACTCCTCCTCTTTCCCAGTGGCCGGTTGCCCGACCGGCGCTCCTTCGCGTTGGCATGGCTGGTTGGACTGTTGGACACCCTGCTGGTGCTCTTCCTGCTGACCGGGAATACGTACCCGCCGGGCTTCTCGGACATCTACGAGCGCGTGCCGAATCCGATGGCGCTCTCCCATCCGCTCGGCGATCCGGGTCTGATCATACTGGCCCTCGGAATCTGCCTGGTGCTCGCCATCGCGCTGCTGCTGGGCCGCTTTCGCCGGTCGAGCGGCCTGGAGCGCCAGCAGTACAAGTGGGTCGTACTGGAGATGTTCCTGGTGGTCGTCGCCTTCGTCGGCGACTTCCTGGCGCGCGGCTTCATCCAACGCAGCATCCTCTTCAACATCACCGGCCCGCTGCTCGACCTCTCGATCGCGCTGATCCCGGTCGCGATGGGCGTCGCGATCTTGCGCTACCATCTGTGGGATGTCGATGTGGTCATCAGCCGCACGCTCGTCTACCTGACGTTGACAGTCTGCGTCGCCGGGATCTACGTGCTGGTCGTCGGCTGGTTCAGCACCCGGCTCCGCGGCAGTGACGACCTCCTCGCCTCGCTGGTGGCGACCGGCATCATCGCCGTCCTCTTCCAGCCGCTGCGCGAGCGCATCCAGCGCCAGGTCAATCGCCGCCTCTTCGGCGAGCGCGACGAGCCCTACGCCGCGATCTCGCGCCTCGGCCGGCGATTGGAAGCCACCTTCGCGCCACAGGCCGTGCTGCCCGTCATCGCCGCCACGGTGCGAGAGTCGCTCAAGCTGCCCTACGCGGCCATCGTGATCGATGAGGCGCGGGGTCAGCGCCTTACGGCCGAGAGCGGCACGTCCATCCCCGACCCCGTGCGCCTGCCGCTCTCGTACCAGGGCGACCCGGTCGGCGAGCTGTTGATGGCGCCCCGCGCGCGCGGCGAAGCCTTCAGCCTGGCCGACCGGCACCTCCTGGAAGATCTAGCGCGCCAGGCAGGGATCGCGGTCCACGCCGTGCGGCTGACGCGCGAACTGCAGCGCGCCCGCGAGCGGCTGGTGGAGACGCGCGAGGAGGAGCGGCGCCGGCTGCGACGCGACCTGCACGACGGTCTTGGCTCGCAGTTGGTGGCGCTCCATCTCCAGTGGGGCGCGCTCCCCTCGCTGATCGCCCACGACCAGGCCGCGGCCCAGGCCGAGGTCGCCGAGCTGCGCGGCCAACTGCGCCAGGCGATCGCCTCGGTTCGCACCCTCGTCCACGACCTGCGCCCGCCGTCGCTGGATGAGCTGGGCCTCCTGGTGTCGCTGCGCGAGCGGGCGCGGCAGTTTGGCGCGGACAACCTGGTCGTCGAGAGCGACCTGCCGGAGACGCTGCCGTCGCTGCCGGCCGCGGTGGAGGTGGCGGTCTACCGCATCGCCGAGGAGGCGCTGACCAACGTCGCCAAGCACGCCAGGGCGCACCGGTGCCGCCTGCGGCTGACGCGCGACGACGGGCTGACGCTGGTGGTCGAGGACGACGGCATCGGGATCGCGCCGGATGCTCCGGCGGGCGTCGGCTTGCGCTCGATGCGCGAGCGGGCCGAGGAACTGGGCGGACGCTTTAGCCTCGGGCCGCGTCCGGGCGGCGGGACGCGGCTGGTGATCCACCTGCCAGTGGGACAGGAGTACACATGACGCCTGAGCGAGTTCGCCTCTTGATCGCCGACGACCACTCCCTGGTCCGGCGCGGCATGCGTGCGGTGCTAGGCACCGCGCCGGATCTCGAGATCGTGGGCGAGGCCGCCACCGGGCGGGAAGCGGTCATGCTGGCCGAGTCGCTTGAGCCCGACGTGATCCTGATGGACTTGCGGATGCCCGATCTGAGCGGGATCGAGGCAACCCGCCAGATCCTGGCCAGCCAGCCCGACCGGCGCATCCTGGTCGTCACCCTCTTCCAGGACGACGACTCGGTCTTCCTGGCGCTGCGCGCCGGGGCGCGCGGCTACGTCCTCAAGGACGCCGACGACGAGGAGCTCATCGCGGCCATTCGTGCGGTCGCCGGCGGCGCGGCCATCTTTAGCCCTGCGGTCGCGACTCGCGTGCTGACGCTCTTCTCCGCGCCGCGGCCGCCGGCGGTCGAACCCTTCCCCACCCTGACCACGCGCGAGCGCGAGATCCTGGAGCTGATCGCGGCGGGGCTGAGCAACCCGCGCATCGCCCAGCGGCTCGGGATCAGCGTCAAGACGGTCGGCAACCACGTCTCGGTCATCTTCGGCAAGCTGCAGGTGGCCGACCGCGCTGAAGCGATCGAGCGCGCGCAGGAGGCCGGCCTGGGGCGCCGCCATCCGTAGCCTGGGTCGAAATACCCGGCCCCAAGGCTGAGAAACTGCCCGCTCGAGCGGGCACGAACCCCCTTCAAACCAGGAATCCAGGCGCCCTAGAGTTCATGGCAGGGCGCCGCGGCGCGGGCCGCGGCGGAACGCAGGAAAGGGGCACCAATGTCCACCATCGCGACCTCGGCCACACGAGCTGCCCGGCCGGCGACCGTGACCGCGGCAGTGGTACTGACCGTCTTTGGCATCGTCGCCTCGTTGCCGTTCAATTTGGCGCCCGGGGCCGACGACATCCCGGCCGCCGTGATCGCCATCGGCCTGGTCTTCAGCGCGCTGACGCTGGTCGGCGCCTGGGGGCTCTGGCGCCTGCGCCGCTGGGGCGCGATCACCGTCGCGGTCCTGACGCTGCTCAACGTTATCTCGGCGATCCCTGGCTTCATCGAGCCGCCGAGCGGCTGGATCCTGGCCGAGCTGATCGCGCTGACGCCGCTGGCGCTGGCCAGTGTGGTCTTGATCGCCCTTCCAGCGACGCGCCGCGCGCTGCGCTAACGTGCTGGCCACGTCATCGAAAACGACATCAACGGTGTTCTCGACGGTGGCGTGGCGGCTGTCCCAGCAGAGAGATCCTTCGCTGCGGCTCAGGATGACAGGGGAAGAGACGGCCTTTGTCCGGTCATGCTGAGGCCGCAGTCGAAGCATCTCCCCGATGTTCTCCCGATGCAGTGCGTTCCGTAACCGTCGCGCTAGCCGGCATGCTGGTAGCGCCACCAGGCCCAGCCGTAGAGGGCCATGCCGGCCAGCTCAACCACGATCGCCAGCACGCCGGCGAGCAAGCTGAGCGGCGCGACGACCACCAGAATTACGAAGATCGCCAGGGCCGGGACGAGCGAGATCGCCAGCGTCCCGGCCCCGCGCTTGCCGTTACCACGCGGGCGGTTGGTGAAGATGTCCAGGCTGGAGGGCACCAGCACCAGGCCGTAGAGGACCACCGCCAGCACGACCACCAGCCAGACGCGGTGGAGGTGCCGGAAGGCCGGCAGGATCGCCAGCAGCCAGCCGGCGAACATCAGCAGCGCGCCGGCCAGCGCCCAGGCGAGCTGTCCGGTCGAGGGGGTGCGTTGGGTCATCGACGCCTCCTAGAGCAGCGTGACGAGGAGCCCGAGCGCGGCCAGCGTCATGATCACGATCGTGGCCCAGCCGCCGAGGGTCAACCAACGGCCGTTGACCTGGTCCCCCATCACCTCCCGGTTGCCGGCCAGCCGCACCAGCAGCAGGAGCAGGGGCGGCGACAGGAAGCCATTGAGCACGGCCGAGAGGACCAGCGCGCGGATCGGGTTGATCCCCAGAAAGTTGAACAGCATGCCGAGCAGCATGGCGCCGCCGAGCAGCAGGTAGAAGCGCGCGGCGCGGCGCGGCGGCTGGTCCAGCCCGCGCCGCCAGCCGAAGAGCGCGGCCACCGCGTCGGCGATCGAGCCGGTCAGCGCCGGCACCGCCAGCAGCCCCGAGCCGATCATGCCGACGGCCCAGAGGAGCTCGGCGGCGTTGCCGAGGAGCGGCCGCAGCGCGCGGGCGGCCTCCGCCGCCGAGCCGACGTGGTGATTGCCGGCGGCGAAGAGCGTGGCGGCGGTGGCGATCTCGATGAAATAGATGATGCTGTTGGAGACCAGCATGCCGATGACGGTGTCGCGCGCCGCCCGGCCCACCGCCCGTCGCGGCCGCACGCTGGGCTGCGCCTGTAGCTCCTCGACCTCCAGGTCGGCCTCCCAAAAGAAGAGATAGGGTGAGAGATTGCCGCCCAGCGTGGCGATCAGCAGGCCGAGGAAGGCGGCGTTGGTCTCGACGTGCGGCACGAAGGTGCCGCGCAGCACCGCGCCCCAGGCGGGCCCGGCCAGGACCGAGGCGATGACGTAGGCCAGCAGCGCCAGCGTCAGCCACTTGAAGCTGTTCACGATCAGGTGATAGCTGCCGAGGATCAGGAAGAGCAAGATGGCGAGCGTGATCGGGGCCACCAGCAGGCTGATCGGCAGCGGCACGATCAGGTTGACCGCCGCGGCGATCGCACCCAGGTCGGCGCCGGCGTTGACCAGGTTGGCGGCCAGCAGGCCGAGCACGGCAGCGTAGACCAGCGGGCGCGGGTAGTACTTCATGAGGGTGGCGCTCAACCCCGCGCGCTCCACGATGGCGACCTTGGCCGCGGTGAACTGGGCCACGATCATCATCGGCAGGGTGAGGAGCGTCGTCCAGAGGAGGCCGTAGCCGGTCATGGCGCCGGCCTGGGCGTAGGTCCCGATGGCGGTGGGATCGTCGTCGGCCGCGCCGGCGATCAGGCCCGGCCCGAGCAGCCGCGCCAGGCGGCGCAGCCGCGAGGGCGGCGTGCCGGCGGTGCCCGCCGTGGCCCCCACCTCCGCTTCCCGATGCACCGAACCCTCCTCTGTCACCGCATGCCGGCGCCCCCGCGACGGCGGCGCTCCCGGCGTTAATGCGCGATCCGCGCGCCAACGCTTGCGGCGGGGCGGCTCCTCTGGCACAATCCGAAACGGAACGGTATCGTTTCGGATTGGAGTACTCCGTGCAGACCCAGGCCCAGGAGCAACGCATCTTTGAGCGGCGCTGGTGGACGCTGGCCGTGCTGGCGCTCTCCCTGCTGGTCATCGGGCTCGACAACACCATCCTCAACGTGGCGCTGCCGACCCTGGCCCTCGATCTCAAGGCCAGTGGGAGCCAGTTGCAGTGGCTGGTCGATAGCTACGTGCTCGTCTTCGCCGGGCTGCTCTTGACCGCCGGCAACCTCGGCGACCGCTTCGGGCGCAAGTGGGCTCTTTTCGCCGGCCTGATCGTCTTCGCCATCGGCTCGCTCCTCTCGGCCTACTCCGGCAGCGCCGAGCACCTGATCCTGACCCGCGCGCTGATGGGCGCGGGCGGCGCCTTCATCATGCCGACCACGCTCTCGATCCTGACCAACATCTTCCCCGCGCGCGAGCGCGGCCGGGCCATCGCCCTTTGGGCGGCGGTCTTCGGTTTGGCCATTCCGCTCGGGCCGGTGGTCGGCGGCTGGCTGCTGGAGCACTTCTGGTGGGGCTCGGTCTTCCTGGTGAACCTGCCGGTCGTGGCGCTGGCGCTCGTCAGCGGCTTCTTCCTGGTGCCCAACTCGAAGAACCCCGAGGAGGCCCAGCTCGACCCGCCCGGCGCGCTTCTGTCGATCGCCGGGCTGGCCGCGCTCCTCTACGCCATCATCGAGGCGCCCAACCGCGGCTGGACCGACCCGGCCATCCTGGCCGTCTTCGGCGTCGCCGTGGTGCTGCTGGGCCTCTTCGCCCTCTGGGAGCTGCGCACCCCCCACCCGCTGCTCGACACGCACCTCTTCGAGAACGCGCGCTTCACCGCCGCCAGCGTCGCGGTCACGCTCGTCTTCTTCGCCCTCTTCGGCACGATCTTCTTCCTAACCCAGTATCTCCAGTTCGTGCTGCGCTACAGCGCGCTCGAGGCCGGCTACCGCATGGTGCCGATCGCCGCCGGTATCCTGGTCGGCGCGCCGCTCAGCGCGCGGCTGGCGGAGCGCATCGGCACCAAGCTCGTGGTCACCGCCGGGCTGCTGATCGTCTCGCTCGGGCTCTACATCATGTCGTTCGTCTCGCAAACCAGCGGCTACAGCCTGATCCTGATCACGCTCTTGATCGTCAGCTTCGGCATGGGCATGGCGATGGCACCGGCCACCGACTCGATCATGGGCGCGGTGCCCAAGGAGCATGCTGGGGTCGGCTCGGCGGTCAACGACACCACGCGCCAGGTCGGCGGCGCGCTCGGCGTGGCCGTGCTCGGCAGCCTGCTCTCGACCTTCTACAGCCAGCGCATCGCCGATGTCGCCACCGGGTTCGCGCCCCCGGCTGCCAAGATGGTCGAGGACTCGATCGGCGAGGCGGCGCGCGTTGCGCAGACGCTCGACCCCGCCACCGCGGGCCTCTTGATGAGCGGGGCACGCGACGCCTTCATCCACGCCATGGGCACGACCGTCCTGATCGGCGCGGGCTTCGCCTTCGCCGGCGCGGTGGTCGCCTTCCTCTTCCTGCCGGCGCGCGATCCGGTCGTCGAGGCCGAGCGGCGTGCCGCCGCGGAGGAGAAGGCGCGCGAGCAGGAGCGCCAGCAGGAGCGCGAGCGGATGGAGGTCTAGATGCTGGGCGAGCAGGTGCGCGCCGCGAGCGGCGGGCCCGGGCGCCCGCGCAGCCGGGCCGCGCAGCAAGCGATCCTCGACGCCACGCTGGAGTTGCTGGCGGAGTCCGGCTTCGAGGGGATGAGCGTCGAGGCGGTGGCCGAGCGCGCCGGGGTGGGCAAGGCGACCATCTACCGCCGCTGGAAGTCGAAGCAGGAGCTGGTCGCCGCCGCGCTGGCCACCATCGACGCCCAGGTGACCGTGCCGGATACGGGCAGCACGCGCGGCGATCTGCAGGCGCTGATACGCACCTTCTACCGAGTAACAACCTCGGGCACGGTGCTCGGCCCCTCGATCGGCCGCGTCCTGGTGGCCGCCGCGCACAACCCGGAGCTGCTGCGCCTGCTGCGCGAGACGGTCATGGCGAAGCGCAAGGCGATGGGTAGCCAGATCCTGCGGCGCGGCGTCGAGCGCGGCGAGGTGCGGCCCGATGTCAACCTCGATCTGGTGATCGAGCTGCTGGTCGGTCTGATCCTGCAGCGGGTGGTCATCAACAGCGCCGAGGTCTCCACGCTGCTGCCGTTGATCGAGGACACGCTCGACATCCTCTGGCGCGGCATCGCGACCAGGCCGGAGGTACCCGCGCGCGAGACGTAGCGCGGTCTCGATCGCCGTTTGCCGCAATGTCCCGCCCGCGGTAGGGGCAGACCTCCGTGTCTGCCCTGTTTCCCCTCCGAAAATGCAACGGGGAATGAGGAACGTGAGCGGCGAACGTCGGCACCCGGCAATACATCAGCGAGGGCAGGCACAGGGGTCTGCCCTACATTGCGCCCATACGCTTCGATCGAAGACGCATCAAATTGCCGTGGCGCCCGTCAGCCCAACAGCCGCTCGGCGGCCTGCTCCGTCGAGCGGCGGCTGCCCACCAGCGTCACCACGTCGCCCGGCTCGACCACGGTATCGCCGTGGGGGATCAGGCGCTGCCCGCCGCGCCGCAGCAGCAGCACCAGCACGTCCTTGGGCAGGCCCAACCCTTTGAGCGACGTGCCGCCGACGGCCGGATTGCGCACCACTACCTCGGTCACGTCCGCGCCGTCGACGCTCACCTCGCTGAGCAGGCGGAAGAGATTCGGGCGCCGGATCAGATTGGCCAGGATCATGGCGCTGGAGCGGGCCGGGTTCATCACCTGGATGCCGAGCTCCTCGAAGCTCGGCACGGCCTCCGGGTCGGTGACGCGCGCCACCACCTGCTCGCGGCCGAAGCGCGTCCGCGCGAGCTGGCAGATCAACAGGTTGTCCTTGTCCGAGGCGGTGGCGGCCACCACCGTCTTGGCCTGCGCGATGCCGGCGCGCTCCAGCACCGCCACATCGGTTCCGTCGCCCACCACCACCCGCGCGCCCAACTCGCGCGCCTGCTCGGCGTGCTCCGGGTTCGGCTCGACCATGGTGACGTCCTCACCCAGCGCCAGCATCTGCTCGGCCAGCATGCGCCCGACGCGCCCGGCTCCGACGATCAGAATATCCATGGGCAGCACTCCTAGTCGACGCGCCAGCCAATCCGCGTAGCTGGCCTGGACCGCGATCGTGATCACGATCGTCAGGAAGACCAACCCCAAGAGCGCGTCGCCGCCGGGCACCCCGGCCGCGCGCAGATTGAGGCTCAAGAGGGTCGCCAGCGAGGCGGCGACCACCCCGCGCGGCCCGATGGCGGCCACGAAGGCGCGCTCCCGGCGACGCAGCAGCGTGCCGGCCGTGCTGAGCACGACCCCCAGCGGCCGCACCAGCAGCATCATCCCCAGCACCGTCAGCGGTCCGCGCCAGCCGAGCCGCACGAGCACGTCGGGGTCGAGGCTGGCCGCCAGCAAGAGGTAGACCGTGGCGATGACGATCACGGTGATGTCGCCGGCGAAGCGGTGGACCTCCTCGCGGTGGGGAAACTCCAGGTTGCCGAGCAAGAGACCGGCGGCCACCGCCGCGGCCAGCCCGGCATCGGGGATCAGCGTATCGATCGAGGTGTAGATCAGCGCCGCGCCGCCGATCGTCAGCAGGCGCGAGGTCTGGCTCGAATCGAGCCGGAGCTGGCGCAGCAGCAGCAGCAGGATCAGCCCGCCGAGGAGCCCCCAGAGCGCGCCGACCACCAGCCGCTCGAGCACCCAGCGCACCAGGTGGATCGCCTGCTGCTGCTCGGCGGTGACGACGAAGTAGACCACCAGGGCGGCCACCGCGCCGATCGGGTCGATGATGATCCCCTCACCGGCCAGCGTGGTGCGCACGCGCCCGTTGACCCGCACGCGCTGCAGCAGCGGCGTGATCACGGTCGGCCCGGTCACCGAGACGAGCGCGCCGTAGAGGAGCGCCAGCGACCAGGGGAGGCCGGCGACGAAGTGCGCCAGCAGCAGGCCGCCCACGACGGTCACGGCCAGCCCGAGCGTGACCAGATTGCGCACCGGGCGACGCACCTGGCGCAGGTAGTGGGTCTCCAGCGAGAAGGCGCCCTCGAAGACGATGATCGCCACCGCCAGACGCACCGCGGCGGGCAGGACCGCGCCCAGCTCGTCGACGGCCAGCACGCCGAGGAGGCTGGGGCCGAGCACGACCCCGAGCGCGAGGTAGATCAGGATCAGCGGCACGGGGATGCGCGGCGCGAGGATCTGGCCCAGCGCGGCGGTCACCAGGATGGCGGTCGCGGTGATGATCAATTGATGGACTGGGTCCACCGGGACTCCCCTGCCGGCGCCGGACCGGGCGACGCCGGCCGCCGCCCGCGCGGGCAGCGCCTAAGGGTAGCATCGCAGGAACTACTCGTCCGAGCGGGGTGGATGGTAAGGGTTGCCCGCCGGCGCGGCACGGTGATGCCGGCGGGAGCTACTCCTCGACCTCCAGTAGCAGCATGTAGTCGACATCGGGCACCTTGACACCGTGCGCCCCCAGCTCGGAGAGCACCTGGGCGCGGTGCTGGGCCGAGTGGGTGAAGACCTGGAGCAGCCCGTCGCGGCGGGTCATCGGATGATCGAACCAGGGCACCCGCAGCGGACCCTCCAGCCAGGGCTCGTCCTTGCCGTCGAGCAGCGCCAGGTAAGCCGCGTCGAGCTGGCGGGAGTGCTGGGCGAACCAGGCGAGGTCGTGCGCGAAGTACTCGTTGCGCGGCCCCAGCGCCTCGCCCGGATCGCGCCCCTGCAGCATCGCCAGGTAGGCGTCCTCGACCGACACCAGATGCTTCAGCGTGTCGTCGATCGAGCCGACCGTGCCGGGAGCCGTCTGCTGCAGTACCTGCGGCAGGGCTTCCTCACAGGCGCCGAACACGACCTGGTTGGCCCAGTCGGTGTAGCGCGCGAGCTTGACGAGGGTACGCACGATGGTCGCCGTCCTTTCCATGGGGGTAAGCAAGGGCCGCGTCAGCACGGGCCAGGGCAAGCATACCGCGCGGGGAAGGGCCGTCAGGCGCGGACAGGCCCGTCTTCGGACGCCAAACGTTGTAGGGGCAGACCTCCGTGTCTGCCCTCGTAGCCTGCCACCTACCTCCTCGCTTGCCACCCACGCTCGCCATCTCCCCGTTGCCGATGCGTGGAACAACGAGGGCGGCCACGGGGGGGGCCGCCCCTACAGGCGTTCGTTAGGGGAGATGACGCCGCCTAGCGCATGCTGCTGTCGGTGAAGAGGGCGAGGTTGTTGCCGGTCGGGTCGGTGAAGACGGCGAACCAGCCGATGCCGGGAATCTCGGTCTTGGGCAGCACCGTGCTACCGCCGTTCGCTTGAATCGTCGCCAGGCTATCCTCGATGTCGTCGGTGCCGATGAAGACCATCACCTTGCCGGCCTCCGCCGCTTGCTCGCCGCTGGTGGGCGAGAAGCCGCCACCCGGCATGCTGCCGGTGTTGAAGACGGCGTAGTTCATCTCCGGATGCTGTTGGATCTCCCAGCCGAACACCTTCGAGTAGAAGTCGCCGGCTGCCATCCGGTTCGCGGCCGGGATCTCGACGTGGACGATCGAGTGCTTGGCCATCGCGTTGCTCCTTTCAAGCAATCACCACGACTGTACGGACAGTGTAGTACACATGTTCTACTGTGTCAAGAGGGCACGCGCGTTTGGAAGATTAACACCACCGGTCGACCCGCGGCATGGAGATTGGTTTGCTGCGCGACGGAAGTGAGGTGGCCCGATGGCGTTGGGCAGACGGAACGGTGGCGACACGGCCGCGCTTAGCTTCGGCGGCGCGATGACCCGCGAGCGGCGGGCCGCACTCCTCATGCTGCTGACCTTGATCTCCGGCCTGGTGGACGCGATCGCCTACCTCGGGCTCGGCCACGTCTTTACCGCCAACATGACGGGCAACACCGTCCTGCTCGGCATGGCCATCGGCGGGGCGCCACGGCTGTCGGTGACGCGCTCCGCGACCGCGCTCGTCGGCTTCGTCGCTGGCGCGGGGGTGGGCGCGGCGATCGTGCACCGTGGGCCCGACCACCCGGTCTGGCCGCCCGCCGTCACATTGGCCCTGACGCTGGAGTCCGCGGCGCTGATCGTCCTCTCCCTGGGAACACTGCTCGTTGGTCCGACACATGGACGGTTGGAGGAAACCGTCCTGATCGCGCTCGCGGCGCTGCCGATGGGCATTCAGAGCACGGCGGTACGGCGGCTGGGTGTCGCCGGGGTGGCGACGACCGTGATCACCAGCACGCTGGCGGAGGTCGTATCCGGGCTGGTCAGGCAGCCGGGGCGCGCGGAACGGGGAGAGGGAGGCTCCGGCGGGCTCACCACGCTGCAGGGGGCAGTCTTCCTCGCCTACGGCGCCGGAGCCGTCGCCGGCGCCCTCGGCGACCACCTCTGGCACCTGCACGCGCTCTGGCTGCCGGCGGCGCTCAGCGCGCTGGCCGTGCTAGCCGCGTTTGCCGGTTATCATGGGTCCGGCGATGTCGGCGTGGATCCGGCGGAGCTGGATCGTCAGAACCGGTGACGAAGGAGGGACTGGACCAATGGCGGCGGGTGATCTTCCCCGAGCGGAGCGGGTGCTGGTGGTCGGCGCGCACCCCGACGATCCCGACTTCTTCTGCGCCGGCACGGTGGCGCGCTGGGTGGCCGGCGGCACGCCGGTCTGGTACCTGGTGGTGACGCTGGGGCAGAAGGGCGTGCCGCCGGGTCTCGATCCGGCCACCTTTGGCCGCACGCGCGAGGCGGAGCAGCGCGAGGCCGCCCGGCTGCTGGGCGTCGAGGGCGTCACCTTCCTCGACGGCGTCGACGGCGAGGTCTTCGACACGCTGCAGTTGCGCGGCCAGATCACCGAGGTCATTCGCCGCTTCCGCCCCCAGGTGGTGGTGACGCACGACCCGCTGACGCGCCTCTACCGCCAGCATCCGGACCACCGCGCGGTTGGCTTCGCCGCGCTGCACGCCGCTTTCCCCGCCTCACGCCTGGCCACCTTCTTCCCCGACCAGATGGCGCTCGGGCTGGAGCCGCACCCGGTCGAGGGCGCGCTCCTCTTCGGCAGCGACCGGCCCGACACCTTCGTCGACATCGCGCCGGTCTTCGCGCGCAAAGTGGAGGCATTGCGGGCGCACATCTCCCAGACCTCCGCCTTCCCCGGCGGGCTGGACGAGCGCGTGCGCGGCCGCGCCGAGGAGGCCGGGCGGCAGGGGGGCGTGGCGCTGGCCGAGTCGTTCCTCGCGGTCGTGCTGGAATAGCGTCTGCGGCGGGCGATCCGGTATCCGCCGGGGACGCGCGAGAAGGGCGCCATGCCGGAGACAAACTCACCCCGCGACGTCGTCTTCCTGCTCGACGTCGACGACACGCTGCTGGACAACGACCAGGTGGAGCACGATCTCCGCGCCTTCCTGCAGGGACGCTTCGGGGCGACGCTGGCGGAGCGCTTCTGGGCCATCTTCGAGGCGCTGCGGGCCGAGTTGGGCTACGCCGACTTCCTCGGCGCGCTGCAGCGCTTCCGCCTGGAGAACCTGCGCCACCCCCACATCCTGGAGACCACCTTCTACCTGCTCGACTATCCCTTCGCCGAGCGCCTCTACCCCGACGCCCTGGCCGCGGTCGCCAGGCTGGACGAGCTGGGCACGCCGGTCATCCTCACCGACGGCGACGTGGTCTTCCAGCCGCACAAGATCGCCAAGTCGGGTATCTGGCAGGCGGTCGCGGGCAAGGTGCTGATTTACATCCACAAGGAAGCCATGCTGGAGGACATCGCCGCGCGCTACCCGGCGCGCCACTACGTGCTGGTCGACGACAAGGTGCGCATCCTGGCGGCGATCAAGGCCATCTGGGGCGAGCGCGTCACCACCGTCTTCCCCCGCCAGGGGCACTACGCCCACGACGCCGCGCTGGTGGCCCGCTACCCGGCCCCCGACCTGACCGTCGAGCGCATCGGCGACCTGCTTCACCTCCCGCTCGACGCGCTGGTCGCGGCGGCGGACTGATACCCGGTACTCGCCGCACCTTACGGGCGCGCCCCTTCCCGCCTCGCCAGTTCCCCCAACCACCACCCGGTGACATTTGTCACGGATAAGTCCGGATTCCCGGCGGTACCGGCAAGAGCCTCGCGCCGCCAGACTTGGAAGCACGACGTCCCAAGGGGGACGCCGGTTGTCCAGTCACGGCGAGGGAGCGATGACCATGCACGATGAGATTCGAGCGCGGGGCTCACAAGGAACGTTCGAGCGCGGGATGGCGCGGCGACTGGAGGGCATCGCCTGGCGGCGCCTGCCGCCGGCGGCGTTGCTCGCCGCGGCGGTCGCGGCAGGCGCGAATGCCCTGATCTACCTCGCGGCGTCGGGGCTGGGCCTCATCTCAGGCACGGTTGCCGTGGCGACGCCGGCGGGAAACCAGCCGCTCGCGATGGCCCCGGTCGTCATCAGCTCGATCCTCGGCACGTTCGCCGCGGCGCTCGTCTTCGCCGTCATCGCCCTGATCGCGCGGCGCCCGGACCCGCTCTTCCGCGTCGTGGCGACGGTGTTTCTGGTACTGTCGCTGGCCGCGCCGCTGACCATCCCGGATGCGCCCGCGGCGATGAAGGTCTCGCTGGTGCTGATGCACGTCGTGGCCTGGGGTGTGAGCGTCGCGCTGCTCACGACGCTGGCCCGGCGCCGGGTGGAAGAATAATGCGGAGACGCGGCGATCACGCCCGCAGCTGGTGGAGGTCGAGGGTGAAGCGACTCGCGCAGGTTCAGGCCGCGCACGGCACGCATGACTGGTGGGTCCGCGCGCTGATCATGTACGTCTGGCTGGCGGCGCTCGGCCTGATGGTGCCGGGCATCGCCAGCGGCGTGGATCGCCCCGCCTGGCTCGCCGTGGCGGCGCTGGCCGCGTTCGCCGCGCTCTACGTCGCGACAACCTGGGTGGCGGCCGGCGATCCGCGGCGGCGCGGCTGGCGCGACGCCGCGCTCGCGGCGCTGGCGCTGGTCACGATCGCCGCCGCGCTCCGCTTCAGCGAGGTCTGGCTGCTGCTGTTCATGTTCTTGGCCGCGGCGGTCGCGGTGAGCCTGCCTGGGAACTGGCCGATCGCCGGGGTCATTCTCACGACGGCCGCCACCGGCCTCGTGATCCTCGCCAAGCCGATCGGCGCCGCGACGGCGACCGGCTGGCTGATTGGCCCCTTCTTCGGCGGGATGTTCAACATCTACTTGCGGCGGACGCGCGAGCTGATCCACGAGCTGCGCGCCTCGCGCGCGGAGCTGGCGCGGCTGGCGGTCGAGGAGGAGCGGCTGCGCTTCGCGCGCGACCTACACGATCTGCTGGGCCATACCCTCTCGCTCATCGTGGTCAAGGCGGAGGTCGTGCGCCGGCTGGCGGAGCGCGACCCCGCGCTGGCCGCGAGTCAGGCCGGCGACATCGAGGCGATCGGCCGCCAGGCGCTGGCCGAAGTCCGCGAGGTGGTCACGGGCTACCGCCAGCCCGGTCTGGCGGACGAGCTTGCCAGCGCCCGCGCCGCGCTGGCCGACGCGGGCATCGAGATGACGGCGTCGGTGGACGACCTCGCGTTGCCGCCCCAGATCGATACGCTCTTCGGCTGGGTGCTCCGAGAAGGGGTCACCAACGTCATCCGGCACAGCGGCGCGTCCTGCTGCATGGTCACCGTGAGCAGGGACGGGGAACGCGCGGCCCTGGCGGTCCGCGACGACGGCCGGCACGCTCTCAGCCCTCCGTCACGGGGGAGCGGGCTGCGCGGGCTGGCCGAGCGAGTCGCGGCCGCCGGAGGGCGGGTCGACGCCGGGCCCGATCCGGCCGGTGGCTTCCGGCTCTCCGTCGTCGTGCCGATCGAGGCGAAACGCGGGCAACTGGTGGAGCAGGGCGCGTGATCCGGATCTTGCTCGCCGAAGATCAGGGGATGATGCGCGGCGCACTGGCGCTGCTGCTCGGTCTGGAGGACGACCTTGCGGTCGTCTCCCAGGTCGCATCCGGTGACGAGGTCCTTCCGGCCGCGCTGGAGACGCGCCCCGACGTCGCCCTACTGGACATCGAGATGCCCGGCCTGAGCGGAATCGAGGCCGCCGCCAGGCTGCGGGAGGCGCTTCCCGGCTGCCGCGTGCTGATCCTCACCACCTTCGGCCGCCCCGGCTACCTGCGGCGCGCGATGGAGGCCGGCGCGGACGGGTTTCTGGTCAAAGATGGGCCGGTCGAAGCGCTGGCCGCCGCGATTCGCCGCGTGCTCGCCGGCGAGCGCGTGATTGACCCGGGCCTGGCCGCCGACGCGCTCCGGACTGGAGC
The DNA here is from genome assembly GCA_035693105.1 of Thermomicrobiaceae bacterium. Lineage (GTDB taxonomy): Bacteria > Chloroflexota > Chloroflexia > Thermomicrobiales > Thermomicrobiaceae > DASSHC01. Next base: position 19,974 of record DASSHC010000143.1, on the reverse strand, counting down.
CAATCCCCTGACCAGGCGCGAGCGCGACGTGCTGGCGGCGGCCCTAGGTGGCGCGAGCGTGTCCGCTATCGCCGGCCAGCTCTTCCTCTCCGAGAGCACGGTGCGCAACTACCTCTCCTCGGCCATCGGCAAGACGGGCACGCGCAACCGCATCGAAGCCGCCCAGCGCGCCCGCGACAACGGCTGGCTCTAGCGCACGCTCTGATCGAACGGACGACTGCCAGCGCGGGGGCGATCGGCGGCCATCGAAGAACGCTTGCGGCACGTGAGGACGGATCCCTCGACTCTTTCGATGGGCAGCGCCTGGTAACGGTTCGATCATGGTCCGACGTCCGAGATAGGGTGGTGCCCCACCGTGCCCTTTGCCGATCCACGCCGGGCTGCTACCGTAGCCGGGAGCGAGAGGAGGCGGCGGGGTGAGCGCCGACGAGTCGCGGCAGCGGCGGCAGCTATTGATCGAACAGTTGCGCGCCTCCGGAGCGCTGCGCGACGAGGCCGTGGCGAGCGCCTTCCGCGCCGTGCCGCGCGAGCTCTTCCTCCCCGGCCTGCCGCTCGACCAGGTCTATCAAGACCAGGCGATCGTGACGAAAGAAGAGAACGGCGTCGGGGTCAGCTCTTCCTCGCAGCCGGCGATCATGGCGATCATGCTGCAGCAGCTCGACGTGCGCCCCGGCATGCAGGTGCTGGAGATCGGCGCCGGCACCGGCTACAACGCCGCCCTGCTGCAGCAGTTGGTCACCGACAGCGGGCGGGTTGTGACGGTCGACATCGATCCCGAGGTCGCCGGCTGGGCGCGCGAGCGGCTGCGCGCCGCCGGCTACCCGCGGGTGGCGGTCGTCCGCGCCGACGGCGCCGGAGGCTACGCGCCCGCCGCGCCCTACGACCGCGTGCAACTCACCGTCGGCACGGCCGAGATCGCCCCGGCCTGGGCCGCCCAGCTCTACCCGAGCGGGCGACTGGTGCTGCCGCTCTGGGTCAACACCGCCCAGCTCAGCGTCTGCTTCGAGAAGCGCGGCGATCACCTGTTCAGCCGCTCGCTCCAGCCTTGCGGTTTCATGGCGATCCGCGGCGCCCTGGCCGGCCCAAACCGCTACGCGCCGCTCACGGACGACCTGATGGTGATGCCGGGTCGCTCCGATCTCCCGCTCGACGAGCTGCGCCGCCTGCTGGGCCGGCCCGGCGGCAACCAGCCGGTGCCGCTGGGGCTGACGCCCGGCTGGGGCTTCACCCTCTGGCTGGCGCTGCGCGGCGACCGCGTGCTGGGCGTCATCGCGCGGGAGAGCGCGGTCGGTTTCAGCGGCGCCGGCTTCGGGCTCTACCTCGGCGGCGCCGAGCCGGGGATCGCGCTCCTGGTCCTGCCCGCCGACGACAGCCGTCCGGCCGACCTGGTCTGGTTCGGCGCGACCGGCGCTCGCGACGCGCTGCTGCGCGAGTTGGCGGCCTGGCGCGCGGCGGGGGAGCCGGTCACCGGCGACTTCGAGCTGGCCGCCTGCCCCCGCGCGACCGCCCCCCGGCCGGCGCGCGACCAGGTCGCGGTCGACACCGCTCACTGGCGGCTCCTCTTCACGCTCCCCGGCGCGGCGCTAGCATCGGCCTAGCAATCGTGGAACAATCCCGGCGACAGGCAATGATATGGGACACGGGAGGCGAGGGCGATGGCGCGCAGTTCGATTCTTGGATATCCCCGCATCGGCAAGCACCGCGAGCTCAAGAAGACGCTGGAGAGCTTCTGGGCCGGCAAGAGTGACCAGGCGGCATTAGACCAAACCGCTCGCGAGATTCGCCAGGCCAATTGGTCGGCGCAGCGCGCGGCCGGCATCGAGTTGATCCCCTGCAACGACTTCAGCTACTACGATCAGGTGCTCGACACCGTCTGCCTGACCGGACTGGTGCCTCAGCGCTTCGGCCAGCCCGGCGAGACGGTCGACCTCACGACCTACTTCGCCATGGCGCGTGGCGGCCACGACGCGCCCGCGCTGGAGTTGACCAAGTGGTTCGACACCAACTACCACTACCTGGTGCCGGAGTTCGACGCCGGCACGCCGCGCCTGGCCAGCAGCAAGCCCTTCGACGAGTTCCAGGAGGCCACGCGCTTCCTCGGCCGCCCGGCCAAGCCGGTCCTGCTCGGGCCGGTCAGCTTCCTGCTGCTCGGCAAGCACTACACGAAATCGCTGGAGGAGCACCTGGAGGAGCTGCTGCCGGTCTACACCGAAGTGCTGACCCGCCTTGGCCGCCTCGGCGCCGAGTGGGTGCAGCTCGACGAGCCGACTTTGGTGCAGGATCGCACCCCGGCCGAGCTGGCGCTCTACCGCGGCGCCTACCAGCAGCTCGCCCAGGCGCCCGACCGCCCGAAGCTCATGGTCCAGACCTACTTCGAGTCGCTCGACGGCAACTGGGAGACGGCTGTCACGCTGCCGGTCGAAGGGATCGGGCTCGACTTCGTGCGCACCCCCGAGAACCTCTATCAGCTCAACCGGCACGGCTTCCCGGCCGGCAAGGTGCTCGGCGCGGGCGTGCTCAACGGCCGCAACGTCTGGCGCGCCAACCCGGAGGAGACGCTCGGCCTGCTGGAGCAGATCGGCCGCCACGTCGACTCCGAGCGGCTCTGGGTGCAGCCCTCCTGCTCGCTCCAGTTCCTCCCCTATGACGTCGAGCTGGAGACCAACCTGGATGCGGGGCTGCGCTCGCTGCTCGCCTTCGCCGCGCAGCGCCTCGGCGAGATCGCGACTCTGACCAGGGGCGTCAACCAGGGCAGCGGCGCCATCCAGCCGGAGCTGGAGGAGTACGCCGCCACGTTCGCCGAGTTCGACAGCACGCTGATCCACCGTCCGGCGATCCAGGCACGCGCCCAGGCGCTGACCGACGAGTCGTTCCGGCGCACGCTCCCCTTCGCTGAGCGCAACGCCCTGCAGCAGGAGCACCTGACGCTGCCGCCCTATCCCACCACCACCATCGGCAGCTTCCCGCAGACCGGCGAGGTGCGCCGCGCTCGCGCCCGCTGGCGCGGCGGCGCGCTGAGCGACGTCGAGTACGAGCGCTTCATCAAGGAGCACACCGAGCAGGTCATCCGCCGGCAGGAGGAACTGGGGCTCGACGTGCTGGTGCACGGCGAGTTCGAGCGCACCGACATGGTCGAGTTCTTCGCCGAGCAGCTCGACGGGTTCCTGATCACCGAGCACGGCTGGGTGCAGTCCTACGGCAGCCGCTGCGTGCGCCCGCCAATCATCTACGGCGACGTGGCCCGCCCGCTGCCGATGACGGTCGAGCTGAGCCAATTCACTCAGTCGCTGACCAGCAAGCCGATCAAGGGGATGCTCACCGGGCCGGTGACGATGCTCAACTGGTCGTTCGTGCGCGAGGACATCTCCCGGCGCGAGGTCGCCTTCCAGATCGCGCTGGCGCTGCGCGACGAGGTGGTCGACCTGGAGGCGGCCGGCATCCGCATCATCCAGATCGACGAGCCGGCGCTGCGCGAGGGGCTGCCGCTGCGGCGCGAGGACTGGCCGATCTACCTCGACTGGGCGGTGCGCGCCTTCCGCCTGGCCTCCTCCGGCGTCCAGCCGCGCACCCAGATCCACAGCCACATGTGCTACAGCGAGTTCAACGACATCATCGAGGCGATCGAGGCGCTCGACGCCGACGTGATCTCGATCGAGAATAGCCGCAGCGGCTCGGAGCTGCTGCGCGCCTTCACCAACCACCGCTACGCCCGCCAGATCGGCCCCGGCGTCTACGATGTCCACTCGCCGCAGGTGCCGAGCGTGGCGGAGATGGAGACGCTGCTGGAGCAGGCGAGCCAGGTGCTGGAGCCGCGCCAGATCTGGGTCAACCCCGATTGCGGCCTGAAGACGCGCGGCAACGCCGAGGTCTGGCCGTCGCTGGAGCACATGGTCGCCGCCGCGCGCGCCCTGCGCGGCGCGGTGCCGGCACGGTAACGGGCCCTCACCCCAACCCCTCTCCCAATGCTGGGAGAGGGGCTCCGATGGACTGTCGGAGCTTGCTCCCCTTCTCCCAGGATTGGGAGAAGGGGCGGGGGGATGAGGGCTCCCCCGGGGCTGGGGCACGAGGCCCGCACAAGGGAGCACGCCATGACGCACAGCGCTCGCCGGCTTGAGGGGTTCGGCACCTCGGTCTTCACCGAGATGAGCCGGCTCGCCGTGCAGCACCAGGCGATCAACCTCGGCCAGGGCTTCCCCGACTTCCCCGGCCCCGACCTGGTCAAGCACGCCGCCGTCGAGGCGATCCGCAACAACCAGAACCAGTACGCGCCCAGCCACGGCACGCCGCGCCTGCGCCAGGCCATCGCCGCCACCTTCGGCGCCAGCTACGGCCGCACGATCGACCCCGAGGCCGAGGTCACCGTGACCACCGGCGCCACCGAGGCGCTGCAGGCCGCCATGCTGGCTTTCGTCAACCCCGGCGACGAGGTTCTCTTCTTCGAGCCCTTCTACGACGCCTACCCCGCCCAGGTCGTCTTCGCCGGGGGCGTGCCGCGCGCCGTGCGTCTCCAGCCGCCCGACTGGCGCTTCGACCCCGACGAGCTGGCGCGAGCCATCACGCCGCGCACCCGCGTCCTCCTGCTCAACACGCCCCACAACCCGACCGCCAAGGTCTTCAGCCATGCCGAACTGGAGGTCATCGCTCGGCTCGCGATCGAGCACGACCTGCTGGTGCTGACCGACGAGGTCTACGACCGCATCATCTTCGACGGCGTCGCGTTCCACCCGATCGCCCTGCTACCCGGCATGTGGGAGCGCACGGTCGCGATCAACAGCACCGGCAAGACCTTCAGTATGACCGGCTGGAAGGTCGGCTACTGCGTCGCCCCGGCCGAGTTGGGGGCCGCCATCCGTGCCACGCACCAGTTCATCACCTTCGCCACGCCCACCCCGTTCCAGGAGGCCATGGCGGTCGCGCTGGAGCTTGCGGCCGAGCAGGGCTACTACGACGACCTGCGCGGCATGTACACCGCCCGGCGCGACCGCCTGTGCGCCGTGCTGCGCGAGGCCGGTCTGCCGACGCTCCCCTGCCAGGGCACCTACTTCCTGCTGGCCGACATCGCCGGGCTCGGGTTTCCCGACGACGTCGCCTTCTGCCGCTACCTCACCAGCGAGGTCGGGGTCGCCGCGATCCCGCCCTCCGCTTTCTACTTCGATCCCGCCGGCGCCCCGCTCCTGGCGCGCTTCTGCTTCGCCAAGCGGCCGGAGACGATCGAAGCGGCGGCCGAGCGCCTGGCCGGGCTCCCGGCCCGCGCCAAACGCTGACTCCCGTTCCGCGAAAGCAGGACTTCTCGCCCATCCCGTTCTTTGCGCTGGCGATCCACCATCGGCTACATCTAACGCAACACACGGCCGGGCCGCGGCGCACGCGCCGCACCGCCCAGACACCCTGAGGCCGATCGCCGCTCGGGCAGAGCGGCTCGTTGAGAGTGGGCATGATGGCCGATGATGCAGACGCGGCAGCCGCGGCCGCGCGGCTCGCGCTGGCGGAGGAGGAGCCGACCGTCGCGATCCAGCCCAGCGAACAGCAGTTTCGTGTCCTGATCGAGCGCGGCAGCGACCTGATCGCCATCCTCGATCGCGACGGCGCCATTCGCTACGCCAGCCCGTCGCACCAGCGGGCGCTTGGCTATCCGCCGGCGAAGCTGGTGGGCGTCAGCGCGCTCGATCTGCTGCACCCGGACGACCGCTCGCTCATCGCCGCGACGCTCGAGAAGCTGCTGCTGCATCCGGATGGACTGGCGCGGGCCGAGTACCGCCTGCGCCACCACGACGGCAGCTACCGCACCTTCGCCGCGGTCGGGCGCAACCTGGTGGACGATCCCGTGGTGTGCGGCATCGTCATCAACTCCTACGACATCACCGAGCGCAAAGATGCCGAGGAGGCGCTGCGCCGCGGCGAGGAGCGGTTCCGGGCCATCTACGAGGGCGCCGCCATCGGCATCGCGCTGCTCAGGCGCGAGCGCGGCATCGTGGCCGCCAACCCGGCGCTGCAGGCGATGCTGGGCTACAGCGAAGAAGAGCTGCGCGCCCACAGCCTGCGCGATCGCGTCCACCCCGACGACCTGACCATCGACCAGGAGTTGTTCGCCGAGCTGGCCGCCGGCAAGCGCCGCCAGTACCGTATCGAGAAGCGCTACCGGCACAAAGACGGGCGGATCATCTGGGGCCGCTTGACGATGGCCAACGTGGGGGAAGGCCACGACCTAGCCGAGATCATCGCGACCTTGGAGGACATCACCGAGCAGAAAGTGCTGGAGACGCGCTTCATCTACGACGCCCTCCACGACCCCTTGACCGGGCTGCCGAACCGGGCGCTGCTGCTCGACCGCCTCGAACACGCGCTGGCGCGCAGCGCTCGGCAGGACCACTACCTCTTCGCTGTGCTCTTCATCGACCTCGACCGCTTCAAGGTCATCAACGACCGGCTGGGACACCTGGTCGGCGATCAGGTCTTGATCGCCGTGGCCGAGCGGGTGGCGGGCTGCCTCCGCCCCGGCGACACCGTGGCGCGGCTCGGCGGCGATGAGTTCGTGGTTCTGCTCGACGACATTCGCAGCCGCGACGACGCGGTGACGGTGGCCACGCGAATTCAGGCGGCGCTGCGCGGCGCGCTCACGATCGAGGGGGCGGAGGTGCCGATCTCGGCCAGCATCGGCATCTCACTCAACGAGGACGACTCCCGGCGCGCCGAGCGCCTGCTCCACGACGCCGACACCGCGATGTATCAGGCCAAGGCGCGCGGCCGCGGCTGCTGCGAGCTCTACGACCACAGCATGAGCCAGGCGCCGGCTCCGCCGCGCGAGGCCGCCGAGCTGGTGGCGGCGATCGAGCGCCAGGAGCTGGTCCTGCACTACCAGCCGATCCTGTCGCTGGCCGGTGCGCACCCCGGCATCGTCGCCTGCGAGGCGCTGCTGCGCTGGCGACACCCCGAGCGCGGCCTGCTGCCACCCGGCGAGTTCATCCTGGCCGCCGAGGAGAGCGGGCTGATGCCCGTGATCGACCAGTTCGTGCTGCGCACCGCCTGCCACCAGGCCGCCCTCTGGCGCGCCCACTACGGCGCCCAGGTTCCCGCCATCAGCCTCAACCTCTCGTCGAAGCAGCTCACTCAGTTCGATCTGGCCGAGTCGGTCGAGCGCGTCCTGGCCGTGGAGGGGCTCGACCCCGCCGCGCTGCGCCTGGAGCTGACCGAGAGCGGCGTACTGGCCGGCTCCGAGGCCGCGCGGGCGGCGCTGCGCCACCTGAAGCACCTCGGTGTCCCGCTCTACCTGGACGACTTCGGCACCGGCTACTCCTCGCTGACGGTGGTGCTCGGCGCCGCGGTCGACGGCCTGAAGATCGACCACACGCTGGTGCGGCTGGTCGACGCCGAGCGGGAGGGCGCGCTGGTGCGCGGCACGCTGGCGCTGGCACGCAGCCTGGGACTGGCGGTAGTGGCCGAGGGGATCGAGACACCGGCCCAGCTCGCCTGCCTGCGCGAGCTGGGCTGCCCCGAGGGCCAGGGCTTTCTCTTCGCACCCGCGCTGGAGCCGGACCACCTGGAGGCGCTGATCGCCGCCGGCGACTTCCCACTCGGCCGCCAGGCGCCCTGACATCGTCGGAGATCGCGCGGCGGAACGCGCCACGCATGGCGCTTTCGGCGTATCATCAGGCGCGGTCGCCGGAGTCGGGGAAGGAAGCAGAGCGTGACGACAGCGCGTACGGTGGGGATCCTGATCTTCGACGAGGTGGAGGTGCTCGATTTCTGCGGCCCGTTCGAGGTCTTCTCGATCGCCCGCACAGCGGAGGCCGACGCGGAGTCGCCGCCGCTCTTCCGCGCGCTGACCATCGCCGAGGAGGCGCGCACCGTCACCTGCCGCGGCGGCCTGCTGGTGCAACCGCACCACACCATCCACGATCACCCGCCGCTCGACATCCTGCTGGTGCCCGGGGGGCAGGGCACGCGACGCGAGCGGCTCAACCGCCGCCTGCTCGACTGGATCGCCAGCCAGGATCACCAGACCGCGCTGACCACCAGCGTCTGCACCGGCGCCTTCCTGCTGGCCGAGGCCGGCATCCTGGCCGGGCATCGCGCCACCACGCACTGGGCCAGCGTCGACTGGATGCGCCGGCAGTACCCGGCGGTGACGATGCTGGCCGAGACACGGGTGGTCGACGAGGGGCGCGTCATCACCTCGGCCGGGGTCTCCGCCGGGATCGACATGGCGCTGCACATCGTCGCCCGGCTCCACGGCAGCGAGGCCGCGAGCTGGACCGCCCGGCGCATGGAGTATGACTGGCGCCCTGATTAGCCGCCGTTCGATGGTTCTCTTTGGGCTATATATTGCGATAGTCAGGGTGCCCGTCCGGCGGGCGAGAGCGGAAGAGGGGCCAAATTTTGTCCAAGACGGTGCTGCTGGTCGAGGATGACCCGAGCCTGCGCGAGGTCATCGGCGAGATCCTGAGGCTCGACGGCTACGAGGTGATGACCGCCGCCGATGGGCTGGAGGCGATCGACATCCTGGGCCGGCGGCGCCCGCACATCATCCTGCTCGACATGATGATGCCCCGCATGGATGGCATTGCCTTCGCCGCGGAGGTCAGCCGGCGCGGCATCCAGATCCCCACCATCGTCCTCACCGCCGACAACCACGCCCAGCAGAAGGCCGAGCAGATCGGCGCCGAAGGCTACGTCGAGAAACCCTTCGCCATCCCCACCCTCCTCGCCATGGTCAGCCGCCACGCGGCGACGTAGGGCGAGCGGATGTGATCGAGGTTGAGTCCTCAACCCGGGAGTTGGATGCCGCTCGCCGCGCGCCACTAAAGTGACCGCGCTGAGTCCACGAAGCCCACTGAAGGGGCTGAGCCGGATTGTCTCGATGTCTCTGCTTTCCCGCCAACATTCGTCACACGTCAACGGGTTTGCCTTGCACGTTCCTCGATCGCCGAGTCCAATCTCAGTCCCTTTAGTGGACTTCGCGGACTCAGCGCGGGAATTCGATTCCCGGGCGCCGAGCGCCTCCCAACTCCCGGATTGAGGACTCAAGTCCCATCAAATACGCCCGCGCTGGTCACCGCTCGCGCGATCGACGACACGCTGGATGTGGTCGCCCAGGCGGTCGAGCAGGTTGCCGGCCTGGGCGGCGCCCTGGCGGGCCGCGCCGGACACGGTCGTGGCCCCACCGGGGCGCGGCGGCTGGGCTCGCTCCACGTGCTGGCGGCCGACCTCGGCCGGGGAGCGGCGCTCGATGGCGATGGCTCGGGTATGGGCCGCCACCTCGCCGCCGAAGAGGGTGATCAGCGCCGCGATCCAGACCCAGAGCAAGGCGATGATGATGATCGCCAGCGAGCCGTAGACCAGGTTGTAGCGGCCGCTGTCGCCGACGTAGTGGCGGAAGATCGGATCGGCGACCAGAAAGAGCGCGGCGGCCACCAGTGCGCCGATCAGCGAGGCGCGCGGCTGCTGCTTCCCCTGCGGCACGAACTGGTAGATCAGGAAATAGGCGCCCACCAGCAGCAGCGCGCGCATGAGCCAGGAGACCAGCGTGATCACCAGCCCCGGGCTGCCCGGTGCGTGCTGCAGCAGCGGCCAGAGCAGGGAGAAGAGGTAGCTGGAGGTGAGGGCCAGGACGAAGACGACGCCGATCGTCAGCAGCATGGCCGCCTCCACCACCAGCCGCGCCAGGAAGCCGTACTGCTCGCTGCGCCCGTTGGCGACGTTCAACGCCTTGGTCAGAGCCGCGAAGACGCGCGTCCCCGACCAGAGGAGGCCGAGCGCGGCGAAGAACCCGATCTGGCCCCGGTGCGCGAGCGCGCTGGTGACCACCTGCCGCACCGTTTCATGGCCCTGCGGCAGGTAGTCGCCCAGCAGGTGGGTGGCGCGCTCGACGGCCCATTGGGGATCGACGAAGAAGGCGGCGATCGCGGCGGCCAGCAAGAGCAGGGGGAAGACCGAGAGGAGACTGTAGTAGGCGATGGCGGCCGCCCACTGCGGACCGTTGTCGACCAGCAGATCCTTGAGCGATTGGAGCCCGATCTGGAGCCCCAACCGCCCGCGCGCCGCCCAGGTGCCGGATCCCTGGCGCCCGCGCTCTCTGGCCGCACCGCTCATCGTCGCCTCCCGTGCCGGCGGCCCCGCGCAAGCGCTACCTGCGCGGGGCCTCGCTGTTCACCCGCCGCGCGGGTACGCAAGGGGTAGACCCAGGCACCTGCCGCGCTCGGGTCAGGCGGCGGGCGCCAGGATGCAGGCGCACTGGTGCGCCTCGCCGGCCCGCTCCCAACAGGGGACGTGCTCGGCCTCGCCGGAGCGGGCGGCCAGCACGCAGCGCCAGCAGGGACTAAGCAGGCGGCCCGCCCGCACCGCCTCGACCAGCGCGACGCCCAGTACCCGCGCGCCGACCGTCGCGCGGTCGTGCTCGTCCCCGGCCAGCGCCTGGCTGCCGACCCCCTGCTCGCGGTGGAATGACAGCTCGCTGACCGCCTGGAACCCGGCCTTGCGGATGCCCGCGCCAGAGGCCAGGTTCTCCGGCGCGTGGATGACCCAAAAGCGCCGGGCGCTCGCCCCCTCACCCTCTGCCGCCAGGATGCCCTGCAGCAGGCGTGGATAGATGCCACGACCACGATAGGCGGGCTGGGTGGCGAAGTCCCAGAGGTAGCGATCTTCATCCGGCAGCGAGAAGCGCAACCCCAGCTCGCCGACGTCGGCGCCGACCGTCGCCACCCAGCCGTAGGCCACCGGCTCGCCGTCGAGCGCGGCCAGATAGGCCCGGTGCCCGGCCGCGAGCCGCGCCTCCGCCTCGCCGGCCGCGATCCCGTTGATCGCCGCCAGCCGCGCCACGTCCGCGCAGGCCGCCACCGTCAACCCCGGCAGCGGCGCCAGCTCCGGCAGCGGATCACCCTGCCACCACGTCGAGAGCGCCATGTGTTCACGTCTCCTTCCGTAACCTCGGCATCGTCCTGCGTGAGGGAGGGCGGCCACGGGGGGCCGCCCCTACCGGGAGAACGCCGTGCCTTTTTCTTGTAGGGGCAGGCCCCCGTGCCTGCCCTCGGCCGCAGCCGGGCGTGAGGGTCGTCAGGCGTCCCGCCGCCGCATCAGCACCGCGGCGACGGCCAGGATCACCACCCACCAGAGGGTGAAGACCAGATAGCCGGTCCAGGGGCCGAGCGGGCTGTCCAGCTGATCGACGAGCAAGACCTGCCGCCCGGCGTTGCTGGTGAAGTAGTAGTGGAGGCGCTCGCCCCACTCGCCGCGCAGCGTGGCGGTCAACTGCGGCACGACCACCAGCCCGGCCACGCCGATGGCGATCCCGGACGCGGTGCCGCGCAGCAGCGTGCCCACCGCCAGGCCGAACATCGCGCTCGCCAGCAGGAAGAGCCCGCCGCCGAGGACCGCGCGCAGCACATCCGGCTCACCCAGCCCGACACTGATGCCGGCTCCCGAGAGAATCGCCTGCCCCACGAAGAACGAGGCGAACGCGGTCAGCGTGCCGGCCACCCAGACGACCGGCGCCAGGACGATCGCTTTGGCGGCCAGGAGCGTCAGGCGGCGCGGCACCGCGATCAGGCTGCCGCGAATGCTGCGCGTGGTGAACTCGGTGGTGATGCTCATCACGCCGAGCACCATGGCGGCCAGCAGGCCGAGCGAGATCCCATCCAGACTGAATGAGGTCGGGTCGCGCCGGACCAGCTCCAGCATCTCGCCGCCGGCCGAGGTCATGATGGCGCACCGCAGCGCCGAGAACCCCACCGACACCACGAGCATGGTAGCCAGGGTCCACTTGGTCGAGCGCAGGGACCAGAGCTTGGTCCACTCCGAGCGAATCACGCTGAAGAAGCTCACCGTCCCGGTCGTCGCGCGCTCCCGTGCCTCCGGGCGCGTGATCTGCATCGTCTCCGTCGCCATCTCGCACACGATCCTTTCTCTGTCGTCCGTCTCAATCGGCTCGCGGCTTACGCCGCTTGGGCCGCGACCGGTTCCACGGCCTGGTATTCGACGCTGTCGCGCGTCATCTCCATAAAGGCGGCCTCCAGCGAGGCGCGTACCTCGGACAGCTCGTAGAGCGTGATCTGGTGCTCCGCCGCCAGCGTGCCGATCTGCTCCAGCGGCAGCCCCTGGATCTCCAGCGCGCCGTCGCGCGTGGCCGTCTGGATGCCCCGCGCGGCCAGCAGGCCGGTCAGCTCCGCCACCTGCGGCGTGCGCACCCGCGCCCGGCTCTGGGCGCTCTGGGCGATGAACTCCTGCGTGCCGATATCCGCCAGCAGCCGCCCGCGCCCGATCACGACCAGGTGGTCGGCGGTCAGCGCCATCTCGCTCATCAGGTGGCTGGAGACCAGCACGGTGCGCCCCTCGGCGGCCAGCGTCTTCATGAAGTTGCGGATCCAGAGGATGCCCTCCGGGTCGAGCCCGTTGACCGGCTCGTCGAAGATCAGCACCTCGGGGTCGCCCAGCATGGCGGCCGCGATACCCAGCCGCTGCAGCATGCCGAGCGAGAAGCCGCCGATGCGCCGCGTGGCCACGCTCTCTATCCCCGCCAGCGCCAGCACCTCGGTGACCCGCTGCTTGGGGATGCCGTTGCTCTGCGCCAGGCTGAGCAGGTGGTGATAGGCGCTGCGCCCGCCATGTACGTCCTTGGCGTCGAGCAGCGCGCCGACCTGGTGCAGCGGCGCGCGCGCGCTGGTGAAGGGCCGCCCGTTGACCAGCGCGACGCCCGCGCTGGGGCGGTCGAGCCCCAGGATCATGCGCATGGTGGTCGACTTGCCGGCGCCGTTCGGCCCGAGAAAGCCGGTCACCACGCCGGGCCGCACGCGGAACGACAGGTCGTCCACCGCCAGCGTGCCGCCGTAGCGCTTGCTCAGTTGCCGCACCTCGATCATCTCTTTCATCCTCTCCGTGCTCGCCGTGCTCACGTCCGCTCGAACCTGCCTCAACGATAGGGGGAGGCCGCTCCGGCCACATCGGGAGGGCGGGGAGTTCGTCGCTCGACCGGGCGGTCAGATTCCGTCTCGGGCGCGCAGGGGAGCGGGAGATCGGCCAACTGGGGGAGGCGAGACCTGGCCGGCTGGGCAGGCCGCGCCGCACGAGAAACGGGCGGCCAGGCTGGCCGTCCGTCTGAGATCCGAACGATTGGCACCTACGATGCGCTGCCGGCCAGCATCCCTTCGCTGACCGGGGCCGGCGCCTGCTCGCCGGCGAGCTGCTCGCCCAGCTGCTGCACGACGTAGGCGGCATCGACGCCGGCGCCGTGCAGCAGCGCCGAGCCGCGCGACCACTGCCAGTGGCGCCCGATGAAGGCCAGCCCCGGCACCGGCGAGATGCCGCGCCGCTCGACGAAGGCGCCCCGGGCGTCCTTCGCCTCCGGGATCGCCACCCAGCCGGTGCGGTCGCGGTAGCCGGTGGCCCAGATCACCACGTCGATCTCGACCGAGGCCGCCCCCGTGAAGAGCACACGCCGCCCCGACGCGCCGGTCAGCCGGCCCTCCACGTTGACCCCCGCCTCCCGCAGCCGGTCCAGCTCGAGATGCTTGCCAGGAAAGGGATCGGCCTCCTTCAGCCGGCGACCGATCAGCGAATCGGCCGGCTTGCGCAGAGCGCCGAGTGTGTCGAGCCACCAGAAGATGCTCTTGCCCAGGACGCGGTCGGGGCTGACGCGGCGCGGCCGCCCGGTGGCGAGATAGACCCGGTGGGTCGCCGCCAGCTCGCCGGCGATCTGCCGTCCGGTGGCGCCGTCGCCCACGACCAGCACCGTGCCCGGCGGCGTCTGGGCCGGATTGCGGTAGTCCTCCGGCGTCAACTGCGCCACCTCGTCCGCCAGGTGCTGGCTGAGCGGGGGAATGGCCGGCTGCTGGTAGGCGCCGGTCGCCAGCACCACGGCGCGGGCGGTGTACTGCTCACCAGCGGCGGTGGTGGCCAGGAAGCGGTCGTCGTGGCGCTCCAGCCGCGCGATCTCGGTGCCGAGCGCCAGCGGCAGCCGGAAGTGGCGGGCGTACGCCTCCAGGTAGTCCGCGATCTCGTCCTTGCCGGGGTAACCCGCCGGATCGCCCTGGAGCGGCAGGCCGGGCAGGGCGCTGTAGGCGCGCGGGGTGAAGAGCGTCAGCGAGTCGAAGCGCATACGCCAGCTCTCGCCCAGGCGCGGGTGCCGGTCGACCAGCAGGAAGCGCGTGCCCGTCGCCATGAGCTGCTGCCCCAGCGCCAGGCCGGCCTGCCCGGCGCCGATCACCAGCACGTCGAGGGATGCGTTCGTCGTCGTCATCGTGGTTCCTGGTCCTTTCTGATTGGAAGCCGTTCGAAACGTACGTGCTATGCCTGTCCAGGAGGGATCCTGCGTCCCTCCTATCATCCCCTCGTCCCCCTGGTCATCCTGATGAGGCCACAGCCGAAGGATCTCCTCTTCGTTCCAGGTGCCTGCCATGCGATACGGATGAGAGATACTTCGCGGCGGCTCAGGATGACAGGGGAAGGGATCAGCTCCAGCCGGCTTGCCTGGCGATCCGCTTCGGGCGCCGCGTCATCAGCGGCGCGGCCAGCGAGACGACGGCGCGGACTATTCGCGGCATCAGCCCCAGGCGCTGCCAGTCGATGCCGCCGAAGGGCGGCTGGGGGTCATACTCGATGGCGAGCTGCACCCGGCGCGCCGTCTCGCGGTCGGTCAGCCGGTCCACCAGGTGGAGCGCCATGTCGATCCCGGCCGAGACCCCGGCGGCCATGATGAGCTTGCCGTCCTCGACCCAGCGCTTACGGTGGTAGCGGGCGCCGAAGTTCTCCAGCACCCCAGGCGCGACCCAATGGGTCGTGCTCGGGCGGCCCCTGAGCAGCCCGGCCGAGGCCAGGATCAGCGAGCCGGTGCAGACCGAAGCCACGATCTCCGCCGACTCCGCGGCGTCGCGCACGTAGCGCAGCAGCGTCTCGTCGCGCATAGCCCGCAGCGTGCCGGTGACCCCGCCCGGCACGAAGATGATGTCGGGCCGCGGCACCTCGGCGAAGGTCTTGTCCGCGATCAGCGGCACCTCGATGTCGCTCGCCAGCGGCGCGATCCGCTCGGCGACCACCACGACCCGGAACCGGGGCTCGATCGCGCTCAGACTGGTCAGCACCTGGAGCGGCCCGACCAGGTCGAGCGGGGTCAGCTCCGGATAGAGGACGAAGGCGATCGTCTTCTTAGCGGTTTGCGTTGTCGCCATCAGATACGCTCCTTCTCGATCGGGCCGTCGAGCCGGCCCAGCACGGCCTCGACGCCGCCGGCAGCCACCACGGCCGCCGCGTTCTCCCGGTCCACGCGCTCCCAGTCGATGCCGCCGAAGGGCGGCTGGGGGTCGTACTCGATGATCAACTGGGCCTGGCGCGCCGTGCTCACCGAGGTCAGCTTGGCCACCAGTTGCAGCGCCAGGTCGATCCCGGCCGTCACGCCCGCGGCGGTGACGAACTTGCCGTCCTCCACCCAGCGCCGGCGGACGTAGTCGGCGCCCCGCTCGCGCAGCTGAGCGGCGTAGGCCCAATGGGTCGTCGCCTGCCGCCCCGCCAGCAGACCCAGCTCGGCCAGGATCAGCGAGCCGGTGCCGATCGAGGCGACCAGCTCCGCCGAGTAGGCGGCTGCCGCGATGTACTCGCGCAGCGCGGGGTTTTCGACCGCCTCAAGGGCCGCGTCCCCGCCGCCCGGCAGCAGCAGGCCGAAGGGCTTTGCCACCTCCCACAGCGCGCGGTTGGGCGCCAGCTTCAGCGGCGTGTCGGTCGGCACCGGCTGGATGCGCTCGGCCACGGCCACCACCCGGTAGGGCGAGCGCACGTGGAGCCACTTGAGCGCCTGCAGCGAGCCGACCAGATCGAGCGCGGTCATGCCGGGATAGAGCACCACCGCGATCGTCTTCTCCTCGGATGCCATCTGGCGTTCCTTCCCAATGGACAGTCGTGCCTACCGGCGCCGGGAGCGGGACAGACGCGCCGCTCCCGGCTGAGAGTCGCTACTCGTCGACCTGGAAGGAGAGCATCATGCCGCTCTCGTGGTGCTCGGCGATGTGGCAGTGGGCCATCCAGCGGCCGGGGTTGCTGACCTGGAGCAGGATATCCACCGTCTCCCCGGTGCGCAGCAGCACCGTGTCCTTCCACATCAGGTTGGGCTCTGCCCCGCCGTCGCGGCTGAGCACCAGGAAGCGCCCGGCGCCGTGGATGTGGAAGGGGTGCTGCATCGGGTGGTCCGACTCCAGCTCGTTGACCAGCCGCAGCTTGACCCGCTCGCCGACCCGGAAGCGCCAGTCGATGGCGTGGTTCTCCGCGCCGCTGGCGCGGTCGATCAGCTTCCAGCGGGTGTTGGCCGAGGTCGTCAGGCGGTTGACCGCCTCCATGTCGTCCTCCCACTCGATCCCGTTCGTGGGCTGGGAGGGCTGCCGGCCGTGCTGACCGTGGCCGTTGTGCTGCGCGTGCTGCCCGTGGTGGCCATGGTGCCCGTGGTGCGCGTGATCATCGGCCTGGGGCGCGTGGCACGCGTGAGCGTGGTGCGCGTGGGTCTCGTGCCGTGCGTGCTGCCCGTGCTGACCGTGCCCACCGTGCCCACCGTGCTCGTGCCCCGCCTGGTCCATCAGCCCGGCCGGCAAGAGCTTCATGCCGCACGTCGGGCAGCTGCCGGGCGCGTCGCTGACGACCTCCGGGTGCATCGGGCAACTGAATGGGCCTTCGCTCTCGGCGCCGGTCGCGTCCAGGTTCAGCTCGGCCACGAAGGCCAGCGTCTTGTCCGGCGCGGCCGCCAGGTAGGGCGCGAGCGCCGCGCGCTCGGCCGCCAGCGCGGCATCGGTGCGCAAGGTGGCGAACGCGTCCAGCAGCGGCGGCTGAGCCGCCTCGTCGCCGACCGCGACCGTCGCCAGCGTGGCATGGCGCTGCGGCGAGCGGTGCTCCAGCGTCGCCTGCCCCGGCTGGTCGAAGCAGACCTCGACCACGGCCCGCTCCGAGGGCGCCAGCAGCACCGACTCGACGAACTGCTCGCGCTCGCAGCGGCCGCTGTCGCCGCCGACCAGCTTCATGCGGGCGTTTGTCACGCCGAGGTTGAAGACGCGCGTGTTGGCGGTGTTGGTCAGGTAGAAGCGCACCACCTCGCCACGCCGCGCGCTGAGCGCCTGCTCCGGCTCACCGCCGGCCAGCAGCACGTTGCCGTAGCGGCCCATGGCCGCGTGGTTCGTCTGGGCGCGGCTGAAGGGCGCGACCTGTCCGTCCTCCAAGAGGATATCGTCGAGCGTCAGGGCGATCTCGCGGTGGACCGGCCCCCAGTAGTCCGCCTCGGCGGGCACGACCAGCACGTTGCCGTAGAGCCCCAGCTCCTGGCCGTAGTCCTCGCGCACGTGCGGGTGGTACCAGTAGATGCCGGGGTCAGGGAAGCGCAGTTGGTAGCGGAAGCTGCCGCCGACCGGTACCGGCGCCTGCGTCTCGTGGGTGCCGTCGTAGCGGTTTTCGAGGCGCAAGCCGTGCCAGTGGACCGTGTTCTCCAGATCGGCCTGGTTGGTGAAGTCGATCGTCACGCTTGAGCCCTGGCGCACGCGCAGCGTCGGGCCCGGCACGGAGCCGTTGTAGGCCAACAGCCGCACCTCGGCCTCACCGATCGTCTTGCGCACCGGCGCGGCCGTCAGCGTGAAGCGCGCGCCGTCGGCCAGATCGACGACCGCCGTCGCCGTCGCCACCGGCAGCCCCGCGATCTCGCGGCTGAACTCGCCCTGGGCGCGGTGCGCCCGCGCCGTGTGCCCCGCGTGCTCGTGGTGGTGGTGCTTGTGCATCGTCATCGTCGGGTCCTCTCTCTCCTGACCGCTGCCAACACGTTCCGATTCGTACTTGCGCGCCACTCCGCTTATCGCTCCCCTCCTTGCTCCTCGGTCGTGCCATCCCGCGTCGCCACGGCGCGGATCACCGCCGCCAGCTCGTCCCTCGAGACGTATTTCGGCAGATAGTCGTCGGCGCCGGCAGCCAGCGCCCGGCGGCGAAGCTCCGCGCCGGCCGCGCTGGTCAGCACCACGACGCGCGAGCAGGGGCAGCGCTCGCGGAGCAGGCGCAGCAGCGCGATGCCGTCGTGGTCCGGGAGCTGAAGCTCCAGCAGCACCACATCCGGCCGCAGCCGGGCGCAGAGCCGCAGCGCCTCGATCCCGCCAGGGGCCTCGCCGATCACCCGCAGGTCGTCGACGAGCCCGAGCGCGGTGGTCAGGCCGAGGCGCACGCTGTCGTGGCTATCGACCAGCAGGATGCGAATCGTTTCCGGCTCCATCACCGCATGCTCCGCTTCTCGTTCCAGGTGATGAGCCTCGCCCTGACCCTCGGCGTCGAGATGGGCTCGTCCTCATCCTGGGCTCAACGATAGGTGGGACGCTCCCTGCCCACATCGGGCGGGCAGGGAGTTTGGGGATCGAACAGGCGATGAGTGGTGGCCTCGGCCACGCGGGGGAGGCGCGGATCGGCCGGTTGGGGAAGGGAGAGGCTGGCTAGCTGGACAGGTTGTGGCGCACGGCCAGGGCGACCGCCTCGGTGCGACTGGCGACATCGAGCTTGCGCAGGATGTTGCTGACGTGGGCCTTGATGGTCGAGGGGCTGACCGCCAGCTGGTGGGCGATCTCGCCGTTGCTCTGCCCATCGACCAGCAGCGCCAGCACCTCGCGCTCGCGCGCCGTCAGGTCGTAGCCCGGCGTGCGCGGCTGGGTCGCCACCTGAATCAGCGTCTGCGCCGCCTCGGGGGCCAGCGTCGAGCGCCCGGCGTGCGCCGCCAGGATGGCGCCGTGGAGCGCCTCGGCCGAGACATTCTTGAGCAGGTAGCTGACCGCGCCCGCCTGCAGCACGCGCTGCAGCAGCTCCGGCTCGGGGAAGCTGGTCAGCGCGATGACCTGGGTTTCCGGCCAGCGGCGGCGCAGCTCGGCGGTCGCGCTCGGCCCGTCCATCTCGGGCATCATCAGGTCCATCAGCACCACGTCCGGGCGCAGCTCGGCGCAGCGGCGCAGCGCCTCGGCGCCGCCGCGGGCCTCGCCCACCAGCGCCAGGTCGTCGTAGATGGAGAGAAAGGTCGCCAGCCCGCGCCGGACCATGTCGTGGTCGTCCACGATCATGACGCGGATCGGCTCTGAGATGGTCATTGGGTATTCCCTATTCCTTGTCCTCAGTCGTCAATTCGTGCGCGGCTCCGGCGGGCCAGGCCAGCAGTAGCTCGGTCCCGCCGCCCGGCTGGCTGGCGACGGTCAGCGCCGCCCCGATCGCCGCCGCGCGCTCGCGCATGGTCTGCATGCCAAAGTGACCGGGTGCCGTTTCGTCTGGGTCGAAGCCGCGCCCGTCGTCGCGGACGCGCAGCCGCACCTGCCCAGCGGGCGCCGCGCTGAGGTCCAGCCCCACGCTGCTCGCCTCGGCGTGCTTGACGACGTTGTTCAGCGCCTCCTGGGCGATACGGTAGCAGGCGAGCTGCACCTCGGGCGGCAGCGCCGGAACCGGCTCGACCGCCAGCGCGACCGGCAGGCGGGCGCGCCCGGTGACCGCGTGCGCCAGGTGCTGCAAGAGATCGGCCAGCGGGGTCTCGACCAGCGCCGCCGGGCGCAGCTCGAAGAGGAGCGTGCGCATCTCGGCCAGCGCGCCGCGGGTCAGCGCGCGCAGGTCCTCCAGCGCCTCCGCGGCGCGCTCCGGGTTGCGCTGCCAGAGGGTGGGCAGCACATCGCCGACCAGGCTGGCCGAGAAGAGCGTTTGACTGACCGCGTCGTGCAGCTCGCGGGCCAGCCGCTGGCGCTCCTCGAGCGCGGCGCCCTCGCGCGTCGCCGCGACCAGCCGCGCGTTCTCGATGGCCACGGCGGCCTGCGCGGCCACCGCCCGCAGCAGGCGCACGTGCCGCGCGGTGAAGTAGTTAGGCTCCCCGTACGTCATCGTCAGCAGACCGAGCGTCCGCTGGCGAAACCTGAGCGGGATGCCGACCCAGGAGCGAATGTACGGCCGCGCCCGTAGCCACGGCTCACCCATCCCCGCTCGATAGCGCCGCGCGCTGGCATCACCGCCCCAGAC
>DASSHC010000142.1:0-4986 GCA_035693105.1 Thermomicrobiaceae bacterium | reverse complement strand
CCACATGTTCGTGCGCATTCTCACCGGACATCTCAAGCCCTATAACGCTGATCTCTTTGGACAGGTGCTGACCAAAGACTACGTCCCCCGGATCAGCCAACTGCCAGGCTTCCAGCACTTCTACTTCGGAATCGAGCGCAGCACCTCCGAATTCGTCGCGGTGATGCTCTGGGATCGCGTCCCGCCCGATGACCAGATCATGGAGATTGGCGAACCGTTCCTGTTCCAGTTGCGCGCGCTCGGCGCGGAACTGCAACCCTGGCACGAGTACGAAATCGTGACGTCCGGTTGAGGGCCAGAGTCTGAGGGGGTTCGGCCGCCGTTCTCTATGGGACGGCGCGTTGGGCCGGGCCGAGGTGGTACACGGCGGTGGTGCCGCCCAGGAGGGCCGGCGCCAGCTCGGCGAGTTCCTCGGCGGCCCGGCGCACCGCTTCCTCCGTTCGCGGAGCAAAGCCGTCGAGCGGGAAGAGGATGTCGCGCGCCTCGGGCCCGACCAGCGCGGTGCCGCTCTGGCGCCAGACCCAGCGGCGGGTGCGAATGTCCCCGCCGCTAGCGTAGACGATCTCGCCCGGCTCAGGAATCTCCGCTGGCTGCTCGCCCATCGGCAGAAAGCGATCCTCGGGGCGCGACAGGCGCACCGAGATGCCCTCGGGAGCGCCGGCCAGGTCGTGCGTTCCGAGCGGCACCAGATAGCGCAGCGAGAGGCTGTTGCCGAGATCGACCGCCGGGTTGATGCGCGGCAGTTCGCCGCCTTTGGCCACCCGGCGCACCAGCGCCTCGATCGAGCTGAGGTACTTGCTCGGGGTCCAGCCGCGTTCGCCGAACGTCTCGCGCCAGATGGCGAGATTGGGGTGCGCCTTGACGTCCTGTCCGGCGAACGCGCGCCGTACGGCTTCCTCCGCGGCCCGCAGGCGCTCCTCGACGGCCCGATTGACGCCGGTGTTGTCGGCGCCACGCAGCACCACCGCCGCAAAGCGGGCGTTGGGCACGGCCGCGAAGATGGCCTCGTCGATGCTGAAGAGCGGCACCTAGTCTCCGGAGAACACTTGCAGCGGCTCGGCCCGCGCCAGATCGACCGGGTGGACCAGGTCGGCGTAGACGCGGAGCACCGCCGAGGTGATTGTCTGCCAGGAATAGCGCACCGCCGCCTGGCGCGCGCCCACCTGCAGCCGCGAGCGCAGGTTGTGGTCGGTCAGGACGCGGTGCAGCGCGGCGCCGAGCGCGGCCGGCTCGGAGTGCGGCACCAGTAGGCCGGAGACCTCGTGCTCGGTGGTGAAGCGCAGGCCGCCCACTTCGGAGGCCACGATCGGCGTGCCGCAGGCCATCGCCTCGACCGCCACCAAGCCGAACGACTCGTAGCGCGAAGGCACGGTGCAGACGTCGACGGCGTTGTAGTAGAGGGGCAGCAGGCGCCGCGGCTGGGAGCCGCGGAAGAGGATGAGATCGCCCAGCCCCAGCGCCTCGGCGCGGGCGG
This sequence comes from Thermomicrobiaceae bacterium, assembly GCA_035693105.1. Classification (GTDB taxonomy): domain Bacteria; phylum Chloroflexota; class Chloroflexia; order Thermomicrobiales; family Thermomicrobiaceae; genus DASSHC01. Next base: position 3,512 of record DASSHC010000142.1, on the reverse strand, counting down.
AGAGCCGCTCCAGGTCAGCGTCCATCGTGGTATCCGGGCCGTCGAACTGGATCAACCCGCCGAGGAAGACTAGTCGCGGGCGCGGGCCGGCCCACTGATAGTCCTCGACCAGCCGTTTGAAGCCCTCCAGCAGCGTGTCGATCCCCTTGACGGGATCGATGCGACCCACGAAGAGGGCCAGCGGGCCATCGGGCAGGTCGAGCGCCCGGCGCGCCGCGCGCCGGTCGCCCGGCTTGAAGCGATCAAGATCGATCCCCGGTGGCACCAGCTTGATGCGGGCCGGGTCGGCATTGAGGTGGCGGATCAGCTCGCCGCGCTCGTCCGGTGTGGCGGCGACAATGGCGTCGGACAGCTCGGCCAGGCGCCGCTCGACCTGGAGGCGCAGGGTCGTCTCGCGGTGCTCGGGGGTCACGGCATTCTTGAGATGGGCCATGGTGTGGAACATCAACACCAGCGGCACGTCCCAGTAGCCGCGCAACAGATGCCCCGCCCAACCGGAGAGCCAGTAGTGGCTGTGAATCAGGTCGTAGCGGACGCCCTCGCCGGCGGCAAAGTAGGCCATCTCGCTGGCGAAGTCCGGCAGATAGCAGAAGAGGGAGTCCTTGTCGAGAAGCTCGGGCGGCCCGGCCTCGATCTGGATCAAGCGCACGCCGTCCTCACCCAACGCGATCGCGGGTGCGGCCGGATCGCTGCGCCGGGTGAAGAGATCGACCTTGATGCCCTGCTCGGCCAGGTGGCGGCTCAGCTCGCGCACGTAGACGTTCATGCCGCCGATGCTGCCGGAGCCGGGCTGGCCGAAGGGCGAGGTGTGAACCGAGAGCATCGCGACCCGCTCGATGTTTGGCGGTAAGAGTTGCAGGTGATTCGCCGTGCCAGGTCGCTCCACGCTCGTCCAACTCCCTCGAAATCCAAACCGGCCATGGCGCAACCCCAGCCGGCGTGCCGTCCAAGCCGTTACAACCACCCGCCGACGTATGCTATTCCGCTGGCCGGCACGGCCCGTCCATCGCCCGTAGTGCCGCGCGATACTTGAGCATATCGCATGGAACGAACCGAGGCCGGCGACCGGCTCACCGGCGCTGGAAGGCGCGCTGGAAGGCGATGGCGGCGATCACAGTGGCGACGATGGCGATGCCGGCCAGGCCGGCGATATCAAACAACGGCGGGTCCTGGCCGCGCAGCATCACGCGCTGGAGCGCCTGGATGCCGTAGGTGACCGGCAGCAGGTAGGAAACGACCCGCACCGCCTTGATCAGATTGGCCAGCGGCACTAGGAAACCGCTGAAAAACACCGAGGCGATCAGCACCAGCAGCGAGAGCTGCACCGCCTGCGTTTCGGAGTTCGAAACGGCCGAAATGAGAAAGCCGAGCCCGAGCGAGGCCAGGATCACCAGCGCGATCGCGCCGAGCAGCACGTCGTATGGTCCGAGGAAGGGCACGCCGAGCGCGAGCTTCATCAGCACGGCCAGCACGACCGCCAACACCAGCGTCTGCAGAAAGTAGGAGATGAACTTGCCGAAGAGGATCTCGCGCGAGCTGACCGGGGCCACGCGGAAGACTTCGATCGCGCCGCGCGTGCGCTCGCGCACGAGCGCCAGCGCGGTGAAGGTGACGGCGATGTGCTGCACCAGCAGCGCGAGCACGCCGGGGCTGAAGTAGACGACGTAGCCGGGCGAGGTAGGAGCGAGATTCTTGCCCTGCACCTGGAAGGGCGAGACGAGCACGCTCGGCGGGATGGTGCGCCCCCCGCTGAGCACCGCGGCCGCCAGCAGGCCGGACTGCGCGGACTGGCCGTCCTGCTGCTGCAGCGCGCGCTGCAGCACCTGCCGGTTCAGCTCGTTGGTCTGCACGTAGCTGTAGTAGTTGAGCCAGGAGCGCTGCAGCGGGTCGAGCACGTTGAACAGGACCTCGATGGTGGCGCGCTGACCGCCGAGAATCGTCTGCTGGGCGCCGGACGGGAAGAGGACCACCGCGTCCACCTTCTGATGATCGAGCTGATCGACGGCCGCGGCGCGGTCCGTGGTCACGCCGACCAGGTTGAAGGGCTGGATGAACTCGCTCTTGTAGCTGGCCACGTCGGTTGGCAGGTTCAAATCCGTGGGGAGCACCAGGATCGTGTTGATCGGCTGTGGCTGACTATTGTAGCCCAGCCCGAAGAGGAGGAGGATGGCGAACGGCCCGAGCACCAGCATCAGGATCAAGCGCGGCTGGCGCCGTAGTTGTACGAACTCCTTGGAGAAGAACGCCCAGGGGCGAAAAAACGCCCGCGTGGCGCGGTCAAGCAGCCGGCGAAACACGCTCGTCCTGCTTCTTCACGAGTGCGACGAAGACCTGCTCGAACGACTCCTGATGCTTCTCGACCGAGGTGACCTGGCGATCCTGTTCGCGCAGCCGCTCGGTGATCAGTGGAATGGCCGTGCCGGCGTCGTCGACGACCAGCAGGAGTTCGTCCTCGCCGTCCCAGCGACCACCAGCCACATGCGGAAAGTGCAGGATCTCGCGCATCATCTGCCGGTCAAGATCGGGCACGGTCAAGCGCACGTGCTCGCCCCCGAAGGCGAGGCGGCGCAGCTCCTGCGGCGTGCCGAAGGCGACGACCCGCCCGTCGCTGATCAGCGCCACCTGATCGCAGTGCTCGGCCTCGGTGACGTACTGCGTGGTGACGACCAGGGTGCGGCCCTCGTCGCGCAGGCCGCGAAAGACCTGCCAGATGTCGGCGCGCAGCAGCGGATCGATGCCGGCGGTGGGCTCGTCGAGGACGAGGAACGAGGGATCGTGCAGCATGGCGGAGGCGAGCGCCAGCCGGCGCTGCATGCCACCGGAGATCTGTGCGGCGAGGCGGTCGGCCGCGTCGGTCAGATCGACCGTGCGCAGCAAGTCACGAATGCTGCGGCGGCGCGCTCGCCAACCGAGCCCGTAGGTGGCGGCGACGAACTCCAGGTTCTCGGCCACGGTCAGCTCCGGATACAGAAGGAAGTGCTGGGGCAGGTAGCCGATCGCCTCGCGGTCGGCGCGGTCGAAGTCGAGAGGGTCCTTGCCGTTGACGCGCACGATTCCGCTGGTGGGACGGTAGAGCCCGAGGATCAGGCGGATAGTGGTGGTCTTGCCCGAGCCACTCGGCCCGATCAGCCCGACGATCTGACCCGGCTCGATGGCCAGGGTGATGTCCGCGACCGCGATCACATCGTCGAACTCCTTGCGTACATCGACCATCTCGACGGCGAGCGGGCGCTCGCCGGCGGCGGCCTCGGGTTCGGACTGGGTTGCCACGATCTGGTTCACGCGCTGGTGCTCCCTCGGTGGGCTCTCAGCCCCAATATCTGTAGGGGCAGACCCCCGTGGCCGCCCTCGCTCCCCGAAGCATTGACCCAGGGGAAGCAGGGCAGACCCGGGGGTCTGCCCCTACCATGATGTCGCGCGAGGCGATGAATCGCTCGCCCTTCGCTGTTCGGGAAGATGCAAGTTGTGGACCAGGGGACCCGTCCGGTCAGGCGCTACCGAGGCGCTGGGGC